>DKGH01000089.1:0-15913 GCA_002453165.1 Verrucomicrobia bacterium UBA6775
TGGGCCGAAACGGCTATGGCTTTCGAAGGACATCGGTATCGGCTACTCCACGCCGGCTGTCGCCAAGGGCAAATTATTCATCCTTGGAACAAAGGACGAGAAGGAGCACCTATTCGCCAAGGCGATGAAAACCGGCGACACGCTCTGGGCGATTCCGCTCAACAGTGTTTTCTCGAACAACTGGGGCAACGGGCCACGCGGCGCCGCGACTGTCGATGGAGGAAAGGTTTATGCCTTGGGCGCGAAGGGTGGATTGGTCTGCGCTAACGCGGCCGATGGTGAAATCTTGTGGAAGGTCGATTTGGTCGATGATCTCGGGGGCAAGGTGCCGTACTGGGGCTACTCCGAGTCGGTGCTGGTCGATGGCGATCTTGTCATTTGCACTCCCGGCGGCGGCGAGGGCACGCTCGCGGCACTGGACAAAAATACAGGTGAAGTAAAGTGGCGCAGCGGCGACTGGAAAGACGGGGCTCAGTACTCGTCCCCTGTGCCGGCAACGATCAACGGTCGGCGGCAAATCGTGCAACTCACTCAAAAGACACTGGCCGGTGTCTCGGCGTTGAATGGGAAAGTTCTCTGGAAAAACGCGTGGCCTGGCCGAACGGCGGTCATCCCCACACCGATTATTCAGGGAAACCAGATTTACATCAGTTCCGGCTACGGCGTGGGCTGTCGCAAGATCACACTCGGAAGTGACTATAGTGTGCGGGAGGATTACTCGAACAGGAACATGAAGAACCACCACGGTGGCGTGTTGCTAAAGGGCGGGCACCTCTACGGCTACTCCGATGGTCGCGGTTGGACATGTCAAAATCTCAAGACCGGCGAGGTGGTTTGGGATTCCAAAAAACTCGGCAAGGGTTGCATTTTTTACGCAGACAACCGGCTGTACTGCATGGACGAAGGATCCGGAACAGTGGTACTTGCCAGTGCGGATACCAAAGGCTGGAAAGAGCATGGTCGCTTCAAACTCGAGCCCCAGACCGAACTTCGCAAACCCGCCGGCCGAATCTGGACGCACCCGGTTGTATCCAATGGCGTTCTGTATCTCCGCGATCAGGAACTGCTCTTCGCGTTCGATGTGAAAAAATAAGTTCATCAGCTTTTGGCTGGTTTTAACTGAAAGTCACCCAAGCGCCTGGCCGATCACATCTTAAATTACCTCCGATGGGTTTGATTCGAGGCATAAACCGATCGCGCGGGACATGGCTTGCACTTTGCTTGATTTTTGTCGGCTTGGCCAAGGGCTTGGCTGCGGAGGTTGATGGCGTGGCGTTGATGGAGAGTTACTGTCTTGATTGCCACGATGGGGAAACGCAAAAGGGCGAGGTGAACCTCGAGGCAGCGCTGGAGGCCAAGCCGTTAGTCAAGAATCTCGACTTGTGGAAGACGGTGATCAGCCGCGTCGAGAACGGCGACATGCCTCCGAAGAAAAAGGATCAACCGTCTTCGAGGGAAAAGAAGGCATTGCTGGAGTGGCTCGATCACGAGGTGGTTCAATTTGATTACAGCACGGTCGAAGATCCCGGCTACGAGCCAGTCCGGCGCCTGACGCATATTGAATTTAGCAACACGATTCGTGATCTTCTCGGATTGGACATGAATCTTGTTGCCGATTTCCCGATCGATCTCAGCGGCAAGAGTGGGTTCGACAACAGCGCCAATACGCTTTTCCTGCAGCCGATACTGATGGAGCGTTATCTCGGTGCGATAGACAAGGCAGTTGAGGCCGCCGCGCCGTTGAAGGTGGCGCCAAATAAAAAATCGCCGGTATTCGTCGCTTGGCCAAGCGATGAGGGGGAGGAGCCTGAGGCGGCGAGGAAGATCATCAATCGATTTTTGCTGCGCGCGTTTCGTCGCCCACCGACCAAGCACGAGGAGGGGGAGGTGCGAACGATTTACGATCGCTCCCGTGAGAAAGGCGAGTCGTTCGCGATGGGCATGCGCCGTGCGCTTGGTGCTGCGCTGGTGTCGCCGGCGTTCCTGCTAAAATCAGAACAGGCCAAAGACACGGACGAATCGTATCGCGTCGACGAGTATGAACTGGCCAGCCGCTTGTCGTATTTCCTGTGGGCCAGCATGCCTGACGACGAGTTGTTCCGCCTAGCTGCGGAGAAGCGCCTGGCCAAGCCGGACGTGCTCGCCAGACAGGTCACTCGGATGCTGGCAGATCCGAAATCCGATACGCTGGGCAGTGTGTTCGCCGCACAGTGGCTTGGCTTTGACGCTCTGGGGGTTCGCGTGCGGCTCGATCCGATTGACAACCCGTGGTGCACGGACACGCTGATGGCGGCGATGAAAAAGGAGTCGGCGATGGGCTTTGCCTCCCTGATCCGGGATAACAAGCCGCTGACCGAGTTGATTCAGTCCAAGACCACTTACGTGAACGAGGAACTGGCCAAGTTTTACAAATTGAAAGGTGTGAAAGGGGATGAAATGCGTCTCGTGGCGCACACGGATAAACGTCGCTACGGCCTGTTTGGACAAGCATCTGTGCTGGCTGTGACCTCATCGCCCTATCGGACTAGCCCGATACGGCGCGGCGAATGGATTCTTGATTCTCTCCTCGGCACACCACCACCGCCACCGCCCCCCGATGCCGGTGAACTGGACGAGGACATCGAAGACAATCGCAAGCTGACATTTCGTCAAAAGCTGGAGATGCACAGCAAGGATCCCCGCTGCTACTCGTGCCATCGCGAGATGGATCCGCTTGGTTTCTCGCTGGAAAACTACGACTGGTTTGGCCGGTGGCGCACGAAGAGCCGGGGGCGATCGATCGACTCGAAAGGGCGACTGCCAAGCGGAACCGAGTTCGAGGGGCCGATCGGCCTGCGCGAAGTGATCGTGGACGAAAAACTCGATGACTTGGCTCGTCAGGTGACGCGCAAGATGCTTTCCTACGCCCTTGGCCGGCAACTCGAGTATTACGACGAACCGGCCGTGCGGAAGATATTGTCGGCATTCAAAAAGGATGGCCACCGGATGCAGACACTGCTGCGTGAAGTGTGCGCGAGTTACCCGTTTCACTTCCGCAAAAACCCGGTGAATGCAGATTCCGAAAAGAACAAAACCGTAGCTGACAATGGCTAAATCCTGGCAACTCTCCCGTCGAACCATGCTCCGTGCCGTTGGAGCCGCGGTGACGCTCCCCTGGCTGGAGGCAATGCAACCGCTCTCCGTACTGGCCGTGACGCCCAAGCGCCCCAAACTGCGAGCCGGCTATCTTTATTTTCCGAACGGCGTGGCCAAGGGTAGCTGGGAGCCGGACAAGGTTGAGCGTGACGGCAGGTTGCGCCGTCTGAACAAGTGGATGAAGGAACTTGAGCCGTACAAGAAGGACATCCTCATTGGGCATAATATCTGGACGCCACGCGGCAATGGCCATGGGGCCGGCACGGCCACATGGTTGACCGGCGGTTCCTATAGCGGTTCGCGGGTGAGCGCCGGAGGGGCATCGGTTGATCAAATCATCGCGAGACATGTTGGCCGGGACACGATGTTGCCGTCGCTGGAAATGTCGATGCGCGGCGAGGGATATTTTTCCAACAGCCTGCCACGCAACTCCATCTCATGGGTGAACAGCAAGCTGCCGTCGACAAGGGACATAAATCCACGGACGATTTATGACCGGATGTTCCGCAAGGCGAGCGAGGGAGTGACGGACAAGGGCGTGATCGATCTTGTCAACGACCAGGCAAAGAGTCTCAAGCGCCGCGTTGGCCAAGCGGACCAGCGAAAGATTGACGAATACTTGGAGGCGCTGCGTGCCGTGGAAAAACGGATGGAGTTTGCCGAGAAACAGACCGGCAAATCCGAGCTTGGCCAAGCGGAGGCGATCGAGTTTAAACGTCCGCCGGTGGGTATCCCGGAAGATCACGAGACCTACATGAGGACGATGATGGATCTGATGGTGCTTGGCTTTTGGTCCGGCGCAACTCGCGTGGGGTCCTTGATGCTCGATCATGGGCAGAGCAATCGTTACTTTGATTTTATCGATGGAGTTCGTGGGACGTGGCACGCACTGTCGCACTATCGCGACATCAGTGGCAAAACCGAGGATGATGACGGCATCAATTCGTGGAAAACGGTTTCCCAAAAACGGGACATGTACAATGCCGTCACGGCGTGGCATCATCGGCAGTTCGCCTACATGCTTGGCAAGATGAAGAGCATTGACGAGGGCAACGGATCGCTGCTCGACAACACAATGCTGCTCTACGGGTCAAGTCTCGGCGATGGCCATGCACATGGAGAGGAGAATTTACCGGTCATCTTCGCCGGGGGGGGAGGAGGCACGGTGCGCTCCGGGCGTTACCTCAAGTATCGCCGAAATTATTCTCTTTCCAAATACCATCTGGCGACTATGCAGCGCATGGGCGTGCCGGTCGAGGAATTCGCCGAGGTAGATTCGCCGATGAGTGGACTTACTAAACACGTCTGATTTTAAGCATGAAAAATATTCTATTTCCTTTGTTCGTGGCCGTGATTGCCGTCGGTTGTGCGACGTCGAAAAAAAGCACGGCCATCCCGATCATCGACACGCACATTCACCTATACGACACGAGACGGCCGGAAGGTGTGCCGTGGCCGCCGGAGACGGACAAGGTGTTGTATAAGCCGATTCTGACCGAGCATTTCGACAAGGTGTCCGACGAGAACGGAGTTAACGCCACGGTAATCGTCGAGGCGAGCAAATGGATTCCGGACAACCAATGGGTGCTCGACCTTGTGAAGCATGATCCCAACCGTTACATCGGATTGGTGGGCAGCCTCGAGATCGGCACGCCGGATTTCAAAAAGCACCTTTTTCAACTCTCGAAGGACAAGCGCTATGTGGGAATCCGTATGCGCGAACGCCCAGGCGGCGACGCGTTTTTTGAAAACAAGGCGGTCTGGGCTGATCTTCAATTGTTGGCCGCGATGGACCAAACACTGGACGTGCTGATGTTTCAGTACAGCATCGAGGACGTCGACATGGTGGCCAAGCGTTTGCCAAACCTGAAGATTTTGATGAACCACGTGGCCGGTGCAGACATCGAGGGCAAGCCGGCCGATCCAAAGTGGGTGGCTGGGGTTCAAAAAGTGGCAAAAAATCCGAACGTGCACTGTAAGATTTCCGGCCTGTTCCAACAGTCCGACCGGCAGCCTTCCCCGAAGGGCGTCTCGTTTTACAAGTCCGAGCTGGATGTGCTTTGGGAGGCGTTCGGCGAAGACCGACTGATCTACGGAAGCAATTGGCCGGTGACCATGCGGGGCGGCACTTATGCGGAGTACCTCGCGGTCGTGAAGGCGTTTTTTGCGGACAAACCCCGCGCGGCGCAGGAGAAGTATTTTTACAAAAATGCGTTGAAGTTTTATGGCCTCCCGCCGCTAAAGCGTTAGCCGAGTTCGGTTTCCAGCGCTCGCTTCAATTCGTCGAGCTTATTCTCATCAGTCGGTTTGCCTCCTGACATAGTCCGGACGTAAAACGTGTCAATCGCGGCTCCCTTTTCGGTGCTGATTTTTGCCACGTGGATGTTCAAGTCGTGCCGGGTAAGCACGTTTGAGATGCGGTGCAACAGCCCGAGTCGATCCTCCGATTCCACCTCGACGATGGTCCGCGACTCGACCGACTGGGTGTCGATCCGGATGCGTGTGGGGAGCTGCCATTCCTCCGTATCCTCGCGCTTGACCATGGTCTGCTCTTCAAACGCCGAGTCCCCGTCCGGCAGCAGCGCCTGGGTGATCAGTTTGCTGAACTTGTCGCGCTCGGTATGCTTGGCCAAGCCGCCGGTTTTGGCATTCACAACAAAAAACGTGTCGATGATGATGCCGTCGCTACGCGAGAAAACCCGGGCGCTCAGAATGTTTAGCCCAGTTGCGGCCAGAGCACCGGAGATGGTCGTGAACAATCCGGGCCGATCCCACGTGCAAACTTTTAACGACGTGTAGCCGCGCGCCGGCCGGTCGTGCCAGTTGATGATCGGTTCGAGCGCTTTTTCATTCCGCTTGGCTGTGACGCGATTGAGGAACAGGTTAACCTGCTCGAGATCGACCAGGATGTGCCGGATCGAGTGGGCGTGAAAGTAACGCGGCGTGAGGTGGTTGAAATGCGCCTCCAGTTCCTCTTCTGACAAGTGGGGCGGCAGCTCGTCCCGCAGGGTAAACTTGAGCTTGGCCAAGCGGTTCTTTTCCGCCGCCTCGTAATCCTCACCGCTGGCCAGGCGCCGGCCGGCTCTGCGATACAGCGACTGGAGTAGCGTGTTTTTGAAGTCGTTCCACAAATCATCGCTGGTGCCAAGCGAATCGGTAAACGTCAGCAGTGTGAGCATGGCCAGGTTTTCTTCGTCCTGCAATGCCTCGGCGAACTGGCGAATCACGGTCGGCGAATCGATGTCGCGCCGTTGCGAAACCTCCGCCATGAGCAGGTGGTTTTCCACGAGAAAACGGAGGCGGCTTAAGCGCCGGGGTGACAAGCCCAGCCGTTCGCCCACCTGCAGGCAGACAGCGGTGCCGTCCTTCACATGGTCGCCACTCTCCATGCCCTTGCCGGTATCATGCAGGAACAGCGCGAGGTAAAGCAGGTAGGGCAGGTCGATGTCCTGCAAAATATGAGTGTAGTCCGTGAACGGGCGCTCGTTGGCATCCCAGACCTGATCAAGTTTCTCGAGGCAGATGAGCGTGTGTTCATCCGCGGCGTAGGCGTGAAAAAACTCGTGTTGCACCAGGCAGGTCATCCGGCCGAATTCCGGGATAAACCGGCCCAGCAGATCGACCTCGTGCATGGCGCGCACCGCGGGAGCGACGTTGCCGCGTTGGTTGAGAATCTCGAGAAACGTCTCGTGCACCTCTGCGTCTTTAATGAACGATTCGTCGACCAGTGAAACGTTGTCGCGCAGCAACTGGATCAGGTCCGGATGAAACTCCAGGGTGCGCTGCTGGGCATGCAGGAACACCCGCATCAGTCGTCGTGGTTGATCCTTGAAAACCCGGCTCGAAACGGGAACCAGTTCGCCCTCGATCACCTGAAAGCCATCCAGAGTTTCCTGTTTTTCACCGCCGCGAAAGAGCGATCGCAGCGAGGGGATGCGCCGGGAGGGTTTGGGTCGAAGCGCAAGACGCCGCTCGACCATGCGGGTTATCAGGTGAATCCGGCGCATGTGCATGTAAAGGTCGCGCATGAACGCCTCGAGTCGCCGTGCTGGCGAGCGATCCTTGTAGCCAAGCTGCCAAGCCACCTTGGGTTGCAGTGCCTTGGGTAGGTCGTCGGAGGGACGCTTGGTCTGGTAATGCAGCTCGTTGCGCACTCGTAGCAGGAACCCATAGCCTTCCTCCAGTTGCGCGCGGTTGTTGGGGCGGATCATTTCCTGTGCCTCCAGTTCCGCGAGCGTGCGCGTGCTGTACTTGAAGTGAGTCATCCACAACAGGTTTTGGTAATCGCGCAGGCCACCGCATCCGTTTTTGATGTTGGGTGCCTGCAACAGGGCGGAGTTGCCGAACTTCACCCGGCGTGCGTCCTGGTCGGCGATACGCATTTGCAGGTAGTCATCGATGTGGCTGCGGACGCACTTGACCTCAACCCGTTTTTGAAACTGCTCAAACAACCCGGCATCGCCACTGATCAGTCGTGACTCGATCAGTGAGGTCTTGGTTTGCATGTCATCGTTGGCGACGTTGACCGCATCCTGAATGTTGCGCACCGAGTAGCCGACCTTCATGCCAAGGTCATACAGCGTGTAGATTAATCCTCCCGGCCCGGTGAGTTTCTCGATCAACTCGTGGTTGAAAATCCGGGTGACACTCGGCGTGGTGCCGCTGTGCAGCAGCATGAAGTCAATGTCGCTGTGGGGATTTAACTCGGAACGCCCGTAACCGCCTATGGCGACCAGCGACATCGTGAGTTTGCGCTCCCTTTTTTTTGGCTCAAACGTGTCCAGCGCCCAGTCGAACAGCGTGGCGAGCAGCGTGTCGATGACCGCCGAGCGGGCGGCGCAGACCTCGCGTCCGTCGGCACCCTCGCGGTGCCACTCCTGTAGTCGCGCCGATTCCGACTTGAGATGCCGCTTCAGCCGGGGCAGTTCCTTGGCGAGTGAACTGTCTGCGGGAATATCAAGTGGCGCGATGGAAAATGAACCGACCTCCGGCACAGCCCCAGCCTAGCGTCAAGCGACCGGTTAAACAATTCCGCTTGGCCAAGCGGCTACTCGTAACCTTGCCGCTTGGCCAAGCGTAACTTAAGTTTTCCCGAGATGGCTGATAAGAACGATCCGGACATTGCCCTGATGCTGCGGGTGAAGGAGGGGGACTTGTCGGCCTACGAGGCGTTGGTGGAGAAATTTAAACAACCGGTGATGAACCTCGTCTACCGGCTGATACACGATCTCGACGAGGCGGAGGACATCGCGCAAAACACCTTTGTCCAGATTTGGAAAACTCGCGAGCGCTATGAGCCGAACAGCAAATTCACCACCTGGCTGTTTACCATCGCCCGTAATCTTGGGCTGAACGAAATTCGGCGTCGCACACGGCATCCGGCCGATTCTCTCGATGAAACCCATCCCGATAACGATTTGCAGCCACGCCATGTGGTTGAGGATTTCACCAGCCCGATCCCGGCAGAAGCGGCGTTGAATGATGAACTGCACGCGCGGGTGGAGGAGGCGATCCGCGATCTGCCTGAGAAACAGCGGACGGCCCTGCTGTTGTGCCGCGAGGGCGGTGTGAGTTACGAGGAGATCGCCGAGGTTTTGGGTGGAATTTCGCTGACGGCGGTGAAATCGATTATTTTTCGTGGGCGCGCGGTTCTCAAGGCGCGGCTCAAACCATATCTAAAATCAGGTGATTGGCAGAAAAAATGACCCTGCGACAAAACTTTTTTGTAACCCCGGTTTTTAAGAAAGGGCGACAATGAATCAACTCGGAAACAACGAACAAATCGACCAGCAATACAGCCAGCTAATGCAGGCCGCCATGGAGCGGGAATTGACGGCTGAGGAGCTGGCCTGGATCGACGATTTATTGGCCCAAAACAAGGCTGAACTCGCTGATTTCGAGGCGGTTGACCATCTGCTGGCCAAGCTGCCTGATGTGATTGTCCCGAGCAATTTCACTGCCCGGGTGCTGGGCGAAGCACAGCGGCAGGACCAACCGGCTCCGGCCCTTGGCCAAGCGTGGTGGCAGCGGCTTTTCTCACCACAATATCGCTCGATCCAACTGGCTTCTGCTGCGGCTGTGGCCCTGCTTATTGGAGTTTTTGGCTACCAAAACCATCTCGATCAGGATCGGGCAGAGATGGCTGAGAGCCTTCAGGCCGTGGCCATAATCGCGGAGATGGCTCCCGGGTTGCTGACCGATTTCGATTCCATTGAGGCCATCGACCAATCGGATCCCATCGACGAGGAACTCTGGGCCGCGCTCAAGTAAACCATGTCGCTTCGATCCCAAGTACGTCGCCTGATTCTGTTGCCGGCATTGGCGGTGGGCATGGCGGTGAGCGCGCTTGGGGTGGAATCACCATTCGCAAAATTCAAGACCATCGTTGCACTGTCGGAAGCCGATCGTGAAGCTGCGATTCAGGAACTGAAAGTCTCCTCCGAGCGCCATCGCAAGGTGGTGCGCGCGAAGGTGAGCGAGTACGCCTCGATGTCCGAGACTGAGCGGAATCGAAAACTGGATGCACTGGATTTTCGCTGGCACCTGCTGCCGCTGATGAAGCTTGATGCCACCAAGCGCACACAGCGCCTTGCCTCGGTGCCGGAGCGTTTTCGCGAGGATATTAACGAACGTCTCGCCGGTTGGGACAAACTGGATGGAGGGGCCCAGGAGGAGTTGCTCAAGAACGAGTCGTTTTTTCGCTACATGTCCAGTTTTGGTCGCGGCCGGGGATCGCGTATCGCGATGACTAATCACATTGGCAGAATGCCACCCAAGCTGCGGGAAGGGGTGGAGAAACGCATCGCCGACTGGCGGAGCAAGCCCAAGCCGGATCGGAGGAAGATGTCGCGGCAATTCCACCGTTTTTTCGACCTTCGCCCCTCTGAGCAGGAGAAGGCCCTGAGTCATTTGCCGCGCCGTGAACGTGCCAAGATGGAGGCCAGCCTTGAGCGATTCAAGGCGATGTCCGCTGCACAACGCGAATTGGTGATCAAGTCGTTCGATCGGCTTGCTGACATGACGCAGCACGAGCGCACTTCGTTCTTTCGAAATTCCCAGCGCTGGAACGAAATGGGTGACACCGAGCGAAAGCAGTGGCGCACACTTGTGACGAAGATGCCGCCCTTGCCACCTGGCTTCGAAAAAAAGGCTACACCGCCATTGCCGCCCGGCATGGGTGATACCGCCGCCGGGGGGCAGACTGTTGTGACCAACTCGCTTCGTTAAACGCCGGCATGGATCCCATCGCCTTCAAGATCGGCGGCTTCGCAATCTATTGGTACGGCATTCTCGTGGCCGGCGGGTTTTTGATTGGGCTTTGGACGGCCAGCAGGCGCGCGGCTCGGGATGGCATTGACGGCAAGGTGGTTTCCGATCTCGGTGTGTGGATCATCATCGCCGCTCTCCTGGGCTCCCGGGTTCTTTATGTGATCACCAATTGGGGTGAATACTCCGATAAGCCGTTTTCAGACTGGATCGATTTTCGTAGTGGGGGGCTGGTTTTTTACGGTGGCTTCATCGGTGCCGCGCTGGCTGTGATCCTGTATACGCGGATTCATGGCAGTCAGCCGTTGTGGAAAATCGCCGATGCCTTTGCTCCGAGTGTTCCGCTTGGCCACGCGCTTGGTCGTTTGGGCTGCCTCATGTACGGCTGTTGTTTCGGGGCGACCTGTGACCTGCCGTGGGCGATTCAATTCCCTGCGCACAGTCCCGCCTTCGACGCACTTGGCCAAGCGCCGGGCGATCCGGCCCATTCTGTGCATGTTCATCCGTCGCAGGTTTACGCTGCACTGCTGAATTTCGCCCTCTACGGTGGCTTGGCCTGGCTTTACCGCAGGAAGCGATTCGACGGCCAAGTGTTCGCAGTTTACCTGATGGCTTATTCGGTCAACCGTTTCATAGTCGAGTTTTTCCGTGGTGACTATCAACCGGAGCAACTGTGGCTGGGCTGGATCAAGCCGGGGCAACAGCTGAGCCTGTTTTTGCTGCCGGTGGGGATTGCCCTCGCAATCTTCCTTTGGCAGCGCAGCCGCTTGGCCAAGCGGGAGGGGTAGGGGATTACCGTTGCAGCGCGTCTGGCCAGGCGGTAGCTTGTGGCCTTCCAATGACTACGAACCGAATTCTTCAATGGACACTTGGCCTGTGCCTTCTCGGCGCGTTCTCCAGTCAGGCCGCAGATAAAATTAAAACCGCCAAGGGTGACCTCATCATAAACCCGGTCAAGCATGGTACGGTGGTGTTCCAGTGGGATGGCAAAACCGTGTTCGTCGATCCGGTTGGCGGGGCGGCACCATTCAAAAAATTCGGCACACCGGACGTGGTGCTGGTGACCGACATTCACGGCGACCATTTCAACAAGGACACCCTCACGGCTGTAGTGAAGGAAAAGACGGTGGTCATCGCGCCGGAGGCGGTGGCGGCTCTAGCTCCGGCTGGGTTGAAAAAGAGCATCACCACCCTGGCCAACGGCAAGTCAGTCGAGAAAGCCGGCATCAAGGTGGAGGCGGTGCCGATGTACAACCTGACACCGACGCGGCTGCGGTTCCACAACAAGGGGCGCGGCAACGGCTACGTGATGACGTTCGGTGGCAAGCGGGTCTACGTGAGCGGGGACACGGAGGACATTCCCGAGATGCGCGCGCTCAAGAAAATCGACGTGGCATTTGTCTGCATGAACCTACCGTACACAATGACCCCGGAGCAGGCAGCGGATGCGGTGCGGGAGTTCAAGCCGAAGACGGTTTACCCGTACCACTATCGGGGCAGTGACACGGCCAAGTTCAAGAAACTGGTCGGCGATGCGTCCGAGGTGAGCCTGCGCGACTGGTACGGGAAGTGACCGGGATCAGTCGAGGTTAAAAAGAATCTCGCGAGGCTCGGCGCCGCGACTGGGCCCGACGAGTCCGCGGTCCTCGAGTTCATCCATGATGCGTGCGGCACGGGTGTAGCCCAGACGCAGTCGGCGTTGCATGAGGGAGACGCTGGCCTTTTCCTCTACACGAATGACATCGATGCATTTTTGGATGATCTCCTCGTCCTCGTCGATGCCACTGCCACCGTTGGCTCCGTTGGTACTTGGGCTTTCGAGTTGGCGTTCCATCTCCGTGTCGTAA
This sequence comes from Verrucomicrobia bacterium UBA6775, assembly GCA_002453165.1. Taxonomy (GTDB): domain Bacteria; phylum Verrucomicrobiota; class Verrucomicrobiia; order Limisphaerales; family UBA1096; genus UBA1096. The sequence continues at coordinate 12,249 of DKGH01000089.1, forward strand.
CAAGGCTTGGCCTGATTATTGACGATCTCGACGATGCGATTGATTTCGTCGTCGGTGACAAGGCAGCCCTGTGCCCGGCGGAGATTGGATGTGCCGGGAGGGAGAAACAGCATGTCGCCCTTGCCGAGCAGTTTGTCGGCGCCCATCGCATCGAGAATGGTGCGGGAATCGACTCTGGCAGCGACTTGAAAGGCGATACGGGCCGGGATGTTGGCCTTGATGACACCGGTGATGACATCGACGCTTGGCCGCTGGGTGGCCACGATGCAGTGGATGCCGGCTGCGCGGGCCATCTGCGTGATGCGGGCGATGCAGCCCTCTACCTCGTTCTTGGCCATCAACATGAGGTCGGCCAATTCGTCGATGATCACGACGATGTAGCTCAGTTTGTCCGGAATCTCGATGTCGTCCTCGCGCGGGACGCTGACCTCCTCATCCATCTCAACCGCGAAGCCTTCGCCGGTTTCGTCGAGCGGCAGTTCGGCCTGGTCCTGCTTGACCGGTTTTTTCTTGGGGCGCGAGTTGAAGCCGCTGATGTTGCGGGCGCCGACCTTGGCAAAAATCTGGTATCGCTTCTCCATCTCGTTGACGACCCACTTGAGCGCGAGGATGACCTTCTTGGGGTCGTGCACCACCGGGGCGGCGAGGTGGGGTAGGCCGTTGTAAATCTGCAACTCGACCACCTTGGGATCGATCATGACAAAGCGCAGTTCCTCCGGTGAAAACCGGAACAACAGCGATGCAACGATGGAGTTGATGCAGACCGATTTGCCGGAACCGGTGGCACCGGCGATCAACATGTGCGGCATCTCGGCGAGGTCGGCGACAATCGGTTTGCCGTAAACGTCCTTGCCCAGCGCGAGCGGAATCTTGGCCTTGCTCTTTTTCCATTCCGGAGACTCGACAATGTCGCGGAACAGCACCTTGGTCTTGATGCGATTGGGCACCTCGATGCCGACGGAGCTGCGGCCGGGCACCGGCGCGAGGATGTTGATGCGCTCGGCCTTGATGGCGGCTGAAATATTATTGGCCAACGCGGCGATCCGCTCGAGCCGAACGCCGGGTGCTGGATGCAGTTCGTAGCGGGTGATGGTCGGCCCCTTCGTGATGTCCCCTTCGGTGACTTCGATATTGAATTGTTGAAGGGTTTCCTTGAGCAACCGGGCGTTGGCAAGCAGTTGTTCTCGAGGCTCGGCCGGGGTGGAGGGGCCATCCGGTTCGTCGAGCAGTTGCGACTTGGGCAACTTGTAGCCCTTGACGTTGGGCGTCTTGGCAACAGCCATCGGGCCCTTGGGCTTGGCCAAGCGCTTGGCCGGCTTGGGTTTGGGCGTCGGTTCCGAATCCGATTCTCCCACCGGCTTGGCCTCGGCGTCTGGTGACGATCCCTCCGCTTGGCCAAGCACCTCGGCGGTGCTGGCTGCCTCGTGCTCTGTTGGGTTCTCATCCGTTTCCGGGGCCTTGTCGTCTGCCTTGGCAGTGGAATCCTTTTTTTCTTCCTTGGCCTCCTTGGCTTCGTCTTCGCCAGTGTCGGCTGATGCCTTGACCTCGTCGGCGGAGATGACCTCGCCCATCTCAACCTCGTTGGGGTCTTTTGGGGCCTCGGGCTCGGCAGGTTTGGGTTCAGCCACGCTAAGGTCGCGGATAGTGGGTTCGGGAACCGGCTTGAGATCGGCTCCGAGCCCTTGGGCGGCCTCGAGTTCATCGGTGGTTTTTTCGATTTCCTTCTCGATGGCCTTCTTTTGTTTGTCCAGAGCCTTGTCGAGGCGCTTGGCCTTGCGCTTGAGTTTTTTCTCACTCGGCGCACTGGATGCGTCGGCGGCGAAGGAGGCATTGCCCCTGCGATCCTGCCAGTCCTCCCAAAAGTCAACGAGTCGCGCCCAAAGCTCGAGAGGCTGAATGTTGGTCAGGTAGTAAAGGCTAGCCAGTAACAGGGCAGAGTAGATGATGATGGCACCGGTTGTTCCGAAGGTTTGAAATGCCGGGTAGATGAGTTTTTGGGCGATCACACCGCCGAGCTGAAGTTTGGGTGCCCAAAAATCGAGCCCGAAGTTGGTGTCCAGTTCCTGCAACAACCCCATCAGGGCCAGCGTGTAGACGACCGCTGCAACAGGTTCCTTCCAGGAGTTTCGAAGATAGGAGAAAAATGGATGGATGAAGGCCAGCCCAAACAGCAGAAAGATCAACGGCATCATGTAGGATGCAAACCCGATGGCGATGAATGAGATGTTGGAAAGATGGGCACCCACCGGCCCAATCATATTGTTGTATCCGACGTCTGAGTCGGAGGAATTCAGTCGGGGCTCGTTGGGATCGAAGCTCAGGAGGGAGAGCAGGTAGAGGATGGAAAAGGCGATCATCAGGATGCCGATCCATCCCAAGTCCATTCTCGGTTGTCGCTCCAGTGTTTCCCTCTTTTCTGCGCGAGGCACGACGGGAGTGTAGTGCCATCGCGCCCGAAGAAAAAGCGTTTTGCCGTGAACAGAGGTTGCCTTTACAGCAAAAGCCTGTTTACAGTTCGGGCGATGAAGTTATGGTCCGGCTTGGGACGGGTGTTGGCGATGGCCTCACTGGTCGTGCTTGCGACGGGTTGCGACCCCGCGAGCGGTAGCAGCGTCAGCCATGAGGACGACCCCGATTTCGCCCGTGGCAAGAATCGCCTCGCCCGCAAGGATCTTGCGGGGGCCATTCTCTCCTTCGAGCAGGCGATCGCAAATAATCCTGCCAACGCCGCTGCCCACTTCGAATTGGCCCTGATTTTCTACTCCCCGAGCAGTGGCGAAAAGACCGACTACGTGGCTGCCTGTTATCATTTTAACCGCCATATCGACCTGCAGCCGGACTCGAAACACGCGGACAACATCGATGGTTTCGTCAAGGTCTGCAAAAAGGAGATCGCCAAGGACATTGCGATGGCCCCGATCCCGCCATCCGAGATCAACGCCATTCATTCCCTGCGAACGCAGTTGGCCAAGGCCAATGCGGAAAACAGTAGCCTCAAGGGACAGGTGGAAATGATGCGGGGGCGCCTGAATCAGGTTGGGAGCGAGACGGCCAACATCGCCGTTGCCACGTCTGAGCCGCCCCTTCCCGGCGCGTTGCCGCCGGTGCCGGGTGCAGGGTCACGCAGTCCCTCTGCCGGAATCCCGACGCGCCCAAGCTATCCCTCTGCGACTCCGGCTGGAAACAGCGGCCGCACCCACAAACTCAAGCAGGGTGAGAGTCTGTACGCGGTGGCCCGCAGGTACGGCATTCCGTTCGCGCAGTTGAAGGCGGCCAACCCCCGGTTGATGCGCAACTCCCGCGATCTCAAGCCGGGCGTGACCGTCTACATTCCCGCCAAGCGCAACTGATCTCATCTTCCCGTGCGTCGGCTGGTCTTTCCGGTACTGATCCTATTCTGGACGACCATGAACGTCCTGCTCTGGCGGGCGGAGTACGGGGACGCCAGCCACGGCAGTCGCGTTTCACGCGAGGTGGTTATCGAAAAGATTTTCAATGCACCCGACGCCTCCAGCCTTCAGGTTTTTCAAAACGGCAAGTCGCTTGGTTTTATCCGCTGGGAGATCATCCCGGATGAAATTTATTTTCGCGGCACCAACCAGCCGATTGGTCGTGTGGAATCGATCGATGGCTACACACTTGCCGTCGACGGCCGGGTGGATGTG
>DKGH01000089.1:16309-21045 GCA_002453165.1 Verrucomicrobia bacterium UBA6775
TGAATTGGCAAAACCTGCACGCTAACCTGGACACGTCGAAGAACGTCTGGGAGTTTCAATCCATCAGGACCAATCAACTGCTCGAGGTGAAGTACGAGGGCACGCTTGGCCAATGGGAACGCTCGACCTCGTTCGAGGAGATGCACAATCCGGCGGCGTTGGTGGATCAGTTTGCCGGCCCCGCGCTTGGCCCGTTAATCAAGCCGATGCTCCCGTCGCTTGGCCAAGCGCAACCCGGTGGCAAGGTTGGCCCGCTGTCGCTTGGCCTCGAGTGGGATGCCTACAACGACGCCATGCGGCTTGGCAGCGCACGCGTGCGGATTTATCGGTTGGAATTCAAGCTGCCGGGCGAGCGTCAGATCACCGTTCGGGTGAGCCGGGTCGGGGAAATTCTGCAGGTGCAATTCCCGGGGCAGTTGGTGATGGACAATGAGAGTATCCCGCTCCGAAAACCAAAAGAGCCATGATTGAGATTGAGGGGTTAACAAAGTGTTTTGGCGAGTTGACGGCGGTGGACAACATCAGCCTGACCGTTCCGAAGGGGGAGTTTTTTGTCATCCTCGGCCCGAACGCCGCCGGCAAAACCACCACGATCAAGGTGATGTCCGGCCTAATGAAGGCGACGAGCGGCCGGGTGCGGATTTGCGGCATTGATACCGAGGCCAACCCGCTTGAGGCGCGCAAGCGCATGGCTTACGTGCCGGATTTTCCATTCCTGTACGACAAACTGACGCCCACCGAGTTTTTCAGGTTCACGGGCCAACTGTTCGGGATGGAGGAGGCAGCGATCCAGCGCGAGGCGGAGGTGTTGGCCGAGCGGTTCAGCCTTGGGGAGTTTTTGTCCAAATCGATCGAGGGACTGTCGCACGGGACCAAGCAGCGCGTGGCGATCGTCTCGGCACTGATGCACGCGCCGGAGGTGTTCGTGCTCGACGAGCCGATGGTGGGGCTGGACCCGCACCATGCCCGCGTGCTTAAGGACATCCTGCGCGAGCGTGCCGACGAGGGGATGACGGTGTTTGTCTCCACCCACCAGTTGAGTGTGGCCGAGGAGATGGCCGACCGGATCGGCATTATGAACCACGGCAAACTGGCGGCGGTGGGTTCGCATGAGGAACTGCAGGCGACCAACCGCGACAATAAGCTCGAGTCGATATTCCTTTCGTTGACTCAAAACGTCGATGGATGAGTCACGTCCCATCCCGTACTGGCGTTTGTTGGCGGGTGTCAACCGCACACAAAACTGGCGTCGCCTGAAGCTGGCGGTGTCGCAGTCCCGGCTGCACGCCTTTCTCATGGGGTTGTTTGTCGTGGGGTACGCGTGGCTGGCGTTCGGCCTGTTTCACAAGGGCCTGCAATTTACTTCGAGTTTTCCCGGACTCGGACCGGTGTTGATCGAGCGGATGATGTTTTTGTTGTTCGCATTTCTGTTTTTGCTGCTTCTGCTGAGCAACGTCATCATCAATTTCACCAACCTGTTTCGCAACCGGGAGACGCATTTTCTACTCACGCTGCCGGTGCCTCACAAGGTGGTTTATCGCTGGAAAATTTTCGAGTCCGGCATTCTTGCCTCGTGGGCGTTCCTGTTTTTGATTGCGCCACTGGTGATCGCCTACGGAACAACACACAATGCGCCTTGGCATTTTTATCTCGTGACGCCGGTGTTTGTGGCTCTGTTCGTTGTGCTGCCGGGTGTGCTGGGAAGTTGGGCGGCACTGGGCCTGGCGCGTTGGCTGGATCGGCTTGCGTTCCAGATCGCGGCGATGCTGGTGGTCGTGCTTGTGATCGTGTCGATCAGTTCTTGGCTGCAACCGGAGACCGTGACCGATGAAATGCTCGAGACCCGTGTACTGGACGTGGTCGATCGCCTGCTGGCGCGAACGCGGTTTTCGCTGTTTCCGTACCTGCCCAGTTTCTGGGTGTCGAGCGGGCTCACACTTTGGGTGGAGGGCGCTGTGATGGGGACGTTTTTCTTCGGGCTGGTTCTGCTCAGTCACACGCTGTTTTTCGGTTACCTCGCGGCGACCAAGTCGGGCGGTCTGTTTTTCGCATCGCTCTCGGCGGTGAACAGCCGGGGCGGTGGCGGGGGTTGGAAATTCTGGAAACGTGGATCCGGCGTAAGCCAAGCGCTTGGCCAAGTGGCATTCCAGCCCAAGCTGCTCGATCTCTTGGCCAAGTGGTTTTGGTGGGGTAGGGCGGATTCCCGGGCGTTGATCGTCAAGGACATCCGGACGTTTTGGCGCGACACTACCCAGTGGGGCCAATCGCTCATTCTGCTTGGCCTGCTGGTGGCCTACATCATGAATCTGCGGTATTTCTCGCATCGGCTGACGAGTGATTTTTGGATCGATCTCACCTCGTACCTCAACCTTGGCGCGTGTGCGCTGAATCTCGCGACATTGACCACGCGGTTTGTTTTTCCGCAAATTTCGCTGGAGGGAAAACGGGTCTGGATCGTGGGAATGGCACCGCTGGGGATGCGGCGGGTGTTGCTGACCAAGTTCCTCTTTTCCACAGCCGTATCGATGACGGTGACGATGATCCTCGTTGGTACATCGTGCGCGATGCTCTCGGTGTCAATTGACCGGATAATTTACTTCACCATCACGGTTGGCGTGATGTCGTTCACGCTGAACGCGCTGGCGGTCGGTCTGGGCGCGGTGTACCCCAATTTTCGCGAGGAAAACCCGAGCAAGATCGTCAGCGGCTTCGGCGGCACGCTCTGTCTCGTGCTGAGTTTTCTTTACATCGTGGGGATGGTGACGCTGATGGCGATGACTTCGCGCTGGGCCTTCGGTGGTAGTTCGACGATGGCTTTTTGGGCGGGATGGGTGCTGTTCCTCGGGGTGTCGTTCCTGCTTGGTTGGCTGCCGTTGCGGGCCGGAATTCGTCGAATGGCCACGCTCGAGGTCTAACGCTTGGCCAAGTGGGGTCAGCCTTGGGCAGGGCGCCAGTCGATCAGCTTTAGCTGGACGGAGCGGTGGCCGTTGAAGTCGTTGACCTGGGGGGCCACGGCGAGGTCGAATTGGTCCTTGGGTTCGTCCTCCGGCTTCAGGTTCCACGCGATGACTTCACAGGAGCCGCGCTCGTCGGTGACCCAGAATTTCGCGTGTTGCCGGTCCTTGCCCATGCGGTACACGGGGCTGGACAGGTTGAGGTCGGGAATGAGCAATTGAATCTCCGGGTTCCCTTGGCCAAGTGGCTCGAGTTGTCCCATTTCCTCCACACGGACGAGGGTCATCTCGGACAGGTCAGTCTCGGCGTCGAGTTTCAGCGGGGGCTGGAACATGTCGGGAGTGATGATCTTGCTGGCAATCTCGTTGATCCGCTCACGAAAGGCGTCGAGTCGGCCCGGCTTGACAGAGACGCCGGCAGCCATCGCGTGGCCCCCGTGGTCGTTGAGCAGGTCGTCGCAGCCGCGCATGGCCTCGGCGAGGTCGAAGCCCTCGATGCTGCGGGCCGAGCCTTTCCACCCGTCGCCGTCACTCGCGAGGATGAATGTAGGCCGGTAAAATTCGCGCATGACCCGCGAGGCCACGATGCCAATCACGCCGAGATGCCATTCCATGTTGCCCTCGACGATGACGAAATCCTTTTCCGGGTTGAACCGTTCGCGGATGCTCTTAACGGCCTGGGTGGAAATGTCCCGTTCGATTTTCTGGCGTTCCCGGTTGTAGCCGTCCAGCAGGTTGGCGTTTTTCTCGGCTTCGACACTGTCATTGGACAGAAGAAGGTTCAGCGAGGCGGCCGGGTTTTCCATTCGACCGGCGGCGTTGAGGCGCGGACCGAGGTGAAAGCCGACGTTGAACACGCTCACCGGCTGGCTGACGTTGGCGATTTTTTTCAGTGCGACGAGTCCCGGTCGTGTGGTTTCACTGAGTTGGTCGAGCCCGGCGCGGAGGAGTTTTCGGTTTTCGCCGGTCAACGGCACGAGGTCGGCCACGGTGCCAAGCGCGACGAGGTCGAGGTATTGCTTGAGGTCGAGGTCACGCTCGTTTTGCAGCCCTTCCTGTCGCCCGCGCTTGACGATGGCATGGGCGAGCTTGAAGGCGAGACCGACGGAGCACAGCTCCTGAAAGTTGGGGTAACCGTCGCTGAGCTGGGGATTGACCATCGCCACCGGGTTGGGCGGTGGGACGCTGACCTGATGGTGGTCGAGGACGAGGACGTCGATTTTTTTCTCGTTGAGAAAATCGATGGCTTCCACGGCGGTCGAGCCGCAATCGACCGCGAGCACGACATCGACCTCGAACTGATCGAGGCATTTCTCCAGCGAAACAGGGCTGAGCCCGTAGCCATCGTCAAATCGGCCGGGAAGATACGGCTGCGCGTTCCAGCCGAGACCGGTCAACACCTCCACCAGCAGGGCGGTGGAGCTGATGCCGTCCACGTCGTAGTCGCCATAAATCAGCAACCGCTCGTTGTTACTGCGCGCCTTCCAAAGCCGCTCGACGGCGGCTTCCATGTTTGGAATGAGAAACGGGTCGGCCAACAGCTTGAGCCTGGGGTTCAGGAACTCGCTAACCTCCGCGTTGTTGGCAACACCCCGGTTGACGAGACATTGCGCCAGTAGCGGCGACAGCGGCAGCTCTCGAATGAGTTGGCCGGTTAACAGCGGTTGTGAAGGTGCGAGGCTCCAGCGATATTTCACGCCGGAATCCGGACCCTCCTCATCATCCGGTTCAGTTTGTTAGTTTTGTTGTTCATACACTAAAAATCGTTCACTCGCGCTTGGC
>DKGH01000089.1:21389-23836 GCA_002453165.1 Verrucomicrobia bacterium UBA6775
GCGCTTGGCTTTATTGTCCATCGGCATTCGTCCCGGTCTCTTCCGGTTCCTTTTTCGATGCCAACAGCGAGGCGACGATGGATAGGCCAAGGATCGCCCCGACGATGATGAGTACCATGTCGTGGTTCTCACCAAAATTAAGCCAACCGGGCCGGCTTTCCCACAGGACGATCAACATCTTGAACCCGATGAAGACCAGCACCAGTGCCAACCCGTATTTCAGGTAGCAAAAATGACGGAGGAGGCCAACCAAGACAAAGTAGAGCGACCTGAGGCCTAAAATTGCAAACACATTCGACGTAAAAACGATGAATGCCTCTTGGGTGATCCCGAAAATGGCCGGGATGGAATCGACAGCAAAGATCAGGTCAGTGGTCTCAACCATGATCAGGCAGAGCGCTAGCGGAGTCAGCGCCCGGCGGCCATCCAGTTCCGTAAAAAATTTCTGGCCGTCAAATTGCGTAGATACCGGATAAAACTTGCGGGCCAGACGAATGGCGAAGTTTTTCTCCGGCTCGACCTCCTCGTCTCCGGCAAAGAGCATCTTAATGCCGGTAATCAGCAGGAACGCACCGAATAGGTAGAGGATCCAGTCGAATTGATGTATCAGACTGGCGCCAAGGAGAATCATCGCCGCACGCATTATCAGCGCGCCGAGGATGCCCCAGAACAGGACGCGGTGCTGAAACTCCGCCGGCACGCGGAAGAAGGAAAAAATCAGGGCGATAACGAATACGTTGTCCATCGACAGGGACAACTCGACCACGTAGCCGGTGATGAACTGCTTGGTGTGATCACCGGTCCACTGCTCGCCGACCATCGCCGGGGCGATCCAAAATGCGAACGCCATGGACATGGAAAACCAGATGGACGTCCACATCAGCGCCTCGCCGAAACCAACGGCGTGGGGTTTGCGATGAAACACACCGAGGTCCAGCGCCAGGAAAATCAGCACTGCTCCGATGAACCAGGCCCAGTAAACGGGGCCGATGCTCAAGGAGGCTTCCGTTGCTGCTGCTGCTTCCGTGCTGGCGGCGAGTATCATCTGTTTTCGGCGTGTGGCCTGGCTGTGTTTACACAGGCGGCGAACAAAAAGAAAGCCGCCAAGCGCTGGCTTGGCGGCTTTTCGGTAAATGGATTTTTACGCCTCGGAGGTGGAAATGCTGTGCTGGGTAATCACCGTCTCGTCGGCGAGCTTTGGCTTTTCGCCCTTGTTCCGCCACAGGACCAGCGACCCGGCGATGAAGATACTGGAGAATGTACCGGTCAGCACACCCGCCAGCAGCACGAAGGCGAATTCGTTGATCGCTCCGCCACCGAAGAAGAATAGCGAACCGGCCGCTAGCAGGGTGGTCCCGGAGGTAATGATCGTCCGGCTGAGTGTTTTGCTAATGGCTACGTTCATGATTTCGGTGAAGGTACCCGGCAGGCCAAGTTTCAAATCTTCACGGATACGGTCGAAAATCACGATGGTATCGTTTATTGAGAAACCGATGATTGTTAGCAGAGCTGCCATCACGGGCGAACTCAGTTCGCCTCCCCAGAGGAAAAAGATACCCATAGTCATGAGGATATCGTGAAGGATGGCAAGTATCGCCCCCAGCGCAAACGAGAATTCATAGCGGAATGTCACGTACACCAGAATTGCAAACAGCGCGATGAGCAGCGACTTGATCGCGCTCTTGAGAATGTCCTCGCTGATGCTGGCGCCAGTTCGGAGTTGGCTGACTTTCTTGAAATTTTCGTCTCCAACGAATGATTTGGTTAAAACCGCCTCAGCTTCGCCGCCTTTTCCAAACGGTACCGTGACTTGAAGTCGCTCGCGGCTGCCACCGCCTGACTGATACTGGATCATGTTGTCACTGAGGCCCGCTTGGTCAAGTGCATCACTCAGAACGGCGTTAGCTTTCTTTTTGCCTTCGGTAAACTCAAAAGTAATGCGGTCACCGCCCCTAAAGTCAATGCCAAGCGCTTCTTTACCGCGTGAGAAGCCAAAAGCGATGCCTACGATGACCAACGCCCAAGAGATGCCGAAGGCGATCTTGGCAAAATTCATGAAGTTGATCTTAGGCTGTTGAAGTAGGTGCAAGCCCTGATCTGCGCCAAAGTTGCGGAATAGGTCGAATACCAGGCGAGTCACAACCAGCGCGGTGAACATGCTGGCGCAGATGCCAACGGTGAGCGTGACACCGAAGCCCTTCACCGGGCCGGTACCCATGATCATCAGGATCACCGAGACGATGAGCGTGGTCAGGTTGGCGTCGATGATCGTGCCGAACGCCCGCGCGTAGCCGGTTTCCACCGCTCCCTGAATGCCTTTGCCAGCCTTGAGTTCCTCGCGGATACGCTCGAAAATCAGCACGTTCGCGTCGATCGCCATGCCGATGGTCAACACAATACCTGCGATGCCCGGCAGGGTGAGGGCGGCGTTGAGGTAGCACATGACG
>DKGH01000246.1 GCA_002453165.1 Verrucomicrobia bacterium UBA6775
ATAATCCACCGGCTTGGCCAAGCGAACCTCAAAAAACTCGGTGGCCTGTACTACAGGATGCCGGTGACGTTCATCGCGCTGGTCATCACCATGGCAGCGCTGATCGGCGTACCGCCAACCTGCGGTTTTTTCAGCAAGTTTTACTTGATCCAAGGTGCTGCCCAAGCGGGCACATGGCACTTCGTTATCGCCCTGCTGATCTCGAGCCTGATCAAGGCGATCATCCTCTTTCGCATCATCGAGATCGCCTATAACAAGGTGCCGAACCCGGCCAAAGACAGCAACGAAACCATCCCTCGTGAGGAGGCGCCCCTCACGATGCTCATCCCGACCGCGTTGGTTGCGCTTGGCCTGATTGCGCTTGGCCTGGCCACGGACACATTGATCACCGACTTCATCGCCAAGGCCCTGCCCGCCGGTCTCACCTAATAGGACATGGAAGAAACCTCATCAACCATCCCGTTATGGATCGTCCTCATCTCCTCGATGGCGGCGGTGGGGATCACATTGTGCGGGCGAATTCCGAACATCCGGGAGTCGATTATCTTTTTGGCTGCCGGTTTAAAACTAACCCTTTTGCTCTCGATCGCTTCGGAAATTTTGGGTGGGGAAACATTTGCCTTTACGGCCTTTGAGTTACTTCCGGGTGTTGGCCTTTCCTTCAACATCGATGCCGCAGGACTCTTGTTCGCGCTGGTCTCTGTGACATTGTGGATTCCGGTGACGATCTATTCGATCGGCCTGCTCCGCACTAATGACGACCGGGCGCAAACCCGGTTTTATGCCTGCTTTGCCATCGCGATTTCCTCTGCAGTCGGTGTCGCCTTTTCAGCGAACCTGCTGACACTGTTTATCTTTTACGAAATCCTGTCGCTCTCCACTTACCCGCTCGTCACCCACAACCAGGATGACGAGGCGATCAATGGCGGCCGCAAGTATCTCATCTACCTGCTCACCACCTCGGTCGGCCTGGCCCTGCCGGCGATGATCATAGTGTACCAGCAGACCGGCACGCTGGACTTCACGGGCGGCGGTGTATTGAATGAAACCAGTACGGCGATGCTCACCGTGTTGCTGGTGATGTTCCTTTACGGCTTTGCCAAGGCCGGGTTAATGCCTTTTCACGCCTGGCTTCCGGGGGCGATGGTGGCTCCCGCTCCGGTCAGCGCCCTGCTGCATGCGGTCGCCGTGGTGAAGGTGGGGGTCTTTTCCATCCTCCGCGTGTTGACCGGCATCTTTGGCATCGACCGCTTGGCCAATGCGCCCTCGCTCACGACCATCATCTGCATCCTTGCCGGCATCACACTCATCGTGGCGTCACTCATCGCATTGACGCAGGATAATCTCAAGGCGCGCTTGGCCTACTCCACCGTCGGGCAGCTTTCCTACATCATTCTCGGGGTCGGCTTGGCCTCGGAGAGCGGAGCCGCCGGGGCGCTGTTGCACATCCCCATGCATGCGGTTGGCAAGATCACCCTGTTTCTGTGCGCCGGGGCGATCTACGAGGCGTGTGGCGCCAAGTACATCAGCCAGATGCACGGCATTGGGCGAAAAATTCCACTCACCATGACCGCTTTTTTCATTGGATCCCTTTGCGTCATCGGGCTTCCGCCGACCGGTGGTTTTGTCAGCAAATGGCATCTGCTTAACGGCGCGCTGGATTCCAGCCAACAATGGGCATTCGCCATCTTTTTGGTCAGCTCACTGCTCAACGCCGCATACTTTTTGCCAATCGTTTACAAGGCGTTTTTCGCTCCGCCATCGGACGAGGCGAAATTCGCGAAGGCCGCTGAGCCTTCGATGTTGATGGTCGTACCGATACTGATCACCGCGACCGGGTGTTTGCTGATCTTTTTCTTTTCCAACACGCTGTACCGATTTGCCGAGCAGTTTGTGACCGTGTACGCGCAAAGCAACTAACCGATGGCTACAAAGAAAAAAGCGACACAAAAAAAGGCTCCCGCAAATGAGGCGACAGCCAAGGCCACACCCGCGCAGGACAATCCGCACCTCAGTCCCAGGTTTTGGAAAACCATGTGGATTCTCTGCGGGACAACCGTCCTGCTGGAGCTGTTCGTCCATCGGCATCCCCATTTCGTGATCGAAAAGGGCGAACCGGCAACGCTTCCTGACATGAGCGACTCGGTTCTGGCGACCATGAGCAATTGGTTCGGCTTTTACGGTGTTTACGGACTACTCGCCTGCGTCGGCTCTGTTTTATTGGCAAAAGGATTGAGCGTTTTTCTCAAGGCCGGGGAGGACTACTACGATGGAACTCCTTAACAACATCCCTCCCGCATTCCTGCTGATCATCGGGGCCATCGCCCTGTTGGCACTGCCGGCTAATGCGAGAAAAGTTGGAGCCATCGCGCTGGCGGCACTCGGTTTTTTCGCCATCACACAATTGAGTGAAGGCACGAGGGGCAACCCGGAATTTCTCGGGCATACTCTGGAAATGTTGCGTGTCGATTCCACCAGCAAGGCCTTCGGTTATATTTTCACAATCAGTGCGTTCGGTGCGTTCATTTTTTCGTGGAGCGAGCGCTGCCGCCTGCAAAACACAGCGGCCCTGGTTTACATCGGAAGTGCCCTGGGGGTCGTTTTCGCCGGGGACATGATCACCTGGTATCTCTTTTGGGAAATGATGGCCGTCTCGTCCACTTTTCTCGTGCTTGCCCGGAACACCGAAGCCTCACGACTGGCAGCTCAGCGTTATATTCTCGTTCATCTGGCCGGCGGCTTGGTTTTGTTGGCCGGCATCCTGATGGCTGTCAACTCAACCGGATCTATCGCTTTTACGCTGGAGAACATCCATCAAAATAGCACAGCGAAGTGGCTCATCCTGATCGGGATCCTGATCAACGCCGCCGCCGTCCCGTTTTCCAGTTGGTTGCCGGACGCCTATCCCGAGTCGACTGTTTTTGGAGGAATCGTTCTCAGCGCCTACACCACCAAGACTGCAGTCTACACTCTCGTGCGCGGATTCCCCGGTGAGGAAATCCTGATACCGATCGGCTGTGTCATGACCCTCTACGGCATCGTGTACGCGCTGCTCGAAAATGACATGCGGCGCATCCTGGCCTACAGCATCGTCAACCAAATCGGTTTCATGGTGTGCGGAGTCGGGGTCGGCACACCACTGGCAATAGCCGGTGTGGTCGCCCATGCGTTCTGCCATATCATCTACAAAGCTTTGCTCTGGATGTCGATCGGCGCCGTGCTTCATCGCACCGGCAAAAGCAAATGCACCGAATTGGGCGGACTGTACAAATCCATGCCGATCACGACGATGATGACAATCATCGGGGCACTCTCGATCTCGGCCGTGCCTTTGACATGCGGTTTCATCAGCAAAACCCTCATCACTGCCGCCACGGAACAACAGCACCACCTTTGGGCATGGTTCGCACTTGAGGTGGCCTCAGCCGGGGTGTTCGTCTACGCCTGCATTCCGTTCTACACTTTTTTCAACGTCGATCGCGGACTCCGCCCCAAGGAAGCCCCGCGCGCAATGATCACGGGCATGGCCCTGATGGCCTTCCTCTGCATCTACCTCGGTCTCAACCCCGGACACCTGTACGGCATCCTCCCGCATGGTGAAGTTTTGGCTGAGAAAGCCTCGTTTTATTACACCTACATCAAGAGCTTCGATAAGGTCGTCACCGTGCTTCAGATGCTGCTTTTCTCCGCGCTCATGTTTTTCATCCTCCTGCCACTCCTAAAACGCACGTCGACCATCTCCATCGACTTCGACTGGTTTTACCGCAAGGGTGCCAAGCTGTTTTACGATGCGATGGACAAGACTTTTAACAGCCTTAACAAGGCGGCGGAGCGACTGGTCATCAAGACCCTTCTCCCTGCCATCGCCCAGTTCGTCATCGTCGCTCCGGCCACGTTGACCGTGATGCTGCTGCGCCCCGTCTGGCGAGAGTCACTGGATGCAGACGAGAAGAGCCTCAAAAAACGGGAGAAGGAACTGATCGCCCGATTTTCCTCCGGTACATTTCCCGTGGCCTACTCGGCCATTTTCGTCCTGATCTTTATCGGGCTGCTCGTCCTCCTTGGCCGCGCCGCCGGCTAAACCAAGCGCTGGCGACTTTGGCCCTTGCATTTTCATCTGCGCACATTGAGAGTCTGCGGACGCAGAACCTCAATCACGCTCCAATGAAAACCCCGCATACCCCCACCCCGCTTGGCTGTTTTTTTCTCGGATTGTCACTTCTCCTCGGGCTCTCCCCAGCAACCGCCCGGGCGGATATCACCGGCCAATGGAACTTCACCGACGGCCTTTCGGCCGAGATCGGGCAGGATCTCGAGTGGAACTTTGACCAGGGCGAAGCCCAGTTCGGCAAGGGCAGCGCGTTCCGGTTGAAGCCGCTCGACGGCAAGGATCCGATGGTGATGAGTTTCCCGAACAGTGACCCCGATTCCGACTTCACCGGGCTGGATGTTTATCACGGCGGTGAACCCAACGGCGGCTCCGACTGGCTATTGAACCAGTATACGATCGTTGCCGACCTTTACTACTCCGTCCGGTCGTACAACAAGCCAAGGGCGTTGGTGGCCTTGAACGATTTCGAGGGGGCACAGTTCCTGATCGGCACCTCGAATGGAATCGGCAGCCGCACGTTCTCCGGCAAACTCAGGCCCAATCGCTGGTATCGCGTGGCATTGACCGTCGACCATGTCTCCGGCGAAGCCAACTACTACGTCAACGGTGAACACGTTGGCACCGAGCAGATCGGCAAGGCGCAGGACGACACTGGCAAGTATGCGATGGAGGACGTCTTTTACCTGTTCAAGCATAGCGCAGAGACGTTCGGCGGATTCATCAGCAGCCTGCAGTTCCGCGACGAGGCTGCCCCGGCCGCAGTCATCGCGGAGCTTGGCCAAGCGAGCGCCGACGGCATTCCTTCCGAGCCACCGGCCAGGCCATATCTGGTTTCCGTCACCCCGAAACCGACCCCGTTTCGGCGACCCATCCCGACCGACATTCTCCCGAACACACTGATCCAATGCGGCCTGAAAGACGGGCAGGCCAAGCTCAAGGAATCCACGGCCAAGCTCTGGCTGAACAACAAGCCACTCGAAATCAAGGCCAAGCGGGCCGACGACCTCGTCACCCTCTCAGCCCAGCCGGAATCGCTGCTGGAGCCGCTTGGCAATTACGAGGTGGTCGTGAAATTTGACGACAGCAACGGGGAAAGCTACACTAAGAAATGGCGCTTCACGGTGACTGATTTTCAGAAACTACCAGCCGCCGCCGCCCTGCCAATCGATGCCGGGACCGAGCCCGGTTTTCTCGTCCGCTCCGCGCAGGCACCGGCCGAAGCCGCAATCCAGCACGACTTCAAGCGCGCCATCCATCAACTCGAGGGCATCCTCAAGGACAACGAGGGTAACACAGTCAAAAACACCGCCTTTCCCAGCGAGGGAGACAGTGGGTTTGATTTGATTGAGTTGATCGATTTTCAAAAGGACGGCTCCCCGTTCGGCCACTTTGAGTTCGATGACTTTTTCCCGGGCATCCCCGGCGAGGAGGATCACGACACCAATTTCAGTACGGAAATCCTCACCTACCTCGCGCTCAAACCGGGCACACACCGCCTCGGGTTGACCGTCCACGTCGGCAAGCCGGACCAAAACGACGAGGATCGCTTCAAGGTCTTCGCCGCCACCAGCCCACGCGATCGGTTCGCGCAGGAAATCGGCGACTTCGAGCTGACCCTGCTCGGCTACCGGGAGGGGCCAAACGATTGTTCCTTCGATTTCACCGTGGAGAAGGAGGGGCTTTACCCGTTTCGGATTGTGTACTGGAACAAGTCCGGAAATGCTGCGCTTGAGTTTTACTCGATCGACCTCGAGACCGAGGAGCGCATCCTCATCAACGACACGGAGAACGA
>DKGH01000037.1 GCA_002453165.1 Verrucomicrobia bacterium UBA6775
TGCCCGTGAGTGTGCGTGTGAAAATTTGCGGGATCACCTCGACGGAGGATGCGCTGGCGGCGGTCGACGCCGGTGCCGATGCGCTTGGTTTCATGTTTTACGAACCCAGCCCGCGATACCTGTCCGCAGAAAAGGCGGCCGACATCATCCTCGATCTACCTGAGCAGGTCGCCAGAGTCGGTGTTTTTGTCGATGCCGATGCGAAAACAGTTCGGCACACTATTGAGACGGCGGGGTTGGACACACTTCAGTTTCATGGAAACGAGTCACCCCGGTATTGCTCACAGTTTGAGCAGCGCACGATCAAGGCGTTTCGGGTGAAGGACCGAACCACGCTTGCCGAGTTGCCGGACTACGACACAGACGCCTGGCTGCTGGATAGCTACGTCAAGGGTGTGCCGGGTGGCACCGGTGAAAAATTCAACTGGGAACTGGCCGTGGAAGCAAAGCGCCTGGGTAAACCAATCCTGCTCGCCGGCGGCCTGACTCCGGACAATGCCGCCGACGCAGTCGGACAGGTTTCCCCGTTCGGGCTGGATGTCTCCGGCGGTGTGGAAGCCTCCCCCGGCGTCAAGGATGCTGCAAAAATGGCCGGGCTAATCACCAATGCCAAGGGGGCAACCACAAGCGAGGGGCTTTGGACTGCATGACTTTTTCCGCTAATTGGTAACTTCAACCCTGCAAAAAACGTAATTGGAACGATGTTCTTGAAAAACAATAACAAACAAACAGCTTGGCTGTTAGCCGCTGTCTTGGCGGCCGCGACGGGATCGGCGAAGGAATTGACTTTGGACGACGTCTTCCCGACGGATCGCGTGCTCGACGTGCAGATTACCGTCGCTGAAAAGGATTGGGGAAAAATCCGCCATCAGGCGCGTAACTTTATCTCGGCGCTGCATGAGGATCGCAAGACTGCACCGATCGACGGGCCGTACGACTACGTTACCGCCGACATCACCATCGACGGGGTAAAGTTTGAAAAAGTGGGCCTCCGGAAAAAAGGCTTCATCGGCTCACAAAGCACGAGTCGGCCATCGCTGAAGATTAAACTCAACCACACCGACAAGGAGGCAAAGATTGGCGGGCTGACCAACCTGACGATGAACAACAACAAACAGGACTCCACCATCGTCAGCCAGTTCATGGGGTATGCCCTGTTCAACGCCGCCGGTTCCCCCGCCCCACGCACAGCCTTCGCCAAGATCACATTGAACGGGAAAAATCTGGGCGTGTACACACATGTGGAGACGGTGCGAAAGACCGTTTTGAATCGGGGCTTCGGCAACGACAACGGGACACTCTACGAGGGGACTGTCGTCGACTTTTACGACGGCTGGGATGGCAGCTTCGAGCGCAAGAGTGGAAACAAGGAAGCAGGGAAGGCGCACATCCTCAAGGTAATCAAACTATCTGAAAGCGACTCCGTTACCGAGGCGGCCATTGGCGAACTGGTCGATCTCGATTCGTTCTATCGATTCTGGGCGCTGGAGGGACTGCTTGGTTTTTGGGATGGCTACTCCGGCAACGCCAATAACTTTTTTGCCTACCTCAATCCCAAGACGAACAAGTTTCACTTCATGCCATGGGGCGCTGATTCGCTTTTCAAAAAACGCAGCATGCTCAACTTCGATTTTCGCGCGCCCGTCTCAGTGAAAACCAAGGGCCGTATCGCCTACCACCTCTACCAGACCGAGGCCGGTCGCGAACGTTACCGCAAGACCCTCCACGGTCTACTTAAGGAACTTTGGAACGAGGATGAACTGCTCGCCGAGTGTGATCGGATTGAAGCGTTGATCGAGCCGCACCTCAATCGTGAGCAGTCCCGTTTTAGCCGATCGCTGCGCGGCACACGCGAATTCATCAGGGAACGCCGCGAAGACCTTATGGACGAAACCGGCGAAGCAATGCCAAGGTGGACCAAGACCCCCAAGGCACCACCGGTCATCGCCGAAATCGGAAACGTAAAAGCCAAGTTCTCCGGCGAATGGATGGAGGAATCGCCGCGCGAACAAACCAATCTCGGCAAGGCCACGCTTCAACTCACACTCAACGACAAGCCGGTCGAGTTGACGGATGTCGGCGTGCACGGTGCATGGGCCGGAGGCGGTTTTGGGCGAAGCAACAAGCCGACGATCCGTTTTTCCGGTCGCCGTAAATCAGACGGCAAATCAGTGTCGGTCGACATCTCCATCCCGGAGGACAAATTCAAGCCGGCCGATGCCATTGAATCTGGCGGAGTTTTCAAGGAGGGGCGAGGCTTCAGCTTCGGCCCGCTGGGCATGCAGTTCATCAACGGCAAAGCCAAGCTCACCAAGGCCAGCCTCGAGGAGGGCGATCAATTCGAAGGCGAGTTTGAGGGCACCATCCTCAAGTTGATCGGCATGGGCCGCTAAAGCCAGGCGCTTTGCCAAGCGCTACGAATCCGAAAGAATGCGGCGGACGATCTCCTCACCGATTGCCAGTGATGCAGTTGCCGCCGGGCTGGGCGCGTTCAAAACATGCAACGCCGCCCGACGCCGGATGAGGCAAAAGTCCTGAATCAACTCGCCTTCTCGCGCCATTGCCTGGGCACGCACCCCGGCACCGCCCGGCTCAATGTCACTGAGTTGAATGCTTGGCACGAGCTTCTGCAGCGCCCTGCAAAATCGACGCTTGCTAAACGTCTGCCACAACTCAAACGCCGTCATCTTCGGATGTTTCGCAACGAACCGCCACAGGCCGGGATAGGTCATCGCATCCCACATGTCGCGCAGACTGATGTTTGTCTTGCGATACCCTTCACGGGCAAACGCCATCGCCGCGTTCGGGCCGGCCTCCATCCCGCCGTGAATCAAACGCGTGAAGTGAACCCCCAGAAACGGAAACTGCGCATCTGGCACCGGGTAAATCAGGTTGCGAACGATCCCCTCACGGCCGGGTTTTAATTTGTAGTACTCGCCACGAAACGGAACGATGCGTGTCTCGCGTTTTTCTCCCGCGATCTCCGCCACCCGGTCGCAATGCAGTCCAGCACAATTCGCGAGGAACGCTCCGGTGTACTCATCGGCCGAAGTTCGGGCGATCCACTGACCACCCTGCTCCCGCAGTCCCGTGACAGTCGCACCGGTGACAACCTCACCTCCGTTTTCAACAATGCGCCGCTTCAACTCCCGGCAAACGGCGGGGTAATCGACGATCCCCTCCTGCGGCACGCGCAACGCGGCGATGCCTCCCACGTTTGGCTCAACCTCCAGCATCGCTTCGCGCTCCAGATACTCGATCCCCTCAAGTCCGTTTTGACGGCCGCGCACCTCAAGGTTTCGGAGACGCCCCAGTTCCTCCTCATTGCACGCCACCACCAGCTTACCGCAGACCTCATGCTTGATTCCGGCCTCCTCACAAAACTCCACCATTTGCCGTATCCCACGCACGGCCAAAACCGCCTTGATGGATCCCGGTTTGTAATAAAGCCCACAGTGCAAAACACCGCTGTTATGCCAACTTTGGTGCTGCCCGACGTCCGCCTCCTTTTCAAGTAGCCTGACCCGGCAACCGGGCTGCATCGATTGCAGACGATAGGCCGTCGCCAATCCCACAATCCCGCCGCCAACGATGAGGTAATCCGCGTCAGCCATGGCGCCAGCCTCGATCGACGAGTATGTCCTGACCTGTCACAGCCCGGCTTGCGTCGCTGGCAAGAAACAACGCCACGTCGGCGACCTCATCCGGTTGGTTCAGGTCGGGGATGCACTGGATTTTCCGCAGCTCCCGCTTGATCGCCGGGGTGACGTGCTCATCAAGCTGTCGATCCGTCATGATCCAGCCGGGCGAGATAGTGTTCACCCGGATGCGGCGCTGGCCAAGCTCACGGGCGAGCGAGCGGGACAGGCCGATCGCACCGGCCTTGGTCGCCACGTAGGTCGACATTTCCTCCGGCCCGTTGAAACGGGTGATCGATGAAAAGTTGATCACCGACGCGCCCTTGGCCAAGTGAGGCGAGGCCTCGCGGCAGGTCAAAAAATAGGCGCGAAGGTTACTGGCAAAAAGGTCATCCCAATCCTTGGCGGAGACGTTCTCAAATTTGATTCGCGGATCGCGCGCGGCGTTGTTGATCAGGACGTCGATCGAGCCATGCCGCTTTGCTACTTTGGCGATCCAGCGATTGATCTCCAATTCGCGCAATAGGTTTACCTTCGTGAACTCAGCCCGCTTGGCCAAGCGCTTGGCCAAGCGCTTTCCCCCGGCTTCGTCCATGTCGCAAAAAGAGACAGTCGCCCCCTGCACGTGGAACGCCTCGACCATCGCTTGGCCAATGCCGTTAGCGCCGCCGGTGATCAACACCGTTCGCCCGGCCAGTTCGGCATACGTCGCCATGCCGGGTTAAAGCGCCGGGGCAACGGAGGCTTTCATCTTTTCGATGCCAACCTTGGCCGCCTCGAGGGGATCCATCGCCCAATATTTTTTGTTGAACAACTCGAGCGAGAGCGCCGGCGTCGCACCCACCTGCAGGAAACCCTTGACGATGTCGGTGATTGGCGCCACGCCGTCGCCCGGGTAAACACGGTCGCCATCACCAATTGTCTCACGCGGAGGATCGGCCGGGTAATCGTTCCAGTGAAATACCTGCAGCGCCTGCGGGCCAAGCATCTTGAGAGCGTCAAAATCCGAACCGCCCTTGTACGTGTGATACACGTCACCGAGAAAACAGGCGCTTGGGTGCCCGGCCTCGAGCGCAATGTAGATCGCCGTGCTCACGCGGCCTATCGATCTGTTGCCGCCCCACATCTCGATTTGCGGCACGACACCGATCTCGTCGCCGATTTCCAGCAACGCGCGGTAACGCTCGGCGGCCGCCATTGGATCGACCGTGCCACGGGCACCCGCCGGCGGAGCGGCTATGCGCTTGGCCCCGAGTTGTGCGAGCAAATCCATGTCGAGCTTGGCCTCCTCAAGTCCCTTCGCGCGCTGGGCATCGTCATCGACAATCCATCGCGCAAACCCGATGGCGCTCTCGATCGTCAATCCGTGGTCGTCGATGCGCTTACGCAGATCCTTCAACGAACCACCGTCGTTCTTGTATTCGTTGAGTTTGCCGAGCCACGGCTCGATTCCGGTATAACCGGCCTTGGCTGCGATATCAATCTCCTCGGTGATCGGCAGATTTTGTCCGCGGATCGTGCTCGTGTTCAGGCAGTACTGGAAGGGATCGCTGCCATCCTTTTTTGTAGACTTGGCTTTGGTGCTGGCACAACCGGCCAACAATCCCACTGCGGCAACTCCGGAAGTTTTCATGAGATCACGACGATTGATTGAATGAGTGTTGAGTTTTGTCATGTTTTTTTGTGGAAATTATTTTCGAACCAAGTGCGGCGCCTTATCGTCACCGTTGGTCAGGCGGTTCAACGTGTAGCAAATCAACGGGTTGACCACGGCACTGCCGTCCTCGGCCTCCACCCCTTTTAAATCGAGTTGGTAAATGTAGCCGGGGTTCATCTTGTCGAGGTAAACCATCATTGTTTTTTCGTCCCCAAGGCGTTTTGAGCCGGCAACCTTGATCGCTTCCGTGCCGTTCTGCGGCGAACCGTAACCCTGCCGATACTCATAATAATAACGCTTGAATTTGAATTGGTCGGGCACATGGGTGGATTTCGCCAAGCGTTTGGTGAACGTGATTTGAAATCCGCCTGGAATCAGTTTCATGGATTGGACATCCATCGGGGTCTTGCCGTTCCAGCGGATGCGCTGCACGCCCTCACCTCCTACCCACGAAAGGTGTGTTTGCCCCACCCACAGGCTGCCGTCTGAGCCGAACACAAACCGATGACTGCCTCGGGTCAAACCGGCGGCGTCGTAAAACGGCACGCACGCGCCCTGCAGTTCACCCGCAACCTCGTCGAGCATCACCCGGACGATTCGCGATCGATTCATCTCCCCGACAAGCAACTGTCCGGCGAACGGGCCGAACCTGCCCTTGGTCGAGTCCGGCAGCGGTTGAGTCGGACTGTTCGCCATGAAACCCTGCGGAAACAAAACCGCAGCCCGGGTGCGCATGGCATCAAATTCTCCCGCGGCGACCTTCAGTGGATTGCGCCCTTTTTTCCAGTCACCAGACCACGTGAGGCTGGCCGGGTGACCGTAAAAACGCCCCTGCTGCACATGAAACAACTTGCTCGTCCCCAGCCAGTCGCCCTGATTGTCCGTCACAAACAGCCTGTCCTGCAAATCGACCCCAAGGCCGTTCGGCGAGCGAAATCCCGGTGCGAACGGGGTCATATTTCCATCCAGCGAAATCTTCAACACCCAGCCACGGTACGGCGTGGCCGCGTACATCCGCCCGGCCGGCCCCTTGTAGCTTTTGGATTTGAACCCTTCGCGATCCAGTCCGTAGTGCCGGAATTCACCGCGCAATTCCGGGCGAATACTCGCTCCATTCGACGCGAGGTTCAGACCGACATAAAAATTCCCCTTCGCATCGCGTGCCGGGCCAAAGGCGAACTCGTGATAATTTCCGGTCATCCCGAAGCCGTCGTGAATCGTTTGATAGCGATCCGCCACGCCGTCGCCGTTTTCATCAATGATGCGAGTCAACTCCGGTCGCTGCATCACGACCACCTCTCGGTCACTGATCGCGCGGATACCCAGCGGCTCCTGCAACCCATCCGCAAACAACTTCCACTCACCGGTTTTCGGTTGGTAAGTGTAGACCTCGCCCCGGTGAAAACAGGCAACTAGCCGGCCATCCGGCATGGTATCCAGTCCACCCACCTGCGCATCAAGCCCCTTCGGCATGGCGATGTTTTCAATCGAGTAATAGTCACCGATCCCCGCCGCCCGGAGCCCAACAACAAACACCAACCCAACGACTGTCAGAAAAGTTTTTAACACGCTCATCATCTTCATTTGATCAACCCGATGGATACCGTGAATGAGGCCGCCTCCCCCGCTGTTAACGCCAACAGACCGTCTTTCAATTTGCCTGCGCTGTGTTCAAATGCCACTCGGCCGGTCGGGCCAACCGGCAGCACAACCGGTTTTGTGTTGTTCGGGATCCGAAACGACCGCTGTATCCCAATCACCGAATGGAGTGGCGTAATCAACTCGTAAACGTCCACCCCGTTCACGCGGTAGTGAAACTCCGGCTGCCCATCGACTTTCCGGTAGCCTAAAAACTTCGGCTCGGCTTCGCTGTCACCAATCTTAATCGAACCGGGCACATCCGATTCCCAATACTTCGTGCCGAGCACCTTGGCCAAGCCGTGACCGTTACCACGCCAAACCGGCCACGGATCGACAAACCCACCGTACCACGCATAGCGCAGGCGGCACTGACCGGCGTCCCAGCAGTAATTCTGCCCGTGTTTCAACGCCACCGCGATCGCAGCCGGCGAGGCTTCCGGCATGAAGATCCGATACATCAACGGCCGTTTTTCACCCCACGCATGAAACTGTCTCGCCTCTGTTTTTCCCTGCCGCGCCGCTTCCGGCACGTTCCCGTCCTTCTCCAGAGGCGGCATAGGCACACCGACGTACATCGCCCCGTACATCAGCAACCCATGCCCGGGGAATGTGCAGACGTACGGATAAACGCCGGGCAATTTCGGCGTGATGAACCTCAGTACGTGACTCGAATCCGGCTTCAGCACCGGCGTGGAAAACAGGACCGAGTCCAGATCGGGCACCCAGTTTTTGGCATCTCCCTCCGTGCCAAGCGCCAGCGCCGCGTTGGCCACGGTCTCGCGCTGCCCGGGCTTGGTCAAGACGAGATTGTGCGCCATGTCGTCGTTATTCACCAGCTTGAGTTCCACCTTCGAGGCAGGCTTGGCCTCGAACCGGACGACGTCGTACTGCAACCCAGCCTTGGCGTTGATCGTCACGCGGAGCGGCGTCGCCTGGCCAAGCGCGGATGAACCGGCAAAGCACAACAGGCCAAGCGCAACGCACATTCGTTGAATAAAAGTATGCTTCAAAACTGGAATCCCAATCGGTGGCAAAGAAAGATAGCCAAGCCCCCGCCGATGTCGATTCAGTTTCACGCTTGGCCAAGCGGCATGAGGTTGCCGCTTTCATCAAACGCCATCGGTTCCGCTTGGCCAAGCGCCTCGAGCGAGGCGTGCCCTGTCACCTCGTCTTCCAGCGCGGACGACACCTCGAGTTGACCAAGCGAAAGTGTGTCACGAATGCGAACGATCCGCGCCTTGGCTGGGTCGGGATCCGGGAGCGAAGCCAGCATCGCCCGGATGGCCTCGGCGTCAGCCTCAAAGTCCATTGGCAACTTGGCGCACTGCACCGATCGCGCGGTGATCACGTTCGTCCGCAACGCCTCGGCATCCACTTCCGCGATCAACCGGCTGGTAGTCGCCTCGGCCATGCCAATCCCGATGGCGTTGCCGTGCGTTTCCGGGGTCAGGCCCCTCACGAAAATCCGCCAGATGAACGGCTTGTCCTGCGATTGACCGGGCGTGAGGTGAAACCCATGCACGCCGCGACCGATCACGTTGGTGTCCATGCCGGTGCCGCTGATGTTTTTCCCGATTTGATCAACGATCAGTAGGTCGATCTCATCAAACGGCAGCACCGGCATCAACCGCTGAGCCTCCGCACACAACTCCGGCTCCCGGATGGAGATGGACTCAGCTGGGACAACCTCGAGCCGCGCAGTGCTGTGCGTCGCGTTTTCAATCAACGCCACTCCGCCGAGAACCGGGGCTCTGTCAAAAATCACTCTGGCCAGATCCTCCAACGACTCCTCGTAGCCCAGTGTCAACGCGCCTGCGTGATACGCCGATGCCCCCGCGTGCTTACCAAGGCCGACCACCAACATCTTGGTCAGGCCGCTGCCCACCACCCCGTTGAAATCGGTGTGCGGCTTCACACGGTTGATCACAAATACACCGTCCGCAGCGATCGCCTCGCGGCTCCAGAGAACCTCGCGGCCTGCTGCCGACACGCCCAGCGGCGCGACCTCCATCGATGGCCGGATCGGCACGCCCATCGACTTCTCCGCAACCCCGTACCCGGCCAGCAACGCCAGTTGCCCCTCCGGCGTAGCGCCACCGTGGCTACCCATTGCGGGGATGATAAAGGGCTTCGTACCGGTTTTTTTCAATTCGGCGATGACCAACGAGACAATCTCGGACAGGTTGGAGATGCCGCGGCTCCCCACTCCCACAGCCACGCTCATGCCCGGCTTGAGCCGGGGGTTTATCAATTCAAAACCACTCGACACGGCAGATTCAAAATCCACCGGCGGCGTGGATTCAAACCTCTGCTGCACCGCCAGCATGGTTGGAAAATCGTGGCTCATTAACTGCCGCTATCCAACGAAAGCACTTGGCCAAGCGCGAGCTTTTTCTTGCCCCGTCCGCTTGGCCAAGCGAAGCTGCGCGCACCTCAGAATCACTCAAAAAATGAATATCAAAAAAATCGACCGTCGCCATTTTCTTGCCACTGCAGCCACTGCCGGAGCCGGCCTAGCCACCGCCACCGCACGCGACTGGAGCGGCAATAAACCGACCCGCTATCCGGATCCCGACCTCATTTCGCTGGATCCACGGTTCGACAAGTACAAGCTCGGCAACACACCCCTCCAACGCCTTTACACCAACCCCAACACGCTTTGGACCGAGGGCTGCGCTTGGAACGGCGTCGGGCGCTACCTTGTTTTCAGCGACATTCCAAACAATCTGCAGATGCGCTGGATCGAGGACGACAACCGGGTGACTCTATTCCGCAAACCCAGCGGCAACAGCAACGGCAACTCGTTCGACTATCAGGGCCGCCAGATTTCCTGCCAGCACGGCAACCGCCGGGTGGTTCGATACGAATACGACGGAACCGAAACCATCCTCGCGTCGAGCTTCGACGGTAAACCGTTCAACGCACCAAACGACGCAGTAGTGCACAAGGGCGACGGCTCGATCTGGTTCACCGATCCCGGCTACGGCAGCATGTGGCATTACGAGGGCAACAAGGGGCCGCTCCACCTCAAGGAAGCCATCTACCGCATCGATGCCAAAACCGGCGCGATCACCAAGGTGGCCGATGACATCTTCAAACCCAACGGCCTCTGCTTCGCGCCCGACCTGAGCAAGCTCTACGTCTCCGACACCGGTGACGGAAAGAACATCAAGGTGTGGGATGTCGATGGCGAAAAGCTGAAAAAAGGACGCGAGTTCGCCTCGATGAAACTGGACGGCTTCGACAAGCCCGGCAATGCGGACGGCATTCGTGCCGATGTCGACGGTAACATCTGGGCCAGCGCCGGATGGGTTGGGGATGGCTACGACGGCGTGCATGTGTTCGCGCCGAACGGCGACCGCATCGGCCAGATTCTCCTTCCGGAAATCTGCTCCAACGTCTGCTTCGGTGGCCGCAAGCGCAACCGCCTGTTCATGACAGCCAGCCAGAGCCTCTACGCCGTTTACACCGACGCCATCGGCGCCCACATGACGTAACCGGAGGAAGGCGACCGGGACAGTTGGCCAAGCTTATGCCCGCTTGGCCAAGCGGAGAAAAATCGGGCAATCTTCACTTTTCGCTTTCCACACGGCGATTGCGGGGCATGATTCCCGCGCTTATGGAAGAGACACTTGTCTTGTTAAAACCTGACTGTCTTGAAGGCCGCAAATGCGGTGAAGTGTTGAAGCGCTTCGAGGAAGCCGGCTTCGACGTGTTCGGCGTGAAGATGATGCGCCTGTCGGACGAGATCCTGCGCGAGCATTACGCGCATCTGGCCGACAAGCCGTTTTTCCCTGAAATTCAGGGGTTCATGCAGTCTTCGCCCGTGGTGGCGCTTGCCATGCGCGGCGAGAATGCCATCACGCGGGTGCGCGACATGGTCGGCCCGACCGACTCCACCGTCGCCGAGAAAGGCACCATCCGTGGTGACTTCGGGCAGGACAAAATGAAAAACGTGGTGCACGCCTCCGACTCGGTCGAAAACGGCCAGGCGGAACTCAAGCGCTTCTTCGCCGAAGGCGAACTGCACGGCTAAGGCCAGTCAGAAAAAATCGAAATCAACCCCGGGCCAACTTGTTTGGCCCGGTTTTTTTGCGCTTGGCCAAGCGCTTGGCCTGATCAACGCACCTTGGTTTCGCCCAACTCGAGAATGCGCCTAAACTCGGCCTCGGTGATCGGCATCACCGACAGTCGGGACTGCTTGATCAGCGCGACGTCTTCGAGTGACTTCTCGGCCTTGATCTGTGCCAGGCTCACCGGCTTTTGCATCGGCTTGGCCGCGGCGAGATCAACCACCGACCAGTCGCCCTCTTTTGCCGTCGGGTCGGAATAATGCTCCCGGGTCACCTTGGCCACGCCGACAATCTCCTTGTCGCTCACGCTGTGGTAGAAAAAAACAAGGTCACCCTTCTTCATCGCCCGGAGGTTGTTCCGGGCCTGATAATTTCTCACCCCGTCCCAGTACGTTTCGCCCTCCTTCACAAAGTCGTCCCATGAGTAGGCTTCCGGTTCCTGTTTGACCAACCAATAGCTGCGCGCCATGCGCGGCATCCTGCGAGTGGCGCCTCGCCCGAGGCAAGCGCCAAAACAGCCGAAGCCAAGCGCCCTTGCCCCACCACCCCGCCCTGTGGCTAAATCGCGCGCATGGAACTGGATGAGCGACTGCAACAGATTCGCGACAGGATTTGTGCCGCCTGCGAGGCGGCCGGACGCAACCCTGCGGAGGTGATGCTGTTGCCGGTTTCAAAAAACCACACCGCCGACGCCGTTCGCGAGTTGACCTATCACGGCTGCCGGGTGTTCGGGGAAAACCGGGTGCAGGAAGCCAAGCTGAAAATCTCAGCCTGCCCGGGCAATCTCGAGTGGCATCTCATCGGTCATCTACAGTCGAATAAGTGTCGGGATGCCGTCCGTTTTTTCAGCATGATCCACAGCGTCGACCGCATGTCGATCGCCGAGGAAATCAACAAACACGCGCACAACGCGGCGAAAGACATGCCGGTGTTGCTCGAGGTAAACGTCGCCGGTGAGGCCAGCAAACATGGGTTCGCCCCGGGCGAGGTAATCGAGCACCTCAACGCCATCAACGATCTGCCGAGACTGGAAATTCACGGCCTGATGACCCTCGCGCCCTGGTCGCCCGAGCCGGAAAACGTGCGCGGCGTGTTCCAGCGCCTCCGGGAAATCAAAGAGGAGTGCGAGCAAATTCTCGGCGCGCCGCTGCCGCACCTGAGCATGGGCATGAGTGGCGACTTCGAGGTGGCCATCGCGGAGGGCGCCACCATCATCCGGGTTGGCAACGCCATCTTTGGCCCCCGCCCCCGCCCGCAGAAAGAAAAGTGAACAGGCTGGGGCATCTCGACATCCGCTCCGGGCTCGACTAGTTTTTTTCCGATGTCGCTGGAAACCGCGCCACTCACCATCGCAGATCGCACGTTTGACTCCCGGCTGCTTCTCGGTACCGGAAAATTTTCATCGAACGAAGCGATGCGCGATGCCCTCTCAGCCAGCGGCACACAGGTTGTGACCGTCGCCCTGCGACGTGCGGATCTCTCCGGAAACAAAGATCCCTACGCCAACATTTTGGAATTCATCGACCCCGAACAGTATCTCATCCTGCCGAACACAAGTGGCGCGATGAACGCCGACGAAGCCGTGCGGTTGGCCAAACTCGCCGCTGCCGCCGGTCTCCCCAAGTGGGTCAAACTCGAGATTCATCCGGATCCTCGCTACCTGCTGCCGGATCCGGTTGAGACTTTCGATGCCGCCAAGACACTTGTTGCCGAGGGCTTCACCGTATTGCCGTACATCAACGCCGACCCGGTGCTGGCCAAGCGGGTGCAGGATATCGGCACGGCCACGGTCATGCCTCTCGGCGCTCCCATCGGATCCAATCGGGGCATCGAGACTCGCGATCAAATTCGCATCATCATCGAGCAGGCCACCGTCCCGGTCGTGGTCGACGCCGGCATCGGATCGCCAAGCCACGCCGCTGAGGCGATGGAAATGGGCGCCGACGCCGTGCTCGTGAATACCGCCATCGCCATCGCCGATGACCCATCTCGCATGGGACTTGCTTTCAAAGCCGCAGTCGAGGCCGGACGCGCTGCCTACGAAATTGGCCTTGGTCGGCAATTGGGCACGGCCAGCGCAACCAGCCCACTCACCGGCTTTCTCGAAAACGAACCGGTGCATCAGGCAGATGGCTGATACAAAAAAATTAACCCGGCAAAGCGCCCGGCGCATTCTTACGGCGGCCGCCAGGCACACCGTGCTGGTGACAGGCGACGCGATGCTCGATCAATTCATCTGGGGCAACGTCGATCGCATATCACCCGAGGCCCCGGTGCCGGTGGTCCAGTTCAAGCGGGAAAGTTTCATGGCGGGCGGCGCGGCAAACGTCGCCCGCAACCTCACCGCGCTTGGCTGCGGCGCCCGGATGCACAGTGTCATCGGCCGGGATGATGCCGCAAAAAAACTGCGTACACTGCTCAAGGCAGACAAGGTGGATTGCCAGCCATTGATCACTGACGCTGACCGGCAGACCAGCTGCAAGACAAGAATCATCGCCCAGCGACAGCAAGTGGTCCGGGTCGATCGCGAGACGCGCACCGACATTATGCCGCGCTTGGCCAAGCGCTTGGCCAAGTCGATCGATACCGGCTTGGCCAAGTCAAACGCCATCGTTATCGGCGACTACGGCAAGGGCGTCATCACCCAGGAATACCTCGATGAACTCAAGGCGCTTGGCCAACGGCACGGCGTCTGGCTCAGCCTCGATCCCAAGCCGGTTCACTCCCTTAATCTCCGGGGCCTGTCCCTCATCACGCCCAATCGAAAGGAAGCATTCGAATTGGCCGGCATCGATGACAACACGTACCACGCCCAGCCGTTGAAGGACCAAAACCTCATGCGCGTGGCCAAGCAACTACTCGCGGATTTGGAATTGGAGGTTTTGCTAATTACGCTAGGTGATCTCGGGATGCTCGTCTGCCAACCGGGCAGCAAACCATTTCACATTCCCACCCTTGCCCGTGAAGTGTTCGACGTCTCCGGCGCCGGCGACACGGTTATCGGGACGTATACATTGGCGGTTGCAGCCGGGGCTGATCCCATCGAGGCGGCCATGCTCGCCAACCATGCAGCCGGTGTGGTGGTCGGAAAACTTGGCACGGCCACCGTGACGCCGAAGGAACTCCTCGCCAGTATTTGATCTGCAATGGCCGACGGCAAACCGGCAATCTTCCTTGACCGTGACGGCACACTCATCGTCGAAACCGGTTACCTTCACGAACCCGAAAAGGTCGAACTCATCCCTGGAGCCGGCGAAGCTGTTCGCCGTTTGGCTGAAAACGGATTTGATTTGTTCATCGTGACCAATCAGGCCGGGATCGGCCGCGGTTATTTCACAGAGCAACAAATGCACGCCACCAATGAACGGGTGCGTGAGGAATTCACCAAGTTCGGGGTTACGTTTCAAAAAATTTATTTCGCCCCAGAGCCGCCCGATCAACCCAGCCGCAACCGCAAGCCATCACCGCAAATGATCCTCGATGCGCGGGACGAATTCGGCATCGACCTCACCGCCAGTTACATGATCGGTGACAAGGCGTTGGACGTGGAGTGCGGCACCAACGCCGGCGTCAAACAGAGCATCCTCCTCCGCACCGGTTACGGCAGAGAACACGAGTCACAACTGGACCAAGCGCACCAACCATTCGCCGTCACCGACACTCTTGCCGAAGCCGCAACACTGATCCTCAGCCAAGCGGAATAGTTTTTAGGATTTTCTTCAATCGTTGGCGGGGCTTTGGCATACTGCGCCGCGATGCATGACTTTAGCTTCAAGCGGGGGAAATTATACTGCGAAAACGAATCGGTGGTTTCACTGGTAAAACAGCACGGCTCGCCACTTTTCGTCTATTCGCATGCGACCCTCACGAGAAATTTTCAGCAACTCGACGAGGCGCTCGCCCCGCTGGATCACACGGTTTGTTTTGCGGCAAAAGCCAACTCAAACCTCGGCGTACTGCGAACCCTCGCCAACGCCGGAAGCGGATTTGACCTCGTCAGCGGCGGTGAATTGCAGCGCATCATCGCGGCTGGCGGTGACCCTGCAAAATGCATCTTTGCCGGCGTCGGAAAAACAGAGGAGGAAATCGAACTCGCTCTCAAGAAGGGCATTTACGCGTTCAACGCTGAGAGCGAACCGGAGCTTATCCGTATCAACAAGATTGCTCGTCGGCTGAAAAAGAAGGCGCCAATTGCCGTGCGGGTGAACCCGAATGTGGACGCCAAGACCCATGCCAAGATCACGACCGGCACTTACGAAAACAAATTTGGTATCGCGTTTGAGGAAGTGGAGGCCATTTACGAGCGGGCATCCAATCTCAAGAATTTGCACATCCGCGGAGTGCAGATGCATATCGGCTCACAACTCACCGAGGTCGGGCCTTTTGAAAAAGCTGTTAAAAAAGTTGTCCCCCTGGCCAAGCGTCTGGCCGAAAAATACGACATCGAGTTTTTCAGCATCGGCGGAGGGCTTGGCATTGTTTACGATCCCGCACTGGAAAGCGGCGAGGCCAAGTGGTGGCGCTCGCCCAAGCGCAAAAATCTGCTCACCCCGGCCAAGTACGCAGCCAAACTCATCCCGTTGCTCAAGCCGCTTGGCCTGAAGGTCCTTATCGAGCCGGGCCGCTTCATCGCAGGTAACTGCGGCATCCTCGTCACACGGGTGGAGTACGTGAAGCAAACCGGTGTGAAGAATTTTGTCATTGTTGATGCGGCGATGAACGATCTCGCCCGCCCCGCCCTTTACGACAGCTACCACCAAATCGTGCCGCTCACCCAGCGCCCCGGCGACCATCTGAAGAAAAATCAACTTTCCTCCGATGTCGTCGGGCCAATTTGTGAGTCCGGTGATTATTTCTGCAAAAACAGGATGCTGCCGAAGGTTGTCGAGGGCGATTATCTCGCGCTGCTGAGCGCCGGTGCTTACGGGTTCGTGATGGCGTCCAACTACAATACCCGCGCGTTTCCAGCAGAGGTTTTAGTGAAAGGCAACCGGGCGGAAGTGGTTCGCAAGCGCCAATCACTCAAGCAGCTTTGGGCAAGTGAAAGTGTACCAAATTGGCTGAAATAAACGCTCGCCCAAGCCGACCGGTATGAACACCTCCCGGAATCCTTTCGTTCGGTTTCCGGGAGTTTTGTTTGCCACCTTCCTTTTTGTCATCGTTGGGCTGATCTGGCAGAGCACCAAGGTCAGCATCGATGCGAACCCAATGACGCTGCTCGAGTCCGACCGACGTCACCTCGAGACTTACGAGCGAATCTCCGAATTCTTGAATGACGACACTGCTCTGGTCATCAGTATCGAGAGCGACCAGATTTTCACTCCTGCCGGATTTGATCACATTCGGAATGTGAGTAATGCACTCACCGGGCAGGACGGGCTAGTGGATGTCAAAAGCCTGACGCACTCGTACAAGCCTGTCAGAAAAGGGTTCTCGTTTTCTATGGTCCCCTTCGTGCCAGCCGGCGAACTGTCAGAAGAACAAATCGCAAGTATCCGTGACTTCTCCATCACCCATCCTCTGGTTCGAAACATCATGGTCTCACACGATGGCAAAATCACGCTCATCACGGCAACCTACAATCGAGATCTAAGCAACTCAAAACTTAGAGCTGCCTTCCAATCCGAAACCGAAAAATTACTTCGGCCGTTCGACACACCAGAATTCCGGTTGAAAGTAATTGCGCTCCCGTTCATCGCGGAAGAATTAAGCAACGCGTTCGTCCACGACCTCTATTATGTCCTCCCAACCACTGGACTGTGTATTCTAATCGCAGTGGCACTGACTTTTCGCTCGCTATCGTGCCTTTTGTTACTGCTCATGAGTGAGGTGATTTTGACTACCGCACTGCCGGGCGTCCTTCGCATGGCCGGTTTCACATTGACTCCATATAATATTTTACTGCTTCCGTTGTTGGCCTCAATCAACCTCACATTGTTAACTCACCAACTCACGGCCCTGCGGAGAACCGACCCTGACTTGGGCCTAGATGAACGTTTCTCCTCGATGTTGGACACAGTGTTTTGGCCTAGTCTTTTCGCCGCAATCACAACTGCCATCGGGTTAGGATCACTAGCGGTTTGTGAGGTGTCGCAGGTTCGAAATTTCGGCCTTGCCGGAACAGTAGGCATTGGAACTATTTTCGTCTGGTCGTTCGGCCCGGGCCTATCGTTACTCAAGCTAGGTTGCCGTTTTTTGCCAAGTGCCGTTTTACCTAAATCAGTGCATCGCTCCCGCCCCACATCCTTTTATGGCTCTCTTGGCCAAGCGGCTGCCAATTGCCGCTGGGTGACATTTGCCTTGGCCGCGATAATTTTCATCCCGGCACTCTTTGCTGTGAATCGGCTAAATATAGACATCCGCGCTATTTTTTTTCTTTCCCCCGAAAGCCATAGCCGGCAGATGGCAGAAATGATGGATTCACGAATGGGCGGCATAAACGTCGTACAAATGGATTTCAAAACAGACAAGCCCAACGGAATCAATCAACTCGACTTCCTAAACAAACTTCAGGAGGTACAGGAGTATGCGGAAGGTAAGGGGAAATTCAGCAGCACCTATTCTTATGCGTCCTTGATGGCGATGATGAATAGCATTTGGATTGGAGACGATTCGGGCCAGTTGACCCTTCCAACCAGTACTTTAACCCTAAATATTTTCGTTCTCGCATTGAAGGCGTTCGAATACCCATTCCTTCAAGCGCTTAGTGATGAGAAGCAGCAGACT
Organism: Verrucomicrobia bacterium UBA6775; assembly: GCA_002453165.1. Classification (GTDB taxonomy): domain Bacteria; phylum Verrucomicrobiota; class Verrucomicrobiia; order Limisphaerales; family UBA1096; genus UBA1096. Next base: position 17,736 of record DKGH01000037.1, read on the forward strand.
GCGAATTTGGTTTTGCGCACGACAGACATACCCAGCACAGAATTCGTCGCTCTCCTCGAATCCATTGAGGACAAAGCCACTGCGATCATGCCGGAAACCGTTTCAGTCTCGGCACAAGCCGGACTACATACCGTGCTCAAGGCGGACAGGGATATCGTCGATGCACAACTGGGCAGCCTCTGCATCACTGCGGTGACAATGTTTGCTATAATGACGCTGCTTTGGAGGTCGTTCAGGCTGGGGATCTTGGCGCTCGCAACAGGACTGGGGCCAGTAGCTGTGTTGGCGTTGGTCGGTGCGATCTTTCAGGTGCCGCTCAACTCTGTGACAGTCATGGTCGGTGCGTTGGCACTCGGGATCGGCATCGATGACGCTGTTCACCTCATAACACATTGGCTGAACACCAAGCGAAACGGTTCCACCGAAAATGAAGCTCTTGCTATAGCACTGGAGGCCAAGGGGCCAGCCATCCTTTGTACCAGCTTTATTTTGGTCAGCTTTTCGCTGTCGCTGCTTTGGATGAGTTTCCCACCAGTCACCCACTTTGGCTGGCTGTCGGCCGTCGCCTATGCCTCCGCTCTAGGGGCTGCCCTCTGGGCGTTGCCTTCCCTGCTCGGCTCAAAAAAGAAGCCTTAACCAGCCTGAGCTTTCACCCACTCAACGACCTTGGCCACCATCGCCGGCAGGGCGTCATCGCTGAATACATGGTCCGCCCCAGCTATCTGGAAAAACTCCGGAGCATTCGTCGCCTTGGCGATGATGTCTTTCGAATCAACGATAGGGACAACATCATCCTCGGTACCGTGCACTAACAGCCATGGCACGTTGATTTGTGCACCCAGATCGGCCAACGAGTTTAACGACGCCATGTCGTTCATGTAGGTACTTGAGAGCGGACAACTTTCCTCCTCCCACATGCAGCCTTCATCGGGCGTTTCCTCGCCGAATTCACGCTGCGCAAACTCCTGCGTGTGCACCATGCCGGCCAGCGAAATCAAGGCGTCGATGCGCGAATCGCTGCTCGTGCGCTTGACCCCAACCGCTCCGCCCATGCTGTGGCCGATATAACAAATCTTCCGCTCCCCCACAGCATCAATCACGCTTCCCAAATCCTGCGTCTCCTTCGAGATCGTGCAGTCCACGAACTGTCCCTCGGAGTCGCCGTTTCCGGTAAAAGACATTCTCAACGTCGGAACGCCAGCCGCCTCGAGTCCCTCAGCGAGGGCCAGGATAAATGGACGATCCTTGTTGCCGGTCACGCCGTGGCCGATGATCGCGATAAAGTCGGAACGCGACTCCCCGGCGTGCACCGTGTAGTCGATTTTCTCCCCCTGTTGATTTCTGATTTCGCCGAACATGTGCCGGTTGAGATACCAGCCGACCGGCCGCTTGGCCAGTTTCAAGTGCGCTTGGCCAAGCGCCCGCTTGTCTATGCCAAGCGGCTTTGCCACACTGCGCGCCGTGAAATCCAAGGCCAAAGGACGCAAGGGAATCCGTTATGTCTTGGGCATCGACTTTGGAACGCTCTCCGGTCGCGCCCTGCTCGTCAACGTCGACACCGGCGAGGAGGTTGCGTGGGCGGATCACCCGTACAAAAACGCCGTGATCGAAGATGCTCTTCCCGGAAGCAAAAAGCGGCTCAAGCCCCATACCGCCCTGCAGGATCCGGCTGACTACATCGCAGTCCTCACCAAGGCGGTTCCCAAGGTCATGCGCTTGGCCAAGGCCAAGCCGGAACAGGTCCTCGGGATCGGGACGGATTTCACATGCTGCACCATGCTGCCCACCCTGGCAGACGGGACGCCGCTTTGTTCACAGAAAAAATGGCGCAACACTCCCCATTCTTGGGTGAAACTTTGGAAGCACCATGCTGCACAACCAGAAGCCAACGACATCAACAAGGTCGGAGCCAAGCGCAACGAGGAGTTTATCACCGCCTATGGCGGTAAATATTCCAGCGAATGGTTCTTCTCCAAACTACTGGAAACCGTGCGGGAAGCACCCAAAGTGTACGATGCGGCTGATCGCTTTATCGAAGCCGGCGATTGGCTGGTTTGGCAATTGACCGGGGTCGAAAAACGCTGCCTGTCTGCGGCCGGATTCAAGGCCATGCGCGTCTCGCGAGCGCGTAAAAAAAGTGAGTGGACTTACCCCGATCGTGCGTTTTTCAAGACGCTCAACCCGAAACTGACCGATGTCGTCGCCGATAAAATGAGCAGCGAAATCATCGGACTCGGGAGCAACGCCGGCGGGTTGACACAAAAAATGGCAAAAAAGATAGGGCTTCTCCCCGGTACTCCTGTGGCTGCAGCAAATATCGATGCACACGCCGCTGTGCCGGCCAGCACCGTCACCGAAGCCGGAAAACTGGTCATGATCATGGGAACCAGCACCTGCCACATGCTGGCAGCCAAGCGAGAGAAGCCAGTCGAAGGCGTTTGTGGCATCGTTCAAGATGGTGTTATTCCAGGACTTTGGGGCTACGAAGCGGGTCAATCCGGCGTTGGCGATTTATTCGCCTGGTATGTCGAGAACGGGATTCCTGCAGAACTTGGCCAAGCGGCGAAACGAGCCAAGCTCGACATTTATCAATATCTAGAGCAGCAGGCAGCCAAACTAAAACCGGCTGAAAGCGGACTCCTCGCCCTCGACTGGTGGAACGGAAACCGCTCCGT
>DKGH01000088.1 GCA_002453165.1 Verrucomicrobia bacterium UBA6775
ACCCAACATCGCGCACCATCTTCTCCCTCGCCCAAAAAAACACTTCTCTTACGTGTACATCCGACCCAGTATCCCGCCTTCATGTCACAAGTGTTTGCGAACGAGAGAAATCTCATAGTCCTGATATTGTTCATCGCGGGATTTCTTCCCGCCAACCTTGGCCGGGCCGAATCAAAACCAACGGCGCGAGGATACGTTTTTGAAGACCTGAATCGAAACGGGGTTCGTGATCAGGGCGAGCGCGGTCTGCCTCAAATCCTCGTCTCCAACCAGCGTGAAGTCACGGTTTCAAAAAAAGACGGAAGTTGGGAGTTGCCCGCGTCGGATGACACCATTTTCTTCGTCGTGAAACCAAGCGGATGGATGACGCCGGTCAACCATCACAACCTTCCCCGCTTCTACTACATCCATAAACCCAAAGGCTCACCGAACTTGAAGTTCGAAGGCGTTAAACCGACCGGCCCACTGCCCGCATCAATCGATTTTCCTCTTCATCGCCAAACCGAACCCCGAAAGTTCCAGGCGATCTTCTTCGGTGATCCACAACCGCGGGATCAGAAAGAACTCGATTACATCGCCCGAGATGTCGTGGAAGAATTGATCGGCACAAAAGCCAAGTTCGGCGTGACCCTGGGGGATATCCTGTTCGACGACCTGTCTCTTTTCGAACGCAACAATGCAATTATCGGCCAGATTGGGATTCCCTGGTACAACGTCATAGGCAATCACGATCTAAACTTCGACGGATCGGACGATCGTACGAGCGACGAAACGTTTCACCGTCACTTTGGGCCGAACTACTTCGCCTACGAATACGGTCCAGTCGTGTTTGTCGCGTTGGACAATGTCAAATGGAATGGAGCTAAACCAAAGGGAACCGGCACATACACCTCATGGCTTGGCGAAGAACAGCTTGGATTCATGAAGGCGTTGTTACCGCGAGTCCCGAAAAAGAAACTCATTCTGTTCATGATGCATATTCCAATCTATCAAACGCAGGATAGGGAGGAGCTGTTTCGTTTGATTGAGGATCGTCCCTATACGATGTCGATCTCGGGTCACACACACTGGCACGGCCATCGGTTTCTCGGGGAGAAGGAAGGCTGGAAAGGGGAGAAACCGCATCATCATGTCATCAACGTGACAGTCTCCGGCAGTTGGTGGTCTGGCGCGCCCGATGAATCCGGTATCCCTCATGCAATGATGAGTGACGGCGGCCCCAATGGGTACACGATCTTCAACTTTGATCGCGAGAAAGCCATCATCGATTTCAAGGCCGCCCGGCGTCCGGCAAACTATCGGATGAGTGTGTTCGCGCCGGATGAGGTGACCTCCGATTCTAGTGCTTCCAACTTTGTATACGTCAACGTGTTCAATGGATCGGAGAAGTCGAAGGTGCGTATGCGAGTTGGCCGGACCGGGGAATGGATCGCTTTGAAGAAAGTATTGGAGCAGGACCCTTATTTGTTAGCATTGAAAAAACAGGAAAAAGAGCGACCGGATATTCCGGGGCGAAAGCTACCCGCGCCCAAGCAGTCGGATCACTTGTGGAAGGCTGCTATGCCTGATGGTATACCCGTGGGGGAACATCTTATTTCGGTGCAGACGGAGGATATGTGGGGACGCATCTTTCACGCGTCCCGGTCGATCCGCGTGACTGCCGGAAACGCCGACGTCCCTCCGGCGAAAGAGCAACCGTAGTCGTTGGTCATACTCACTTCACGCACCATCCCTCCCAATAAAAACTTCACGATCTTGCACCGGCCGGTGAGGTCGATATAGTCTGCAGAGCATGAAACGCATTACCTCCCTGTTACTCGGTTTAACCGTCTCCATCGCCACGGCATCCGCTGACCAAAAGGCGGCCAAGCCGCATCCCTCGATCTCAGCTCAGGTACGCCTGTCCTCGTGGTGGATCGCCCGGCATGCTGAAAAAATGGCGTTGGTCGAGGCCGCCAACGATCCTAAGAAGGATACCAAGATCGAGCTGCTCATGGTCGGCGACTCGATCACGCACAACTTTGACAAGGGCGGCCCTGGTGAGGCGGTCTGGCAAAAACAGTTCGCCCCGTTGAACGCGCTGAACCTTGGTTTCGGCGGCGACCGCACCAACCACGTCCTCTGGCGTCTCGCTCACCTCCCCCAACTCAAGACCGCCCCCAAGGCTGCTTCGTTGATGATCGGCACGAACAACATTTGCTGGGGCAGCGACCAACCGACACAAGCTGCGGATGGGGTTCAGGCCATCGCGAAGAAGCTCAACGAGATGTATCCCGAGATGGAAATTCTCGTGCTCGGCGTGTTCCCGCGTCGCCGAAATCTCGATCATCCCCACCGAAAGGAGATCATCGAGCTCAACTCGTATCTCCCCAAGCTGCTCAAGGACATTCCCAACGTCACCTACATGGACATCGGGCCGAAGTTCCTCGACGACAAGGGCTTCCTGGCCGAGGAAATGATGCCGGACACTACTCACCCCAGCGAGAAGGGTCACCAAATCTGGGCCGACGCCGTCGTGCCCAAGCTCAAGGAGCTGATGGGGAAAAAATAAACGGCCTGCTTAGCCAAGCGCCATCGTGCGCCACCCCATACTGAAATGAAAAAATGCCCTCACTGTGACAAGGTTCTCATGGCCTCAATTCTGCCCCGATGCTCCTGGTGCGGGGGTGATCTGGAGGAGCACGAACTACGGAAATCCAGGGAGGAAATCCTCGAGCGCTGGGAAAAGGACAAAAAGGAATTCGAGCACAAAAAGAGCCTGGAAAAGCTCGGCGAAGAGACGAGAAAAGCCTTCGAAAAAAGCATCTCGGACCGCACAAGATTTTTGGACTGAGACTGTTAATCCCGGCTTCGTCTAATTTCATCACTGTTGACAATCGGCCAAGGCATTGGATTCTTCCGCCTTTCACCGGTGCTTATGAAACAGATGTTCAAAAAACAGGCTGCGATGCTGACTCTTCTTGCCCTTGGCATCGTCTCATCCATCCACGGGAGTCCACTGGCGTTCAAGATCGAAAACGACCAGGCAGTCGTGGTGGGTTGCAACAGCAAGTTCGCGGGCGAGTTGATCATCCCCGGGAAGTTTCAGGGAAAACCGGTCACAGCCATCGGAAAAAATGCGTTCTGGCGATGCAGAGAGTTGACGAGCGTGACCATCCCCAATGGCGTCAACTCCATCGCAGAAAAGGCCTTCGGACGCTGTAACAATTTGGAAAAAATCACGATACCGGAAAGCGTGACTTCAATCGGCAATTCAGCATTTTACTACTGCCAAAGCCTGACAAGCCTGACCCTGCCAAACAGTGTCACTTCCATCGGGGAACAGGCTTTCTCCAACTGCAGCGGCCTTACCTCTTTTGTCATCCCGGGCGGGATAACCACCGTCCCGACCAGGGCGTTTTCGAATTGCAGAGGACTGACACAAATCTCCATCCCGGACAGCGTGACCTCGATGGGTGAATTTGCGTTCTCCGGTTGCACTGGTTTTAAGAGCATCACCCTCCCGGGCAGTATCACCACCATCGCCAGGTCAGCGTTTCACAGTTGCAGCGGTCTGGAGCAGATAACCTTACCCAAGAAGGTCACCGCCATCGGAGAGTTGGCATTTTACGCGTGCGATAGTTTGGTCAAAATTACTCTCCCTGACAGCGTCACCACCATCGGAAGATCTGCCTTCAACAATTGCCGTGCTTTGCAATCTGTTACCCTGCCAAGCAGCATCACCACAATCTCCGAAAGCGCCTTCGAGGATTGCGAAAAGTTGGAAAACATCGCCATCCCAAGCAGTATCACGTCCATCGAGGAACGGGCGTTTTTTGACTGCGATAGTCTGACGAATGTAACCCTCCCGAACAGCGTCACTTCCATCGGCAGGATGGCCTTCGCAAACTGCGACAACTTGAAAAGCGTAACCATTCCGGACAGCGTCACAACCATCGCGGACATGGCTTTTTCAGGCTGCATCAACCTGACGAGCGCCACCATACCGGCCAGCGTGAAATCAATTGGCGATCTGGTTTTCGATCGCTGCAAAAACCTGAAAGGGGTCAGCACCGGTAAAGAAAACACGGAAGCCGCGACGGAAAACGGTATTCTGTTTAACGGGGACAAAACCGTACTGATTCGGTTTCCGCCACAAAGAGAAGGCCACTACACCATCCCGGATAGTGTCACCACCATAGCCGGTTCAGCGTTCGCGGACTGCACCAAGTTGACAAGCGTGACCCTCCCGGACAGCGTCACCACCATCGGCAGACAGGCCTTCAGGCGCTGCAGCAGCCTAAAGAGCATCACCTTCCCGAAGGGAATCATATCGATCGGCTCCTACTCCTTCCTGGGCTGCGCGCTGCTGACCAGTGTGACCATACCGGCAAGCGTCACCTCGATCGGTAACGCCGCCTTCCGGGACTGTGAAAACCTGACGAACATCGTGGTCGACGAGGGCAACAAAACGTATTCCTCGGTAGACGGCGTGTTGTTCGACAAGAACAAAACCAAGGTACTGCAATGTCCCACCCGCAAAAGTGGACACTTCACCATTCCGGACAGCGTCACCACCATCGCGATGTGGTCGTTTGGCGGCTGCGGCCATCTCGAGAGCCTGACCATCGGAAAGGGAGTCAACCGCATCGGCACCTGGGCATTCAACAATTGCAGCAGCCTGAAACGCATCACATTCAAGGGAACCCAGGCACCCCAAATGGACTATGACCCCGAGGCGTTTCGCGGTTTCCAATTCGTGGGTGTCCCGGGCAACGCCAAGATTGTTGTCAGAAAAAATGCAAACGGTTTTGATTCCAAGTTTAGCCGGTTATCCATCGTAGTTGCGGATGAAAAATAGCAGTTCGCCCGGCGGTTGGTTCTTCGCGACACTGCTCCCGATGCTCGCCCTTGCAGGTGGCTATATCTCGGTGGAGATAACCCGTACGACCACCTCAAGCCAAATATCCCTTGGCGATCGCAAGGCCATCATGGATTTGATCTCGCGCTATGGCCACACTTGGGACAACAAAGACGCCGAGGGTTGGACTGGCTTGTTCACAGAGAATGCCGCTTAGCATTACCATGCGGCCGGCGAACTCAAAAACTCGATCCACTCCCAAACTGGCCGCCTAAATTTCGCCAACGAAAAACTCGAACAATTTGCCGAACAGGGAATCCAGACCCGGCATCTTCAGACGAATACACTACTCACCCGCAACGCTGACGGCACGATACACGGCGAAACCATTTTCATGGTTACTTGGCAGTCGGCGGAAAAACCGGCTCCCATGTTGATTCACACCGGCGTTTACCGGGATACATTTGTGAAAACAATACACGGCTTGAAATTCAGTCGCCGCGAAGTTCATGTTGATCACGAATAGTTATGGCGACTCAGTCGCGATGCGCTCGTAGGTCTTGAGCGCCCGGTCGTAGGCCGCCTTGGCGGCGGGGCGTTCGGCCTCCTTAATGAAACGGTGGCGGTTGTGCCAGAGAATCTTGACGGACTCCGCACACCACTGGGCACTGGCGCGGGAGGCGCGAATGGGTTTGCCAGCAACGAGCACATTCACCGGATTGGTGTGCAACTGCGGGAAGTGCCGCAGCGCCACCCAACTGCTGCGCTCAATGGCGACCTCGAATTTCAATTCGTGAATCGCGCCATCAGCGGGCACGATTTTCTTCGCAGCAACTTGGCCATTGACGATCAACTCAACCAAGCGCTCACCGCCCTTCACAAACTTGCGATGGCGTGGGGCGTGGAGATTCACCGTGTCGCCGCTCATGCGAGTACCGGCGGGCGGTTTGAGTAATCCCTGTGCGACGGTCTCCGGTGTTTCCGGTGCAAAGGCGACCTTCGCGCGCACAGCTACCTTGCCCGGCTTGGCCAAGCGCACATCTTTCATTCCCGGCGCTTGGCCATTGACGTTGAACTCCAACGCGTGCGCGTAGCCGTCACTCACGTAGGATTGGCCGGCACCGAGGCCACGGCACCATTCGGCGAAGTTTAGTTTTTTCTGCGCACCCAACTGCACGTACACGCGGCCGGCGCCGACACGGCGGCTGGACATGCACGGGAAATCCGTCTCGCCGCTGAGCTTGAGCGGGAAGCCGCAGTTCATCAGGTGATACCACGTGTTCCATTCGGGAATGCGCGCGGTGTCCATCGCGCTGATGAAATCGCACACGCCCTCGGCCGTGCTCACAAAAATCTCCATCGCGCCGCCGCCGTTTAGCGCGGGAAGCGCGTAGTTTGGCAGCGTGTCGGCGGCACTATTGGCACTGGCGGTCAGTTCCGCCTCAGTGAGCACGCCGTTACCATCAGCATCCACTTTCGCAAACGGCTCGGGCAACAGGCCCTTTTTGGCCTCGTCGCCGTTGAGCACGGTATCTTCGTCAACATTGAGTGTTCCCATCAACCACTTGGCGGTGGCCGCGGGATTCACGTGCAGCGCGGAATGCGGATAACCGGTCACGCCGCCCTGCTCCTTGCACCAGCGCAGCACCGGCACCGTCCACGACGGCCAACCTTCAGTCTTCGTGCCCTTCGAACCGGGGTAGGTTTGGTTTTTCAAATTCAACAAACAAACGTGGCCCAGTGCGGCCGAACCGAAACCGCTGATTTCGAGGTCGTACTTCAGCAGCGTCATCGGCTCGCTCACGCCATCAGCCAGCGGCGAGAAATAGTCGCGTTGAAAATCGAAGCACGGCCCCCACGTGAGCACGCAGCCAACGTTGAGCCCCTCGCCTTTCACCTGCGCAAACATATCCGACGGCCGCACGCCCTTGGTCGGGCTGTCGTAATGCGAACAGCCGGCGCCGTGGATGTGATGGTCGCCGCTGTAAAACCCGAACCGCGCCGGATCCACCCAGCGCTCCAGCTGCACCGCAATGCGCGCGGGCCCCTTGGCTGGAACCGTCACTGACCGAGTGCGCACGCGATATTCCGGGCCGCGCGAGCTCTCCATCGTGAACTTGCCCGGCGGCAGCAGCACCACGCCTTGATCCGCGCGATAAATGTGCGGTTGAAAAAAGAAATCCGGCGCCAAGCGTTTGGCCTGCGGCGGATACACGCGTCCGGTTGCATCGCGAAACTCCAGCCGTGCCGTGGTCGGCCCACCGACAGCATCGCGCACCGCCAGCCGCACCGCGCGCGCGGGCAGCACATTGAACAGCACCGGCACTTCCGCGCGAAAGCCGAGGTCCTGCGTGCCCTGACCGATGTCAAACTGCAATGTCGCCTCGCGTTTACCGGCCTCGTGGCTGTAAATCAAAACGATGGCGTACTCCGCCTCCAAGCCGCTGAGGTTCGGCAGCATCGGCGGTTTGCGAAACATCTCCACCGACAGGAATCGCCCCTTGGCGCCCTTGACGTTTTCGTTCTCCTTCAGCTCCGTCTGCGCCTGTCGTCGCAGGATTCCCAGCGCCGCGCCGGAATACACAGGGCCTGCCTGCAGACTCCCCACCCGCACCGGCCGCGCCACGGTGGCGTCGTTGAGCACTTTTACAAGGAACGGCGTAAAGCCGCCCTGCCGCAATTCCGCCTTCGCCGGCCCACGCTGCACCTTGACACGCAGTTCGGGATTTACCGAAACCGCTGCCAGCACATGCGGATCGAGCATTTTTTGAATCACCATTGCGTCGCGTTTTTCGATGGCCACCTGAAGTTGCTTTGTCTCCGCCTCGCCCAATGGCACCCCGAGAAATTCCAGCGCCTTGATCACCCGCGCTGCATTTGCCCCCAGTGGCTGGCCTTCGACTTCGGCAACTGGCAACTCGGCACGAGCCAACTCCGCAAAAAGCAACAAAGCGATCAATGGTCGAGCAAGAGACATTACGCAGCCATTTTCACCCAAGCTCATCCGGAGTCAACGTCTACGGAACTTCCTCGGAGTGATTTCATCTTTTTCCCTTGCCAAGCGGAGGTCGATTTCGTTCTTTTTCCAAGAAGTCTTTAATTCAACCTGCTAAAATCGTCATGTGTTGCCCCAATGTCATCGAAAAAGTTCGCCAGCGCATTTCGCGCCGGGATCTCATGAAAACCACCGGAGCCGCAGCCGCCGGAGTTCTCGCGGCCGGCTGCCAATCCACAGCCAAAGCCAAGGCAGCCCCCGCTACAGAGCCGATCTCTTTCAATCGAGTGGTGGATCTCAGCCACACGCTGCACCCGGATTTCCCCGCGTGGTTTGTGCCGGGCGAGGAAAAGGCATTCGGCACGAAAACATTTCTTCCGCCGGCGATCGTGGAGGTGGAGCGAGTTTTCAAATATGAGGAAATCCAAATTAACCTAAACAAGGTTTCCTACTGGGAACACGTTGGCACCCACATGGATGCGCCGAATCATTTTTCCGAGGGTAGCTCGGTCGAGAAAATCCCGGCCGAGGATTTGGTGTTGCCGCTTGCGGTGATTGACATCAAGGCCAAGGCCGCGCGCGATCCACTGGCACAGGTGACACTCGAGGACGTGAAGGCTTGGGAGAACAAAAACGGTCGCATCCCGGAGCGAGCCTGCCTCGCGATGAATAGCGGCTGGGCACACCACGTCAACACGCCCAAATTCAAGAGCCCCAACGCGGACGGCGCACACCAGCAACCTGCGTTTCACATCGATGCCATCAAATTCATCATGGAGGAGCGCAACGTGGTCTCCATCGCAGTGGACACGTTCTCATTCGACAACCTTCACTCGCCGGAGTACGATGTCCACTACGCTTGGCTTGGTGACGAACGCTGGGGCATCGAGGTCGTGAACAACCTCAACGACGTCCCCGCCCTGGGCGCCACAATCGTCGTCGGCCAGCCCAAGATTCAAGGCGGCACCGGCGGCCCCAACCGCGTGATGGCCCTCGTCTGACGCTTGGCCAAGCGCTTGGCCAAGCCGCATTTTTCGGAGACTTTCCACCCGGAATCCTCTACGCTTTGCAGCGGGGTTATTTATGAAGTTTCTTTCACCGTTAATCGCAGGGGTCTGTCTTTTCACCAGCCCATCCGCCAAAGCCGAACCCATTGGAGACTGCCATTACCATTTGTTGGACTTTCTCCAAAACGGGGAGTTTGACAATCGTGATGGGGCCTTCCCCGCAGACGCCTCCGGGTTGATGAAGGATGGCCGATATTTCCAACTGCCGTACGGCGAACGTCACCGGAGGTTGACCGGCTTGCTGGAGGTCACCAGGCGAAACAACATCACTGACGTGGTGGTGAGCGGGATGCCATTCGTAAAAAAATGGGCAGAGGACGATTTCTTCCTTCGGCCCAAATATTATTTGGACTCAAGTTCCCGTGTGAAGGCCGCCCGGGATACCGACCTGCAGGTTGCGGCGGCGTTCATGGACTACAAACGTCGCTTTGCAGGGGATCAAACCAGACTCGCAGACTTGAATCGGTTGCACCCATTTATCTGCGCCCTGGACACGACCGACCTCGGTGCCGTCGATCTTGCGATCAAACGTATTCAGGAATACCCGGGAGTTTGGGAGGGATTGGGCGAACTAATGTCGAGACACGATGACCTTACGAACCTCACCACAGGAGAACGGCCACGAGGCAACCATCCATCATTGATCCGCTTGCTCAAGTTTGCAGGAAAAGTTAGTCTCCCCGTCAGCATCCACCACAACGTCGCCCCCATCTCGCGCAACGCAAGTGAGGTGAAAGAGCCGTGGTATTTGAACGAGTTACTCGATTTACTTAACCAAACAGTTCGCAAGGAATCTGACCCGGATAACCGACCGATTGTCATGTGGTGCCATGCCGGGATCAGTCGTCGTATCGTCGTGGCGGATTACCGCCAAATCCTTGAACGCGTTCTCAAAGAGTATCACGAGAACCTGTTCATCGATTTGTCCTGGGTGGTGCTTGGCAGCTACGTCTACAAGGATTTGGATGGATGGGTCAGTTTGATCAAAAAATACCCCGACAATTTTCTCATCGGATCGGATTCGGTCGGAAAATACAGCAACATCCCGATGGAATTGAAAAAATTTCAGGCACTGCTAAGTGCACTCCCGACCGAGATTAGGGCAAAAGTCGCCTATCAAAACCTGTCGACCATTTTAAAGAACGCCAAAACCACGAGAAAATCGAAAGGCTTGGGTGATGGCGGCATCACCCTTCCCCACGACTTTCATCTACCGGAACGGTTCGGTCTTGAATCACTCCAAAAGAAACGACCATAACCCCGTAACAACATGCTCGAAAAAGGTCGCGTGATGATTTCTAGGGCTTTATTTTTCCTGCGGTGAATCTCTTGCGTGCTGTTGTCGTTTTGGCCTTGTGTCTGGGCTGTCTGTCGAGTCCCCGGGCCGGCGAGCCTGTCCAGTTTAACCGGGATATTCGGCCGATCCTCTCGGACAACTGTTTCGCCTGTCACGGCTTTGACAGCAACAAGCGTAAGGCGGACCTTCGGCTCGATGTCTTCAGCGACGCACTTTTCAAGGACGAAATCCTCGTGCCGGGTTCCCCTGAAAAAAGTGCGCTCTACCAGCGGATCAACGCCTCGGATCATGACGACGTGATGCCTCCGCAGGACAGCGGCAAGGCGTTGACCCCGGAACAGAAAACCAAGCTGCACGACTGGATCGCCCAAGGGGCCAAGTTCGAAAAGCACTGGGCGTACATCCCGGCCAAGCGGCCGCGTGTCCCCGGCGTGCTCAACCGCGCCTGGCCAAGGAACGCCATCGACCATTTCATCCTGGCCAAGCTGGAGGCAACTCAACTCGAGCCCGCCGAACCAGCTCCGCCGCACATCCTCGCGCGCCGGCTTTACTTTGACCTGATCGGGTTGCCGCCCTCCCCCGAGGCGGTTTATCGTTTCGCCTCTGCCAAATCTCCCGACGTGGCCAGCCTGGTGGACAACCTGCTCGCCCGGCCGCAGTTTGGTGAACGAATGGCGATCCATTGGCTCGATCTCGTTCGCTACGGCGACAGCAACGGCTACCACGCGGACCTCGAGTGGAGCGTGTTCCCCTATCGCGACTACGTGATCCGGGCGTTCAATGAAAACCAGCCGTTTGACGATTTCACCCTTGAACAGATCGCCGGCGACCTGTTGCCCAACGCCACGCTGCAGCAGAAAGTCGGCTCCTCATTCAACCGACTCAACATGAAGAGCACCGAGGGCGGGATTCAGGACGCCGAGTACCGAGTCAAGTACGCCGCCGACCGCGTGCGCACCACCTCCACTACCTGGCTCGGCTCCACGCTTGGTTGCGCCGAGTGTCACGACCATAAGTTTGATCCGTTCACAAGTCGTGACTTTTACCAGTTCGCAGCGTTCTTCGCAGACATCAAGCAACTTGGCTACTATCCCGGCGCACAATCCCGCGGCTGGGGCGAGGTGCTGCGCGTGCCTGATGAAAACCAGGCGAACCGACTCGCACAACTCGAGTCGCAATTGGCCAGGGCCGGCGAGGGATTGAACGACGAGGCGAAAAAGAAAAATGAGCCTTACAAAAAGGCACTTGCCGAGCGTGACAATTTTCTCAAGTCGATTCCCACCGTGCTCGCCACGGTTTCCACCAAACCGCAGGAGACGCGCATTCTACCACGCGGCAACTGGATGGATAAAACAGGCGACGTGGTGCAGCCAGATGTACCCGGTTTTCTAAAGATGGCACCGCTTTCCAAGGGCGCTCCGAGAGTGGGTCTGGCCGAGTGGCTGGTGGACCGCGACAATCCGCTGACCGCCCGGGTGTTCGTCAACCGGCTCTGGAAACATTACTTCGGACGCGGGTTGTCCGGAGTGCTCGACGACGTTGGTTCACAGGGCGAACCCCCGACGCATCCCGAGCTGCTCGACTGGTTGGCGGTGGAATTCATGGAGTCCGGCTGGAACATCAAGCACGTGGTTCGTCTGATCACCACGTCGAGCACCTACCAACAGTCATCGCAACACGCGGAACAACTCGCATCGCTCGACCCGTACAACCGGCTGGTCGCACGGCAGGCCCGATTCCGGCTGGACGCCGAGTTGGTCCGCGACAACGCGCTCGCCGTCAGCGGGCTGCTTTTCCAGCAGATTGGCGGCCGCAGCGTCAAGCCGTACCAACCGGCCGGCTACTGGGCCAACCTGCATTTCCCCAAGCGCACCTACAAGCATGACTCCGGTACCGCGCAGTATCGCCGGGGGCTGTACACGCACTGGCAACGGCAGTTCCTCCACCCTGCCCTGCTGGCGTTCGACGCCCCGGCCCGCGAGGAATGCACCGCCGAGCGGCCCCGCTCCAACACCCCGCTCGCCGCCCTCGTGATGCTCAACGACCCCAGTCAGGTCGAGGCCGCCCGCTCGCTGGCCGAGCGCTCGCTGCGACAGGATTCCACGGGGTTGAAGGCCCGATTCAATGCGCTTGGCCAACAGGTTTTGTCCCGGCCATTCAACAACCGCGAGCAGATGCTTTTGGCCAAGCTGCTGCGAGAACATATCGAGGATTTCGAGTCCAAGCCGGCCGAGGCCGACAAGTTGATCCGCACCGGGATCGCGCCGGTGCCAGGCGACATCCCGCCGGTCGAGCTTGCGGCGTGGACCTCCGTCGCCCGCGCTGTCCTCAACCTGCACGAGACCATCACCCGCAACTGACCATGAAACTCGAACACCGAATTTCAAACGAATTGAACCGGCGCAGCTTCCTGGGTCAGGCCGGCATCGGCCTTGGCCTGACTGCGCTTGGTTCGCTGATGAATCCCGGCGGCGGCTTGGCCAAGCCGACCGGGCAACAATGGACCGGCGTGATGAATCCGCCGCCCCTGCCGGTCAAGGCCAAGCGCGTGATCTTCCTGTGCATGGCCGGCGGCCCGTCGCACCTCGAGACGTTCGACAACAAACCGGAGTTGGCCAAGCTGCACGGCAAGCCGATGCCGGAGTCGTTCACCAAAGGCCAGCAGATCGCGCAGCTTCAGGGGAAGGAACTCAAGGCGTTCGGACCGCAGCACAAGTTCAAGCGCTGGGGGCAGTCCGGCCAGGAGTTCACCCATATCTTTCCGCACCTCGGCAAAATCGCGGATGAGATTGCGATCATTCGCTCGATGCAGACCGAGCAGATCAACCACGACCCGGCGCACACGTTCATGAACACCGGCTCGATCATCGCCGGCCGGCCCTCGATGGGCTCGTGGATCAACTACGGTCTCGGCAGCGAAAACGACGACCTGCCCGGTTTCGTCGTGTTGACTTCGGTCGGCGGCGGCCAGTCGCAGCCGATCGCCGCACGGCAGTGGCACAGCGGTTTTTTGCCGAGCCGATTTCAGGGCGTGCGCTTCCGCAGTCAGGGCGACCCGGTGCTCTACGTGAACAATCCGGACGGCGTCAACCGAGAGCAACAGGGCGACATCGTCAACACCGTGCAGGGACTCAACCGGCTGGCAAACGAACAGTTTCGCGACCCGGAAATCGAGACACGCATCGCCCAGTACGAAATGGCGTTTCGCATGCAGGCGAGCGTGCCGGAGTTGATGAATATCTCCGACGAGCCACAACAGATTCTCGACATGTACGGCACCAAAGGCGGCGACGGCAGCTACGCCGGCAACTGCCTGCTCGCCCGTCGGCTGGCTGAGCGTGGCGTGCGTTTCATCCAGCTTTACCACCGTGGCTGGGATCATCACGGCGGAATCAAAAAAGGCATCGAGCACACCGCCAGGCTGGTC
>DKGH01000095.1 GCA_002453165.1 Verrucomicrobia bacterium UBA6775
CTTGGAGGTCGACTTGGCCAAGCTTAAGGTGCCGCCCGGGCGACATGAATTTCACCTCGAATCCACCGTGAAAGGCAAATATCACTATCCGCCCTTGAACGGTAAAAAGAGCGCTAAAAAGCGGGACGTGACCTATCGTTTGTTCACCATGCCGATTGTGCTCGAGATCGCACCTGCTCCTACCCCTCAAACCGAGAAAAAATAAGGGTTTTTCCTAGGTTTCGATTGATTCTGTGTTTCCTTGAAAATGGCATGATTTATGCCGTTTTGCCCCGAAACTTTTTCTCGCAATTTGGCCTAAAAAAGGGCACGATCGAACTCGATGAAATTAGTTCTCGATTCCCACAATGTTGAAGTCACCGATGCAATCAAGGAACATGTCCAAACTTGCGTCGATAAACTCGAACACATGAACCAGCGAGCCGTGGAGGCACGGGTTCACCTTGAGAGGGATCATGTTGGTCTGCCCACAAACAAGTTTAAGTGCGCCATCAATTTGTACTTCAAGGGGGCGGATTTGTTTGCGGAGGATTACGAAAACGACCTTTACGCGTCGATCGACTTGGTTACTAAAAAGATTCAGGCGCAACTTCGCAAACGCCACAACAAGATTATTACCCGCCACCATTCCGTGGCGTCGAAGGCCAAGGAGGAGTTGCAGACGGCCAGTGTCTAATGGGTTGTTGTTAATCAATTAATGATTCTTCGAGCGAGAGCAATCTGGGCTCGGAAAGGACGCGTCATTACGGATGGCGCGCTGCAGGTTTGCGGCGACAAAATCGGAAAACTGGGTCGGCGAGATGAGGTGGTGCCCGATCAGTGCGAGCCGGTGATTGATATCGGAGAGTCGATCGTTTTTCCGGCTTTCGTCAATGCGCACTGTCATCTGGATTATACCGGTCTCGCGGGCGAGTTAACGCCCGGGAATTCCTTCACGGATTGGGTTAAGCAAATCGTGGAGGTGAAGCGGACGCTTACGCAGGAGGAGCATGAATCGGCCTGGCTGGCCGGTGCCGGGATGTTGATGCAAACCGGGTGTGGCACGGTGGCCAACATTGAGTCGATCCCGGGAATGTTCGCCCGCTTGGCAAATCAAACGCCTCTGCAGGTTTGCCCCTTTACTGAAATCATCGGCTACAATGAAGATGATGCATGTGAAGCGTTGGAATTGGCCAGACGCGAGTTAAGCTGCAATGAACCACTGGCGTTGGTTGCCGGCATCTCACCACACGCACCGTATACGACCACACCGGAATCGCTAAGTGCCTTGGCGGGGTTGGCTGATGAACTTAATGTGCCGACTGCGATCCATGTTTCCGAGTCGATGGATGAATGGCGGATGTTCACCGATAGCGGGGGAGCTTTGTTCGACAGCATGAGGGCGCTTGGGCGACCATCGAGCGATTGTGGTTTGGGCACTCCTGTCGAGCACGTGAGCCGGTCGCAGGGCTTGGCCAAGCGCACGTTGGTTATTCATGCCAATCAACTTGGGGAGTCGGACTATGGGTTGTTGGCCAAGCCGGGGGTGAGTGTTGTTCATTGCCCGGGGAGTCACGCTTGGTTCGGGCATGAGAGGTTTGAGTATGAGCGCTTGGCCAAGGCGGGGGTGAATATTTGCCTTGGGACGGACAGCTTGGCCAGTTCGGGCGGGAACGGTTCTGCTCAAGGGTTAACCATGTTCAATGAGATGAAACGATTCAGCAATCAGTACCCGGAGGTGTCGTCGGATGAGATTATTGGGATGGCGACTTGGAACGGCGCCGCAGCGCTTGGCCTGCGCGATGTGCTTGGTCAACTGATTGAGGGTGCTTTTGCCAATCTCGCGATCATCCCGTTGACGAACCCGTTGGCTGATGTGTCAGACTTGATAGTGAACCACGCTGGGCCGGTTGGTTCGTTGATGATTGCCGGGAAACGCGTTTTCTCCTGCCCGAAAACGATTGCGAATTGACGGCGTAGGGGGATTTGGAGAATCTTCCCGCCCTTTTTGGAAGCAAACATGTCAGTCCTACAAGTTAAAGATGCGGCGTCGTGCAACTACGACCAAATTTCACTGGGAGAAATCATGCTCCGGTTGGATCCCGGCGATGGTCGGGTGCGTACCACGCGGCAGTTTGATGTTTGGGAAGGCGGGGGCGAGTATAACGTCGCGCGAGGGCTGAAGCGATGCTTCGGGCTTCGGACAGGAGTGATCACGGCGTTCGCAGATAACGAGGTTGGTCGACTAATTGAGGATTTTATTTTGCAGGGAGGCGTCGACACCTCAATGATCAAGTGGGAACCGTTCGATGGGTTGGGCCGTGAGGTGCGCAATGGATTGAATTTTACCGAGCGTGGATTCGGGATACGAGGGGCAGTTGGTGTGCCGGATCGCGGGCTTACGGCGGCATCAAAAATGAAGCCAAGTGATTTTGACTGGGAGGATATTTTCGGAAACCAAGGCGTACGTTGGTTGCACACGGGGGGGATATTTGCAGCGCTGTCCGAATCGACGGCGGAGACGGTGATTGAAGCTGTGAAGACCGCCCGCAAACATGGGACGATCATTTCCTACGACCTCAACTACCGACCGTCGTTATGGAAGAGCATCGGTGGGCTTGAAAAGGCTCAGGAGGTGAATCGAGAGATCGCCAAGTACATCGACGTGATGATCGGCAACGAAGAGGATTTCACTGCCTGCCTCGGATTTGAGGTGGAGGGAGTTGATGAAAATATTTCCTCAATCGATGTCGACAAATTCAAGGCGATGATCAACACGGCCGTCAGTGAATTTCCGAATTTCAAGGTGACTGCCACGACATTGCGAGCCGTCAAGACGGCGACAGTCAATGACTGGGGTGCGATTTGTTGGGCTGGTGGAGAATTTTACGAATCCGAACACAGGCCCGACCTCGAGATTTTTGATCGGGTCGGAGGAGGGGACAGCTTCGCGTCCGGCTTAATTTACGGCCTTATGGAAATCGGTGATCCTGCCATGGCGGTCCAGTATGGGGCGGCACATGGGGCACTCGCCATGACCACGCCTGGGGACACTTCAATGGCCACCAAGGCGGATGTGGAAAAACTGGTCGCCGGAGGCGGTGCCAGGGTCGTTCGGTAGTATCTTTAAGCGATCTTTTCAGATACAACCTTCAGGTTCTCGATCGCCAATTCGTTTTCCGGATCGAACTCCAGAACGCGTTCGTATGTGGCTTTCGCGGTTTCAAGGTCGTTGCTCTTGAAAAAGCAGACAGCCAGAGCAAGAAGCGCTTCAACGTTGCCAGCATCCTGCTTGATAATGGCGATGTAGTCTGTGCCTGCATTCTTGAAGTTGGCATTCCCCAATTCATAGTCGCCGCGTGTTTTCAACGCTGGTGCGTATTCAGGATCATGGGTCAACGCCTTATCGAGAAACGATTTGAATCGGTCCATGTTTCCAGCCTGATATTCAGCAAGAGCGAGCCTCGTCAGATAGTCCGGAGAATCGGGCTGAAGTTCAACTGCCTTACTTAGATTTGTGACCGCTTCTTGGTTAAGTTGAGCCTCAAACTCCAAGCTGCCAAGTGTTGCATGTATTTCAGCATTGTCTGTTTCCAGATTCGCTGCGCGCCTCAAGTGGTCTAAAGCAGAAAGCGTGTTGCCTTCAGTGTAACACTTCGAAGCGGACTCCAATAATGATTCAACGTTCGTTGGGTTTTCGACCTGCTGAGCAGTTTTAGAGTGATCTATTGCATTGAGATTATTTTGTGCCAACTCATTGTCAGGATCGATCGATAGTATTTTCTCGTATGTACCCTTTGCACCTTGAGGGTTGCCCAGTTTGAACTCGCAAATTGCAGAACATTGCAGGAGATATACGTCCTCCGGTGATTGCTCCATGAGTATTTGAAAATCAGTCAGTGCACCCTGATAATCCTCGGTCAGATATAAGATTTTCCCGCGCAACCTCTGGGCATCAATGCTGTAATTTCGGCTCAAAGACTCGTTGACTGCCAGTAGGGCATCATCTTGGTTGCCGAGATTTAATTCAGCAAGTGAAAGCTGAGTCCAGGCTTCAGGTGCAGTGGGATCGAGGTCAATCGCCTTATTTATAAGGCTCTTGGCTGTTTTAAATTCACCCAATTGGATGGTCATCGTGCTCAGTGAAAGGAGCACCTCATAATTTTCCGGCGTAACTTCAAAAATCTTCTTGAGAATGGACTTTACCTCGTTGCTTTGCTTGTCGAGATAGGCCAACTCAAAATCAACAAGATTTTGCTCCAGTCCGTTGCAATCCACAATTTCCTCGTCTTCCGGAATAGTGTGGGAAACTGTTCCTTCACCGTTGGACAGGACTTCGAGGTTTTGAATCGCGCATTGGTTTTCAGGGTCTATTTCCAACACCCTCCGATAGACAATTTCTGCAGTGGGGGAGTCGCCTCCTTTATGAAAACAGTAGCCAAGCGCCAGATAGAATTCAGCGAATTCCGGATTCTGCTCGATTAGGTTCGCAAAAATTCGACCGGCATCATGGAACCTGCCAGTTTGCATGTTTATTTTGGCTAGAAAACGAAGGGCTTCCTGGTGTTGAGGATCAATTTCCAATGCAATACCAATTGAGGATTCGAACTCATCAATTTCACCGGCCGATAGAGCCGCCATCGCCAGTCTTGTATAGGCATCGGCACTGCTGGGTGTCAGTTCGATTTCTTTTCTGAACATCTCCCGAGCCTTTTGGTATTTTCCTAGTTTAAAATAGACACCTCCCAATGCTGAAACGATAACCGTTTCATTGGGGGCAAGAGTTACTGCTTCCTCAAGGGTTTCAGCTGTGGAATCCGGATTGCCAGAATTGTTAAAAAACTCCGCATCCTCTAGCAATGAATGAAGCTTGTCGCTTGGGATATTGTCTGCTTGGACGTCGGGATCTTGTGTGGTTTCGGGTGCGTCCGGTTCAGTCAATTTGTTTTTGCAGGCAACCATGTTATCCAATGCCAAATCGTTAGATGGATCTATGGTCAGAACTCTTTCATAACAATCTTTTGCCGACTCGAACTCCCGGCCTTCATAAAGGCAGCTGCCGAGCCGCATTAGGACATCGGTGTCATCAGGGTTTGTTTGGAGAATCTTCAAATAAGCCATCCCGGCGTCAGCCTTCGAGCCGTGTTGAAAGTTAAGGTCGCCCAGCAACTTCAATGAGTCGGCATGATCCGGGGCGATGGTAAGGGCTGATTGCAGGGCTGTCTCGAATTCGTCGATCTTTTCATCGCGGAGAAATGCTAGGGCGAGGAAGGTCCAGTAATCAGGTTTTTCAGGTGCCAATTTCGTTGCCTCCTGATATTTCTCGATGGCACTGGGGAACTCGCCGGCTTGGAATTGGATGTTGCCCCAAGTGGCCCAAAACTCGGCGTTCTCAGGTTGTTGGTCAACGGCCTTTTCGATCTGCTGAGCCGCAGCGGAGTAGTCGTTATTGCTGTAGCAATCATCAGCTTTCTTTAATATTTGATCCAAGCAATCGTTTGTCATGGTGTTTACTGGAGGTTGTTAAGTTAGGAGTTGTAAAACTGTTTTGGGCATCGCATTCGCCTGCGAAAGCATTGAGGTTCCACTCTGGGCCAATATTTGAAATCGAGCAAAATTGGTGGCCTCTTCAGCCACATTAACATCAGTTATTCTGCTTTTTGCTTCACCCATGTTTTCCTTGGTGGAAGTCAATTGTGAGTTCGTAAAGGATAGTCGACTTTCGATCGCTCCGAGTTTTGCACGATGTTCTGCAATTCTTGAGATGGCTGCCTTTAAGGATACCAATGCAACGCGTGCATCATGAGCGGTTTTCAAATTAAAATGATTGCTTTGGGTGTCGGCAAGGGCTGAGGCAGTAGCGTCATCCTTGATCTGCAAATGTTCGACATTGGCAATGATTTCATCTGCGTTTTCATGGGCGGCAGCGTCCACTGCATCAACGTAATAGTCTGTCGATGTGTTACCGGCGTTTGTTCCGTCGGATTTCAAAACAGAAACAGGTGCGAGCAGTTGGCCTCGGTACAGGTTGATTGCTGGGAGCGTGAACTCGGTGCCGGTTGAATCTATGGTGAGTTTGATATCGATGCCGGAAAAGAGGGGAACTTCATTAAATTCCTTGGTCTCCAAGTTAAGCACGAAATCTTTTAGTTGCTGAAATTCCTTGTCATACAACTCTCGGTCCTTGTTGGATTTCGTCGCATCCTGCGCTCGCAGACTGAGTTCCCCCATGCGGGCAACGGCCTTGTTGGCGGTTTGGAGGAATCCGTCTTGCGTCTGCGTAAATGAAATCGCGTTCCCGATATTATCGAGTGAGGCGTTGATTCTTTTTAATTTCGAATCAATCCTGGAACTGACCGCGAGGCCAGCTGCATCGTCGGAGGGGTTGACGATCTTGGAGCCTGATGAGAGTCGAAACAGTGAACTCGACAATGCCCTGTTGCTAACCGCCAGGTTGCTGGCGGTTTTTTCTGCAACATTGTTTGAGTTGATAACCACGATGCTTGGTGTTGTTGATTAATTCAACGTGGTTGGCGTTGATCAAACGCCGGGAACGATTAACGCAACAACTGGAGTGCCGCTTGCGGCAGTGTGTTGGCTTGAGAAAGCATTGAGGTGCCAGACTGTACCAGTATTTGGTACTTGGCATACTGTGTCGCTTCTTCAGCCATATCCAGATCTCGAATTCTCGAAACTGCTGAACTAAGGTTTTCCTTAGTTACACTTAATTGCTCTCGGGTGAAATTCAGGCGAGCTTGGACCGCGCCGAGGCTGGCACGATCTACTGCTACTCGGGTGATAGCGGTTTTCACAGCAGTCAAAGCTGTTGCTGCACTTGTTGTGTTTCCAATTCCAACTGTTGTAGTTATGGCGTTCGCATAAGAAGCATGTCCTGCGATATCGATTGGATTTGCATCAAAAGTATTGCCCTCAGAGTCAATTGTGACAGTTAGCGTTGAACTGGTCGCAAATAGGCTTACACCATTAAATTCTTTCGTAGCTGTTGCGCTTACAAAACTTTGTAATTGCTGAAACTCTGTGTTGTATAGCGTACGATCATTGTCGGATTTAGTCCTGTCGAGGGAAAGCATTGCTAATTCACCCATGCGACGAAACGCGCCCTCGAGAGTCTTCATGAATCCGTCCTGAGTTTGAGTCCAGGACATACCATTTCCAATATTTGATAGTGCTGAATCTACTCTACTGATTTGACCCTTCAAGCGGGATGATACGGCCAAACCCGCGGCATCGTCTTTTGGGTTCACAATCTTAGAACCGGAGCTAAGGCGAGCCAGTGACCGCGAAAGCATC
>DKGH01000231.1 GCA_002453165.1 Verrucomicrobia bacterium UBA6775
CAATGAAAACAGTACCATCCAATTACAAGAGCAGGTCGGCAATCGCGATTGCCATGACAGCGGCATTGGGAATCTCCTCTCAGGCCGCTGATAACGACATCAAGGTCACATGGAAGGATAGCCTTCGCCTTGAGACGGTTGACGGGAATAATAAACTCCGCGTCGGTGGGCGAATCCATTGGGACAACGCCTTCAGTTCGGATGATGACTACATGTCCGACGGTGACACTTTCCGCCGTGCGCGTCTGTATGTCTCCGGTCAAATTCAGGAGCGGTACGACTTCAAAATGCAGTACGACTTTGCCGGCGGCGAAGCCGACTTTAAGGACGTGTATTTTGGCATCAAGGACTTGCCCGCGCTTGGCAACATTCGCGTAGGGCAATTCAAGGAGCCCTTCAGCCTCGAGGAACTCAACAGCAGCAACAACATCACCAGCATCGAGCGCGCAAGCGTCAATCGACTCTCGCCAAGCCGCAGTGCTGGTGTGATGCTGTACAACAACTACGCCGACCAACGCTTGACCGGTGCCGTTGGGCTTTTCAGGGGTGCGGATGATTCCTACGGCAACTACAAGGGTGACGGATATGCCGCCACCGCAAGATTGTCCGGCCTGCCTTACATCAATGACGACGGTTCACAGTTGGTGCATCTCGGAGTTGGCTACAGCCACCGCGACGACGACACGGCGAGCTACAGGTTGTCCAGCGATCACGCAATGGCTCCGAGCGCGAAATACAAGATCAGCGACGTGGATAATACCAGCCTGCTTGGCCTGGAGGCGGCCGTGAAGCTTGGCTCCTTCTCTCTGCAGTCCGAGTGGATCGAGGCTGATGTAGATGCGCCGACCGGAGGCGATCTCGATGGGTACTACGTGCAGGCCAGCTATGTGCTGACCGGCGAAAGCCGCAGTTACGACACCTCCATCGGCGCCTTCAAGGGTGTCTCCCCGGGGACCAAGTTCCTTTCAGATGGCGGGCTGGGAGCGTGGGAAGCTACGTTGCGCTTGTCCAACCTCGACTACACTGATTTGAATGGTGGCGACGAGGTTGAGTCCTGGACGCTTGGCTTGAACTGGTACCTGAACAAGAATGTTCGTGTCCTGTTCAATTACACTGACGTCGACCTGAATAATGGGGAAGATGGCAATGTCTTTGGCACTCGATTCCAGATTGCCTTCTAATCTGATTTAACAATAGATCAGTTCCTCCTGAAAAGGCCCGGTCGGGAAATCCCGGCCGGGCCTTTGTTATTGGGGAATTGTTGGTGTGCGTGGATTAAAACTTGGCCAAGCGCTTGGCCAAGCGGAAAAAACTAGGATATAAAGCCCAGCTTTTTGAAATCGCTGGGGTTCTCTTTTTTCGCCTGTGCGTAGGTGGGGATGACATCGTCTAACTGCTTCGGGGTGTTGCCGAAATGATCAGAGAAAATTTCTCCAAACACGGATCGGAAATCGGTTTTCCGATCAAGATATCGTCCGTTTTTTGTGCTGAACATGTCTCCGTTTTTCCAGTTGGTGCGGTCGCAATTGTAAACGCCCCCTTTGACAGCTCCCCCGGCCACAAACATGGCGGTGGAGTCGGCGTGATCTGTACCTCGGCTTCCATTCTCCTTCGAAGTGCGACCGAACTCAGTCATTGTGACGATTAACACGTCCTCCCATTGTTCCTGCATATCGCGGTGGAACGCCTGGAATGCATTGGCCACGTTGCCAAGTAATTGCCGGTGTTTTCCGTATAATTGTCCTTGGCTGACGTGGGTGTCCCACCCACCTATATTTAAGCCCATAATGCGTGCGTTGGTGCGCTTAAACAACATGGCGGCTTCACGTAGGCGCTGGCCAAAAGTGCCATTCGGGTAAACCGCACCATTAGCAGGGCGATATGTATTTTTGGTGGCATCCTGCAGGGTTTTGATTGTGGCACCAAGTAGTTGGCCAGTACGGTGAACTGTGTTGCGATAGGGTTTGCGGGGCAGATTTGCCGCCCCACCGTAAAGCCCGAGGATTCCAGTACCATCGGGAAACCTTGGATCTGTGCCGGGAAGTCTTCCGAGGAACTTTTTGTTTTTCGCGGAGCTGCCTTTGAAGGAAAACTCAGATGCCTTACGGAAGTTTGGCAGAGGCTTGGGGCCACGCAGGGCAACCATCTGAGAACCGGAGATGCTAGCTGCTGCGAAGGCGTTTTCTTCACGGTTCAAGTCCACTGTGTTGACGATCTGGCGATAGAACATGCCCTCGTCGAGTTTCTTGTTCCCGGGATCAGCGTTCTGCCAGTAATGTTGGCTGTTAAAGTGAGAGCGTGACTGACCGGCGTAGCCGACACGGTGAATGATCGCGAGATTGCCGGGGCCTTCCTTGCCGTTTAGTTTTTGGCTGTTGAAAATTTCCATCAAAGGCTCGAGCCCGGGGTGAAGTTGGGCGAACCCGTTACCGAGATCGATCGCTTGGTTTTCACGGAGGAACAGGGTGGGGCGGTTGGTGGTATTGTATTCATTGTCGCCTCGCGGAATGACGGAGTTAATTCCGTCATTGCCGCCGCGCTGGAAGATGAAAAGCATCTTCTTTTTGCCAGCATGATCGTCTGCGAGAATGTCTGTTGGAAGGCCAAGTGACCCCAGCATATTTAGGCCAAGCGCACCACTGGCCAGCCCGCCGGTTTTAAGGAAGTCTCTTCTTTGTAGTTTCATTTTGAATTGATTCTTTGCGGCCTATTGGAATTGCCACTGTGGCATTGATAGGATCAGTCCGACCAGTTCCTGCACTTTCTTAAGGTAATCCGGCGAGGCCGGGTTCAGTGCCTTGGGCCGCATGGCCACGTTGGTATTTGCGAAATCCATCAGCAACTGCCGTTGGGTTTTATTCAGCGAACCCTGAAAGAGCAGTCGATCGAAATAATCCACGATGGCCTCACCGCCGCCGAGTCCTCCGCGCAGTTCTGGTTGGATAAGGAAGTCTGAACTGGTTTTCGTGACGTTTAAGCCGTGAATCGCCAATATATTTTTGCCCTTTCTCAAATGTTTCAAATGTTTGGTCAGTGCAAAGGTTTTGAACTGCTTGGCCTCTGAATCGGTGTGGCCGGCGGTTGCCTGAGAATCCCATGTGGGTCTAGCCGGCGCGTTGGCCGAGGCCACCTTGACACCGTTAAGGTATGCGACAAAACCGTCGTCGTAGCGCATCTTCAGCTTGAGATAATCGAACTGTTGAGGGTCGTCGATGAGGAACGGCAGTCGAATGTACACACTTGTTTGCTTCTCGTGCATCTTCGTTTTTATGTCGAGATCGATGAGTTCGAGGTATTCAGAATTATTATCATAACCGACGCTAGAGCCGACGGCACTCCAGGGGGCATCGTTAAAGTTGAGCTTGGTCCACGATTTGCCAAGCGCTTGGCTTGTCGGTACGTGATATCGAATTTTTGTCTCCGGCCCGCGTTCTGAAAACAGTGTTTCGGCGTCCCACTTGACATCACTGTCGGCGTTCTCAGCCATGCGCTGGGCGAAGGTCATGCGTTCCAGGAGTGTCGCGGTATCCATCCAGTCCGAACCTATCTCGGAAAAGCCATCGGGGTCATCCCGAACGAACAGTTCCATGCCCAGCTTTTCATTGTATTCAGGCAAATCGTTGTCGGAGACATCGGCGTTCAGGGCACGGATGGAGCTATTGATGAATTCTATAGGGGACTTGATCTTTTCGCGATAACCTACGTCCTGCCAAAAGGCATTCTCTTGTTTCTCTGGGTCGAGGATGGAGCGCATTACTCGCGCGATATTCCCGGCCGGTTGGCTTGAGTGCCAAGCGCTTACGGCGTTGTCCATTAGCGTGAGTAGTTCCGGCGCAGCGGTTCTCTTGTGATAGCTCTCGAGGCTGATTTCATCGGAGACAAATTTGTTGACCAATTTCAGACAGATAAACTCGCTGGTTGAAGGATGTTCCACCATCCGGTCAATCACGGTGATGGCATCTTGTACGCCACGGATTCCTCGCTGATTCGGGCGTGTGCGGACTTGGTGCTCGGTACCTCCGAAAAAAGTTTTCATCCCGAGATGATGCTGGTCGGGATCAAAACGAAAGGTCCAAACGCCATTCGGATCGCCATTTTCGATACTACCCGGAAGGGGTTTTCGTTCGATCAATCTCGGGCGGATGGAAAGGTCGGAGCTGTTCTTGGTTGTGTTGTGGACCTGCAGAGCAAGTACGTTTTGAGCTTGGCCGGTTTTGAGCAGGCTAAAGTGATCCTTCAGATTGATAATCATTGGCTTCGCAGTGGCTTCGTGACCGGCATTGGCCTCGGCATCGAAGGGTGGCGGGAAACCGGTAAAATTCATCGTCTCGCTTCGACCGATCTCGGTGCCGTTCAGGTACGCGACGAATCCATCATCGAACTCCACGTGCAGCATCAGGTTATCCAGTTCATAGGGATCGCCGATGGTGAACATGTGACGCAGGTAGAGAGACATGTACTTGTTTCGCATATCACTGACTATGGTTGCGTCGTCATCATCACCATAACCGATGCTGACCTTTCCCCTCAGCCATGAGGTGTCATTGAATTCAGGTTTAGTCCAGTCAAGGGTCGCGATGGTATCGTTTCCAACGCGCTTGCCGGATGGCTCCTTTTTGCCCTTAAAGTAGCGCCAGACTCGGCCTGTTTGAATTTTGCTAACTTCCTTGTATTGGGAGCTCACGTCGATGAACGGTTCGCGTGCCGATTGGGGAAACGGCTTCACGTCGCTTGGCCAAGCCTTGCGAATCGTCCAGCCGGTGAAGGCCTTGGAGAGTTCCTCGATATCTTTCTGTGTGTATCGGTTATCTACACCAAAACCGAATAACTCGAGAATCTCGCGGGCATAGTTTTCGTTTGGTTCCTTCTTTTCATTCAGGACGTTGTCTAGATAGATGAGCATCGAAGGGCTTGTGGCGCTATATAGAAGCAGGTCGCCAAAATTCCCGAGGGCGTTTTGATAAAAGAACTCATACTCCTGATATTCCATCTGAGCCGCTTCCTGCTCAGCCTGGTTGTCGCTGATCGATTCATCGCCGTTTGAATCCTCCACGTCCTCCAGGTATTCAACCAGTTTATCGTAGTCGGTGGTGAAGTGGTTTTCCCAAAACTCACTAAGCACGGTCTGCAACTGGCGGCGGGAATAGATCCCGCGAAGATGGATGAGTTGCTGCAGTGACTTGATGTTTTTGATGCGCTTGACCGGAGGCACGTCGAGCTTGGTTTGCTGCACAAACTCGGGAATAATCGTGAGGTCGTTGCTGGTGATCTTGTCGTTGTGAACCTGCACCGCCAGCACATTTTTGCCTTCGTTCAAAAGGCCAAGGTGCTGGGTGATGTTGAAATCCTCTGGGCTGCCTGCTTCATGAGTACCCTTGGCCTTTGTGTTGAACCGGGCGGTGCCCTCAATGTTTGCCCTGGCCACTTCACGACCATTTAAATAAGCGATGAAGCCGTCGTCGTAATCTACCCGAAGGATTAGTTGTTCGATATCCTCCTTGTTGCGCATCTCGAATGTCCTGCGAATGAAGAGGCTCAGGTAACCGGGTTGGCCCGGTTCGGTTGGGGTGTCCTCGTAAAAGCGCATGTCATTAAGACGCGTGCGGTCGTCGCCATCCCCGTAGCCAAAACCAGACTGGCCGGATTCCCATTGGCTATCGTCGAATTCCAATGCTCGCCATGTGCGAGGAGGCTGTTTTGTCCCCTTGAAATATCTCCAAGTATCCCCGTCTTCAACGTGCAGTTTGTCTTTTACTGGTTCGTAATTGTAGAACAACTCAGCCTCTTTTTCCTGAAGCTTCGTACTCTTTTGCCACTGTGGCACGACGGAGCGTAACTGCGACATGATGTATGGCTCGATACCCATCGACTCGATTTGAGTGACGTCATCGAGGTGCGGGCCGTAGGCGATTCGGTTCAACAGGTGCCCAATTTTCTTCGCTTGGCCAAGACTCCAGACCGGGGTGATGCCAAATGGGGGCACTTCCGCCTCTTCGTGTTCTGGAAAAAGATAAAAACCGGGTTCGACTTCAAAATGCTGTCCCCCGTAAAAGGGGGTTTGTGGCAGCTTAGCAGTGTGATTGGCCCGGACGCGCATGAACCGAATCGGTTTTTCATCCGGAAAACGAAACGTCACTAAGCCCTCCTCACCGACCATCGTGCCAGCGACGATCGGCTGCCAGCCGGCATTGACGTCGTTGCTGATTTCCAGCACAGCGCTTTGGTAGCCGGACGGCACATGCACACTCACGACCACATCTTCGCCACTCACCTCTGTGGCGTAAATGAACGGCTCGTCACTTTCTGCATGAATTGAATCGCCTAATAACGACGTGCCAAGTGCGATCGTCAGCGCGGTCTTGAAACCTCGGTCCATCCAGCAATGCATGCCAGAATGAGTAGCACTCAGTGGGCCAAGTGTCAAAAGGCGTTGGATTCCAAAAAACATCCAATATTACTGGCACTAAATTGATGATGCGCGTGAGATTCACGCATTGAGTGTGTCCAGAGAACCGTCCCTTGGCCAAGCGAAAAGGATTGGAGATGGGCGCTGATTCGATTTGAATTGGGGCGATGCAATTAACCAAGCGTACATTCCTAAAAACAACAGGACTCGCCTCGGTAGGAGTGGGGCTGGGCGGGCTCTCAGCCGCTTCAGCTGCGCCGATCAAGCGCAAGGGCAAATCCAGACTTAACCTCAGCCTGGCGGCCTACAGTTTTCGCGACTATTTCAATACTGCAACGCATCGGCAAAATCGGCCCGCTGAAGCGAAGTTGATCACGATGCATGACTTCATCGACTATTGTGCAGATCAGGATTTGGCCGGGGCTGAGTTGACGAGTTACTATCTCGATCAAGACATCAACAGAGCCGATTTGCTGAAGCTAAGACGGCATGCGTTCCTGCGGGGCGTGGCCATCAGCGGCACCGCAGTCGGGAACACGTTTACACACGACAAGGGAGAGAAGCGTGACCAGCAGGTGGCTCATGTCAAAAAGTGGGTCGACAACGCCGCTGTCATGGGAGCCCCGCATGTCCGCGTGTTCGCCGGTAACGCCAACGGATTGTCGCTTGCGGATGCTCAGCGGAATTGCATCGAGGTCTTGGAGGAAGTTGGGGAGTACGCCGGCAAACAGGGGGTATTTTTGGGAATCGAAAATCACGGTGGAATCGTCGCCGAGGCGGACAGTCTTTTGGAAATCATCGAGGCCACAAAAAGTAAATGGGTGGGTATCAATCTGGATACAGGAAACTTTCACACGGACGACGTGTACGGGGACATTGACCGCTGCGTGCCATATGCTGTCAACGTGCAACTCAAGGTGGAAATTCGACCACGCGGTGCCAAGCAGAAAAGTCTGGCTGACATAGACCGGCTTGTCGGTATTCTGCGTAAGGGCAATTATCAGGGATTCGTTGC
>DKGH01000069.1 GCA_002453165.1 Verrucomicrobia bacterium UBA6775
GGTGATCACCATGCGCAGCTTCGCAATGGAGCGCGCCAGCGGCACATACGAAAGCCTGATGACTGCGCCGGTCGGCGATTGGCAGGTGGTGCTTTCGAAGTTCGCCGGAGCATTGATTTTTTACATGATCCTCTGGGTGCCACTGCTGATCTGCTCGGTTGTCGTCCNNGAGGATTTATTCGTCAGCCTCACGCAGGAAAAGGAGGAACCGCAATGAGCGTCTTTCGCGCGTTGGTACGCCGGGAGTTGTCGGCGTTTTTTCAGGGGCCGACCGGGTTCATCATCATCGCCGCGGTGATGTTCCTCATCGGGCTTGGATTCCTCGTGGTGCTCTCTGGACTGAACGGCGAAGCGACACCGATGCCGGTGACGCAGGTATTTTACGGTACCTATTTTTTCTGGGTGATCCTGCTGCTGATCGCGCCGGTGATCACCATGCGCAGCTTTGCAATGGAGCGCGCCAGCGGTACGTACGAAAGCCTGATGACCGCGCCGATCGGCGATTGGCAGGTGGTGCTGTCGAAGTTTGTCGGGGCACTGATTTTTTACATGATCCTCTGGTTGCCGTTGCTGATCTGCTCGGTTGTCGTCCGTTTTTATGTGGGTGAATCGGCGGTGCTCGGGCTGGGCACGATGTTCACCTCGGCGTTGGGCATCCTGATGGTCGGCTGCCTGTACATGTCGATCGGCTGCTTCGCGTCGGCGTTGACGCGAAACCAAGCAGTCGCGGCGGTGAGCGGGTTCGCGCTGGGAGCAGCGCTGTTTTTCACCGGCTTCTTTTCGTACTTCGCCGGCGACCGGACGGACTGGCTCTCGCAACTGGCGCGGCACATCTCGCTGGCCAATCACATGGAATCGTTTACCCGCGGCGTGATCGATCTCGGTGCGATCGTTTTTTTTCTGAGCCTGACCGGGCTGTTTTTGTATCTCACCCACAAAGTCGTCGAGAGTCGGCGCTGGAAATAATCGATGGAAGAGCAGTCCAAATTTGCCAGCTTTTCGCCCACGATACGGCGGGTGATTTCACGGCGGGTCCTGCTCGCAGCGCTGATGGCCATCGTGTGCGTGCTGCTGGTGAACTTGCTGGCGCTGCGCAACCCGGCGAAGTTCGCGCTCGCCCAGTCGGCCGACCACAGTCTGTCGCCGCTCACTAAAAAAGTCCTTGGCTCGCTGACAAACGACGTGCGCGTGGTGGCGCTGTTCGACACGCAGTCGGATTTGTTTGAGCCGGTCAGAAACCTGCTGGTCGAGTACGAGCGGGTGTCGTCTCGGGTGAAACTGGAACTGGTCGATCTCGCCCGCGACCCCGCCCGTGCCGAGGCGGTTCAACAGGAATTGCGCTCCCCGGCCAACGCGGCGGGCAACCGCGTTTTGTTCGCCGTGAACGAGCGCGTCAAGGCGGTCAATGACAGCGAACTTTCGATCCTCGACTTTTCCGAATTCATGGAAAAACGCGAGGCGCGTCGGACGCACTTTGTCGGCGAGCAGTTGTTCACCTCGGCCATCGTCGCGGTGACCGAGGGGAAGCAAACGAAAATCGGCTTCGTCACCGGCCACGGCGAACATCGCGCCAGCGACCAGGGCGGCCAGTGGGGTTACTCAAAGTTTGCCCTCATGCTGCAGCAGAAAGGATTTCTCATGCAGGAGGTTTCGCTGGCCGGAACCAACTCCATTCCGGCCAACTTCAGCTTACTGATCACCGCCGGGCCGCGCACGCCGTACAGTCCGGCTGAACTGGGCAAGCTGCGCGAATACCTCGGCAGCGGCGGCAGCCTGTTTGCGTTGTTCAATTTTTATTCGCTCCAAAGGCCAAGCGGGCTGGAGTCGTTCCTTGCCGATTACGAGTTCGAAGTGGGCATCAACCAGGTTTCCGACTCGAAAAATGAACAGTCCGGCGAGAGCGGCCTGTTGCTGGTCGAGGATCTCGGCAGCCACCCGATCACCAAGCCGATCCTCGGCAGCCGCCTGCAGATGGTGCTGCCGCGCTCGGTTGGCTTTCCCGAGCCGGAGGAGGAAAACGACGACCCGCCGCCGGTGTCGGTGCTCGCGCATTCGTCCGACTCCGGGCAGGCAGTGGTGCAGACGCAGGGCAATCAGGGCGCGGTTGAGAAGCAGGGCAAGATTCCGCTCGCAGCCGCCAAGGTGCACGCGAACGAAGGCCAGCCGCCGGCGCGAATCGTCGTCGCGGGCGATTCGTTGTTCCTCGGCAACAGCGCGTTTGAGGCCGGGGCCAACCGGGACTTTGCCAACCTCGCTGTCAACTGGCTGCTTGAGCGGACGCACCTGCTGGAGATCGAGCCGCGCGCCGTGACCGAGTATCGCATCAGCCTTTCCCGCTCGGAGATGACCTCGATCACGTGGGTGCTGCTGCTTTTGTTGCCGGGCGGCACGCTTGGCCTTGGCCTGTTGTGGTGGCGGCGCCAGATGAAACGATCATGAACCCGAAGGAACTCAAATGGTTGAGCGTGTTGGCGGCGGTGCTGGCCGTCGTCGTCGTGGTCGACAGCCTGACGACGCCCACCGGCCCAGCGCTTGACCAAGCGGAACGATTGTTCCCCGGGCTCGCTGCGGACTCGATCGAATCGTTCACGGTCACCCGAGGTGCGACCAACATCGTGGCTCAAAGAACCACCGGCCAATGGCGGGTGGCCGACCCGGATTACCCCGCCCACTCCGGGCGACTGCAGCGCTTGGCCAAGCTGCTCTCCGAATTGACCGTCAGCCAGCGTATCGCCGAGGCGGACTGGACCGAGACCGGTAACGAGACCACGTTTGGTCTCAATGCCGAGGCCCGGGCAACCGTCCGATGGAAGAGCGCCGGGAAGGAACAATCCCTTGAGGTCGGTGCCCCGGCGCTGTTCGGGCGACAAACGTACGTCCGCCTGCCCGGTTCACGGGACGCGGTCCTCGTCGACAGCGACTTGGCCAACTGGGTGCCGCGCAACGCCGACGACTGGCGTGACCTGCGACTCGTCCCCGAGAATCTCGACTTTGACTCGCTGCGTTTCTGGGGCCAGAGCCGCACGATCCAACTTAATCGTGATGGCAACGGTACATGGCGGATGAAGGAGCCAATCGACACCGGGGCCGACCAGTCGGTCATCCTGCAACTCATCAAGCGAATGCAACTGGCGCGCATCGTGCAAATCTCCCCGGACGACGACGCAACCGCAACCGAGCCGAACGCGACTGTGCGCTTGGCCAAGGGCGATGAGACGTTGATCCAGTTGGCCTTCCGCAAGCCGGACGATGATGAGGATTCCAACATCTGGGTGACGCACTCCAACCGAGGGCGCGTGGCGATACAGGACGACGGCCTGTTGACCCTGCTCCGGCTGCCTCACAATCAGTTCCGCAACCACGCCATATTCCGGAGGCCACTGGACGAGGTCACCTCGGTCACCGTCGATACGGTCAACAAATTCACCGTGAGCCGGCAGGCGGACGATTCGTGGCAGGTCATCGGACAGCGGACATTCCCGGCCGACACGCTGTTGGTCAACACCATGCTGGACACCATCCGCAGCGGACAGGTGATCGACTTCGTGAAGGACAACGCCACTGCGGGCGATTTCAAAAAGGAGGGTTTGGACAACCCGTGGATGAACCTGAAAATAGACGGGGCCTCCGCGACCACCGGCTCGTGGAGTGAGTCGGTAGCGTTCGGCACGTTTGATACCAGCCGCGTGCTCGCCCGACTGAACACCGAGCCGACCATCGTCGCGCTGCCCCGCGCGCAGGCGATCCTGCTGCCGAAGGAGGATTTCAAATTACGCGACCGCCGGCTCTGGTCGTTCGCGACGAACCAGGTTGCCGCCGTCACCATCACGCTGAAAAACAAACCGACACGCCTCCTGCGTCTGCCCAACGCCACCTGGCGTGATGCGCAAAACAAGGCACTCAACCAGATTCAGTCTGCCATGCTCGAGGAATCCATTTACCGGATGGGCGTCATGACCGCTGTTGAGTGGATCGGCGAGGGCGATGCCGCCGTCAAGGCCGCAGGCATCAAGCCCGGCAATGACCAGATCGTGGCCGAGGTGGATACTGCCGATGGGGCGAAAAAATTCACGCTCGCATTCGGCAATAAGGATCCGCTTGGCCGCTCCCGCGTGATGACTCAGCACTACGGCCGCCCCACCCTCTTCACCGCTCCCAACGAGTTCAGCAACATTTACACCGCCACACTCCAGACCCTCGGCCTAACCAGACCCTAGCGTCGGTCAGGCGGAAACCCGTTGACAGTCCGCCGGTGTTTGTTACGCTGCGCCGCCGTGAGTTTTCAAGTCGCACAGTTTTTTGGATATTTTAGCCGCTGGTATCGGTTTACCAGTCGGTACTGCCTGCGAGACTTGGAAATCTAGAGCACCGAAAAAAGAATTTACCAAGCCGCAGGCAGAAAACGCCTGCGGTTTTTTTGTTTTACAGGGACAACAAAATTTAAACCAATATGATAGTCGTACTTAAAAACAGCGTCTCCCCCGAGGAGGAACAGGCCGTGGTCGAGGAAATCAAAAAACTCGGCTACCAACCCCATGTCATGCACGGCGTGGCACGAACCGTGATCGGCGCGATCGGCGACGAGCATTCGCACTGCGATCTCGATGTGCTAAACGCCTGGCCGCAGGTTGAGTCCGTCACGCCGATTCAGCAGCGCCACAAGCTCGTCAGCCGCGAGGCGCACCCAGAGGACTCCACCGTCAACGCCGGCGGCGTCATCGTGGGCGGCAAAAAAATCCAGGTGATGGCCGGCCCCTGCTCCGTCGAGAGCGAGGAGCAATTGTTGAAAACCGCGCACGCGGTCAAGGCAACCGGCGCCACCATGCTCCGGGGCGGGGCGTACAAGCCGCGCACCTCGCCCTACGAGTTTCAGGGACTGGGCGAGGACGGCCTCAAGTTACTGGCCAAGGCACGGGAGGAAACCGGCCTGCCAATCGTCACCGAGCTGCTCTCACAG
>DKGH01000034.1 GCA_002453165.1 Verrucomicrobia bacterium UBA6775
CGAGGCGTTACAATGCTCCTTGATTAACAGTTAAATTTTTTGAAAGCCCGCTTAACGGCGGGCTTTTTTTGTGACAATTCAAAATTGAATGACTGAGAGTTCCTCAGATTTCATCTTACTGAATCCCAGAGACAATGTCGCGACAGCGCGTCGGACGTTGAAAAACGGATCAAATATGACCTTGAGTGGCGAGTCAATTAAGTTGCTCCGGACGATTCCTGGTGGGCACAAGGTTGCCTTGTCGTCCTTATCGGTTGGGCAGGAGTTGATTAAGTACGGTCAAAATATTGGATTTGCAAAGGCGGATATCGAAGCCGGTGAATGGGTTCACACGCATAATGTTGAACTTAAGGAAGTCGGGAGAGACTACGGATTTTGTGAAGATTTTAAACAGCTGGAACCAATCGAGGATAAAGGGGATGCGTTCTCGGGTTTTGCCCGGGCAAAAGGAAGGGCTGGTACCCGAAACTACATTGCAGTGATTTCCAGTGTGAATTGCTCAGCCACAGTATCGCGTTACGTCGCGGATCATTTTCGAACCAATGATTTCACTCGGGAATTTTCAAACGTGGATGGGGTCGTGGCGTTTACTCACAAAGGCGGTTGTAGCTATGATCCCAATCACGGTCATGAGTTGTTGCAACGAGTCATAGCCGGCATGGCGCGTCATCCTAACATCGGTGGTTATCTACTCGTAGGTTTGGGCTGCGAGGTAAATCAAATTCCAGCCTTGGTTGATGCCCACCAACTCGATCAACTGGAGGAGGGCGAACAGGCACCCTCGTTTTTGACAATTCAGCAGACAGGTGGTGTCAGGAAAACCGTGGAGTCGGCCATCAAGGCAGTTAAAGAAATGTTGCCAAATGTGAACGCCCAGAAGCGTACACCTCAGCCGGTTAGCAAATTGACTCTGGCGATGAACTGTGGAGGGTCGGATTCCAATAGCGGCGTCTCGGCCAACCCTGCATTGGGGTTGGCGTCGGATGAATTGGTCCGCCGGGGTGCAGCATCGGTTTTTGGTGAGACGACAGAGATATATGGTGCTGAACATTTGTTGACCCGTCGCGCGGCAAGTCGTGAAGTGGGCGAAAAACTAATTTCGCAAATTCGCTGGTGGGAGGAACACACAAAAATGTTTGGTTCAACCATCGACAACAATCCTTCCCCGGGGAACAAGGACGGAGGGCTAACGACGATTTTCGAAAAAAGTCTGGGCGCCGTTGCCAAGGCGGGCCAGGCGCCACTTGCGGCTGTTTACGATTATGCGGAGCAAATCACAACCAAGGGGTTGTGTTTCATGGACACCCCCGGGAATGATCCCGTGAGCATGACCGGGCTTGTGAGCGGTGGTTGCAATGTGGGCGTTTTCACAACAGGTCGGGGTAGTGTTTATGGGTGTAAACCGTCTCCGTGTATCAAGGTTGCGACCAACTCGCCGCTGTACAACTGGATGGAGGAGGACATGGACATCAACGCCGGCACGATTCTTGACGGCAACGAGACTGTCGAGCAGGTGGGTGCTCGGATTTACGAGAAAATTATCTCGGTGGCTAGCGGAGAGAAAACCAAGAGCGAACTTGCTGGGATGGGGGATGAAGAATTTGCGCCTTGGATGCTTGGGCCCACTCTGTAACGCCATGGAAATTGTTAACCTCGACCAAGCGGAGCCGTTTCGAACCAAGGACGGATCGGAGATTCGTGAATTGCTCGCGCACCGGAATTCGAGTATTCGCAACCAAAGCTTGGCCGAGGCAAAAATCCCAGTCGGGGGATCCACGATGGAGCATTATCACCCTAAGGCAGAGGAGATTTATTTCATTACTCATGGCATGGGGCGTATGCGGCTTGGCCAAGCGGAACGCGAAGTCAGGCCAGGGGATGCAATCGCCATACCGCCTGGCCAAGCACATAAACTGTGGAATACAGGCAAAGAACCGTTGTGCCTGTTGTGCTGTTGCGCCCCGGCTTACGAGCACGAGGACACAATTATTACCGAGCTTGGCCAAGCGTGAGATTGCGCTGGCTGCCCTTTCGGTGCAATGTGAGTGCGGCCTTGGCCTAGCGTATGTATCAACCCACGACGGTCCGACTTTTCATCAAGCCATTTTGCGGATGGTGTGCGGAGGCGATGGATTGGCTGGATCGAAACAAGATCAAATATCAGGTGCTTGATGTGACTTCCGACCGGTCAGCCTGGGATGAAATGTTCCGGCTCACCAATCAGAGTTTCGCGCCGGTAATCGAAGTGGACGGCGAGGTGCTGGCCGATTTTGGTGCCACTGAGCTGGCGCAATTTTGGAATTCTTTAGGATAGCATCGATGTCGGAAACACTTCCCCTTCATAAGAGAAAACGTATTCCCGAGTGGCTTCGGTTGAAACTTCCTCGCAGTAGTGCCTTTACAAAGACGCGTGGGCTGCTTGAGGAGTTGGACCTAAATACGGTCTGCGAAAGTGCCAAGTGCCCGAATCATTGGGAGTGTTGGAGCAAAGGCACTGCGACATTCATGATTGCGGGAGATCGCTGTACGCGAGCCTGTGGATTTTGTGCTGTTAGCACGGCTAAGCCATTGCCTTTGGAGAGTGATGAACCTACCCGTGTCGCCGAGGCCACATTCAGAATGAAGCTTAAGCATGTCGTCATTACGGCTGTGGCACGCGACGATTTAAAGGATGGGGGAGCGACTCATTTTCAAGAGACCATCGAGGCGGTGCGTCGTCGCAATCCGGAGATAGTAATTGAGGTGTTAGTTCCCGATTTTCTCGACAAGGATGAGTCGCTTCAAAAAGTGTTGGATGCTTGGCCGGAGATTTTTAATCACAACATGGAAACCGTTCGTAGATTAACGCCTCAGGTTAGGTCACGAGCAGCGTACGATCGATCGCTTTCTGTACTACGAAAGGTAAAGGAGAGGGGTGTAGGAATAATCCACACCAAGTCTGGCATTATGCTCGGTTTAGGCGAGACTGAGGAGGAACTTTTCGAGACGATGAGAGATCTGCGCAATGCCCGGTGCGACATTCTTACGCTTGGACAATACCTTCAGCCGAGCCTATGTCATTTGCCTGTGGCGGAATACATTTCCCCTGAGAAATTTGATGAATATGGGGAGGTGGCACGAGAAATGGGGTTCATGCACGTGGCCAGTGGGCCGATGGTGCGCAGTTCCTATCATGCGGACGAATTTAAGCTTCCTCACTCCGGGGATAACTTTTATGCGGATGAATCTAAGCTTCCTCACCCCGGGGATAACTTTTTTAAATTAGGCACAGGAAAATCTTTTCAAGCCTGAGTGCCAATTTAAAAACCTTACTAGTTGTGTTGCCAAAGTTCCAACTGATAACGCTTAGCGGGTTGGTGCTCCTAGCCGGAGGGGTTCCATTGGTGTTAGGCCAGGCGCCTGCGGGAACGACCATCGAAAATTTTCGAGTCTCGGAAAAGTCGGCAGATGGGAATCAAACCACTCAGCTTCGTGGTGCGCAGGCTGTTTTTCGCGAAGATGGTCAACTTGCCCTCAGTGATCCTCGCTTGATTTCAGTAAATGCCGAAGGCAAAACGAATCTTGTTTTTCAAGCAAGCGAATGTCTCTACAATCAGGACACCAAGGAAATAACCTCCCCGGGGCAGTTGTCGCTGTCCACATCTGATGGCCAAATGCAGTTAAGTGGAGTTGGTTTTTCCGGGAGTCTAACCGGACCATTGTTGACAGTCTCCAGAGGTGTTAAGGCGCACCTAAACAAAAAATTGAGAGGAGTTCCTCTTGGTCAAGCATCGACAAATCCTGCTGAGGGTGTTCCTGCAGATGTCATTCAAATTTCCTCTACTCAATTCGAACTCCAACCCGGTCAGGCGGAATTTCGTGAATCGGTCACTGTTACCGACGTTGACGGGACACTAAAAAGCCGTGTTATTAAAATCGGGTTGCACGAAGAGGATTGGGAGCTTCAATGGATTCAGGCTCAGGGCGGTGTGGTGGTTCAAAATGACGGGTTCAAAACGACGAGCGATTTGGCTGTATACGATTTGGCCGCTGGCACTGTGCTGTTCCGTGGGAAGCCACATTGGGAGATGGATGATCGATCCGGTCGCGCTGACCTGTTGTTGGTTCATCAGGAGTCGAAAGTAGTAAGCGCACAAGGCAACGTCTCGATGAAATTGCCAGCCGATTCCGGGGTGGAAAGCGGATTGTTCCAATTTTCACCCACACAGCAAAATTCGCCCGAGGGTAAGGCCGAGTCGCTGGAGGTGAAGGCCCGGTATTTCGTCTTTCAACCCGCCAGCGAAATGCGCCCCGGTTACGCTCGGTACATTGGGTCAGTGCGATTGGCACGAGAGGGTAACAGCTTGGAGTGTCAGTATTTAAATATCGAACTTGGTGGAAAAGATGGCGGCGGAGTGAAACAGGCCACGGCCATTGGTGCGAAGTTGTTTCAGGGAAGCGATCAAATAACTTCTCAATTCGCAGTTTACGATTTTGAAAACGGGATGATCCAGTTAAACATGAATCCAACGTGGAATCTTAACGGGCAGGCCGGCCGCGCAGATCGGTTGGAGTTGCTACCCGATCAGGGCCGGTTTCGAGCGAACGGCAATGTGAGCATGAAACTCCCTAAGCAAAGCGGTGGTATCGGATTTATTTTTCCAGAACAGGACGCAGAAAAAAACGAAGGCACCGGTTCGCCATTGTTGGTTGATTGTGAAACATTTGAATATCGCCGGGCGGTCGCCGAGGGTGATCCCGATTCCGCGGAGTTTCAAGGCAACGTGCGCTTGGCCAACGACACCGGTTTTATCGTTCACGCGCAGTCGGTTGCCCTGAGTATCGATCCTGTCGAAAATGAACTGAATTCCCTTGTGGCGACCGGACGATTAAACGGGGCGACAGCGGGGCAGAATTCGATGCGATTCATTGGGAACCGCTTGGTTTATGACCGCGAGGCCGATACGGTTCGCCTAACCGGCGAGCCAAGTGTGGAGATTCACACACGACAGGAAGGGGCCGACGTGGTTGCGCTTGGCCAAGCGGCTCAATACGGTGTGAACACCGGCCAACTGAAACTCACCGGCAACCCGGTTTTGCGCACCCCGGAAGGGGAGTTGCGGGGCAACGTGGTGATCTACGACCAACAGGCCAAGCGATTGCGGGCCAGCGGTCGCTGGAAGATGATTCTGAATGCAAAAATGATCAGGCAAATGCAACAATCTCCGGACAATGCCAACTCGCCCCAGCCATGAGTTTGTTGGAGGCAAGAGGCTTGGCCAAGCAGTTCAAAAAACGGCAGGTCGTCAATGGCATCTCAATCTCGGTATCACCCGGAGAGATCGTCGGCTTGTTGGGGCCAAATGGTGCGGGCAAAACCACGACGTTTAACATGATCGTGGGGCTGGTGAAACCGGACGATGGCGAGGTGGTTTTCGAGGGAAACACGATCGTCAGCAAACCGATGCACGCCCGGGCCCGGTTGGGAATCGGCTACCTGACTCAGGAGCCATCTGTTTTTAGAAAACTAACTGTCGAACAAAACATTCTGGCAATTCTGGAGACCTGCACGAGGGATAAGGTCGAGCAGAAGGCCCGTTTGAAATCTTTGCTGGAGGAATTGGATTTGACGTCACTCGCCAAGAGCAAGGCGTACACGTTAAGCGGAGGCGAAAAACGTCGATTGGAAATCACCCGGGCACTGGTCACCTCTCCCCGGATGTTACTTTTGGATGAGCCGTTTAGTGGCATTGATCCCATTGCAGTGTACGAGGTTCAGAAAATTCTAAAGAGCCTGACCGAGCGCAGGATGGGAATCCTGATCACCGATCACAACGTACGTGAAACTCTTAAACTGGTCGACCGGGCCTATATCATCCACAAGGGGGATGTGCGATGTGAGGGCGAGGCGGAGCATCTCGTCAACGATCCCACCGCGCGGGACATTTATCTTGGCCCGGAATTTAATCTGTAATCATGCCGGCAAAAAAGAAAACCAAGCGGGAGAAAGTTTCGACGCAGCATTTTTTTGAAGCGCAAGCCGGCCCGCTTCAAATGAAATTGGTCGCTGGGAAAAGCGGCTTAAGCCGGACGATTATTGAGCCGACCGTCAACAGACCGAGCTTGGCTTTGGCTGGATTCACAAAATATATCGCGTACAAGCGTATACAGGTTATTGGCAACGCTGAGGCTTATTACCTCAAGTCGTTGTCTGTAAGTGAGCGAACGAAGCGGTATAAAAAACTTTGTTCCTACAAGATTCCCTGCATCGTCT
Organism: Verrucomicrobia bacterium UBA6775; assembly: GCA_002453165.1. Classification (GTDB taxonomy): domain Bacteria; phylum Verrucomicrobiota; class Verrucomicrobiia; order Limisphaerales; family UBA1096; genus UBA1096. The sequence goes on from DKGH01000034.1 coordinate 6,254, forward strand.
ATACGCGAAATCTGCCTGTCGATAAGCAGCTCAAGTCGATTGCAAACGAGGCAGGTGTGCCCATTTTTCAAACCCCGATGGTGACGATGCGGTTTGTCAATTTGGCTACTATCGAGCTTGATTTGCTCTTTGCGCCCCGTGATTCGGTGATCGGCAGCATGGTTGATGTCCACGGCATTGGCGTGTTGATTCGAGGGGAAAGCGGTATCGGAAAAAGTGAGACTGTACTTGAGTTAATCGAGAAAGGATACAGCCTGGTTTCGGATGACGTGACAAAAGTCACCCTGCTGGACGGTCGCGAGATCATTGGTACAAGTTCCGAATTGTCACGCGATCACATGGAGGTGAGGGGAATTGGCATTATTAACGTGGGGGCGATGTTCGGGGCCAAGAGTGTTCGTACGGAAAAACGAATGGACTTGGTGGTGACATTGAAGGGGTGGAAAGAGTCGGACGATGTGGACAGACTGGGAATGGACGAGGAACACGTGAAAATTCTCGGGGTGAAGGTTCGGCACATTAGTATTCCCGTACGACCCGGTCGTACTTTGGCCCGTTTGATAGAGGTCGCTGCGTTAAGTACAAAACTCAGTGCCGCAGGTTATAATCCTGCACGTGAGTTAAACGATCGATTGATCGCGAAGATGTCCAAGTAACATGCCTGAAGAATCGCCAGACAGCGGAGAGAAGAAAAAACAGTCCTGGATTCCGAAAGGTTTCCTTAAGGAGGTGAAATCGTTCGCCAACACGGAAGGTAAACAAATGGTGGGATTTGTTCGGGATAAATTTCGAGAGGCAATGGAAGAGGATGAGCAGGTTGAGGAGCCAAAACAGGCTGGCGGGGAGAAAAAGCCGCCCTTCGTTGTCTTGCCTCCCGAATTGCTGGATGCCTTAAAGTCCGCTGCAAACGTGACCAGCAAAAGTGTGGCGGAATTAATCCACGAATGTGTTGCGCGGTCTCTTGAAGATGTTATTCGGGAAGAGGACGAACAGAAAAAAGAGGCGCTCAGTAAATTGAAACTCCTGAAAAAGAAGGAGGACTAATATCAGTCCTCGATCATTAATACTTCAACTAAATCCCCCTTGGTCAAGCGGCTGGCCGGCGGTACGTCCAACAAGGCATTGGCCTTGGCCAAGCTGCCCAACATGTGGGATCGCTGTCCTCCAGTGCTGACAACTTGCCCCTGAGAGTTGATCGACACGCGAGCGAAATGCCGACGGTCTCCCTTGTTGGCGAATTCTTCAGTCAATTCACCTCGGCGCTTGGCCAAGCGACAGTCGGAAGCGCCCTGCATTTTTAATAACGCGGGTAGAACAAGTAGTTGGAATGTAACCAAAGCCGATGCTGGGTTGCCGGGCAGTCCAAACAAGGCTCGATCGTTGACTTGGCCAAGGACAAACGGTTTTCCCGGTTTGATGGAAACCTTCCAGAAGTCAACCGTGCCGCCAATCTGTTCAATGGCAGGTTTAACATGGTCATGATCACCCACGGAAACTCCACCGGAAGAGAGAATGATATCGTTTTCTTGAAAGGCTGTTTTTAGTGCCGAACATGTCTCCTCCAAATTGTCCGGAACAATTGGGTATATTTTCGGTACCCCGTTGGACCGGGAAACCATCGAGGCGAGCATGGTGCGGTTACTTTCGTATATTTTGCCGGTTGTTAATTTTTTTGGCGCTTCGACCAATTCGTTACCGGTCGAAATGATTCCCACATTCGGCTGGCGGCCAACTTTGATTTGGTGATGGCCGGTTGCCGCCAAGAGTCCGAGCGCTCCTGTGTTGATTTTTTGTCCCTTCGTAAGCAGTTGGTCGCCAGTTTGAACGTCCTCCCCTTTCATCCGGATGTTTTCCCAGGGCTTAACTTCGTCCGCGCATAGGACACGATTTTCGTTCGTATTTATTTTGCAACCCTCCTGCATGACAACAGCATTAGCACCCTCGGGTATGGGTGAACCGGTGAATATTCTCATGCAGCACCCCGGGGTGATTTTCTTATCCGGCCCATCTCCGGCAGGAACAACTCCGATGTTTTGTAGAGAGGTTGGCGTTTTTTCACTGGCGCCCTTCAGGTCGGAGCTGATGACTGCATAGCCATCCATCGCCGAATTATCGAAGCCAGGGATTGAGACGTTCGCATGCAAATTCTGAGCTGCATATCGGCGGTAGGCTTCATTCAACACGACGAATTCAGGTTCCATCCGCGCTACGGAAGCGAGAGTTTTTTCGACGGCCTGTTCCAGTGACAACATCCCGGCGACTTTCTCTGATGGCGGTGGTTGAATCAAACCTGATTCGTCAAATTCGTGGATTTTCTCGCAGTGGGAATACGGGAATGATAAGAATGGCAAAGAGTGGCAGATGAGTTCAGTAACCAGGCCCACGTTGAAAAGGTCGATGCATTATTTTCGACCATCGCGATGCGTTATGACTTGGTGAATGATATTCAAAGCGCCGGGTTGCATCGTTTGTGGAAACGTAAAATGGCACGACTAGTTGCGCTTGGTGAAAGCAAACAAGCGCTGGATGTTTGTTGTGGTACAGGAGATTTGATCGTCCGCTTGGCCAAGCGGGGAGGTAGAGTGGCCGGGGTGGATATGAATGGAGCGATGTTGAATGTCGCCAGACGCCGCTTGGCCAAGTGCAATATTGGCCAATCGAGATTATACCAGGCGGATGCCCTTCAACTGCCGTTCGGCGATGGGCAATTCGATGTTGTGACGATTGCCTACGGTTTAAGAAATTTGGCGGATTATAAAACAGGTCTTCAGGAAATTTTCAGGGTGTTAAAACCCGGGGGGCGCTTGGCTATACTCGATTTTGGAAAACCACCCAATCGATTCTTACGGGGATTGTACTATCAGTATTTGAGGTGGGCGCTTCCTGTTTTCGGTTGGCTGTTTTGTGGCAGTGCCTCGGCGTACGCTTATATTCTGGATTCACTGGAAAAATACCCTGCTCAAAGTGGTGTAAAAGATATGTTGGATGAGATCGGATTCAGTTCGGTAAATGTGGCAAATATAATGCTCGGTACGATGAGCCTGCATATAGCCAGGCGCTAATAGCGTGTTATTTTGAGTTCAAATTAACTAATAAAACAACTTGTCACG
>DKGH01000120.1:0-9314 GCA_002453165.1 Verrucomicrobia bacterium UBA6775
GAAGAAGAAGGCTGCCAAGAAGAAGGCTGCTCCCAAAAGGAAAGCAGCTAAAAAGAAGGCAACCCGCAAGAAGAAGAAATAATCTTCTTTAAAAGGTTTGAATGCGGTTTGGAGGTTCTGCCCTGTGCGGAACCTCCATCCTTCTTTTTTGGGCCGGTTTTTTGCATATTTTCCCCATGGCCACGCTGGTTTTTGACATTGAGACATCCGCACTACCCCTCGATTCCTTCGACAATTCCTCTCAGGAATACCTGATGCGGCCGGCGGCCAGACTGGCCACCGAGGAGGAGCAGGAGGCCAAGCGGGAGGAACTCGTTCGCATGATGAACCTCTGGCCATTCACGGCCCGGGTGGTGTGTGTGGCGATGATCAACGCGGAGACGCTGCGCGGGCAGGTCATTTTTATCGCCGACGATTTCGAGTCCAACTCGCGCAGTGTTGCTGGTGTGGAGTTCGTGCCGGTGATGGACGAGGAGGAATTGATCGCGCAATTTTGGGAGGTAACCAAGCACTACGACAAGGTGGTGACGTTCAACGGTCGCCAGTTTGACATTCCGTTTCTCTATCTTCGTTCCGCGCAACTCGATGTACCGATCTCAAAAAAGAACTGGCTCGGCTATCGGTTCGCCACCGATCCGCACTGCGACCTCGCGGAGCAGTTGACGTTTTACAACGTCAGCGGCAGGGATGGTGCCGCCCGGCGTTTCAACCTGGATTTCTACTGCCGCGTGTTTGGGATCGAGTCACCGAAATCACACGGGGTCACCGGGATGGACGTCAACCAGTTGATTAAGGAGGAAAAGTACGAGGCAATCGCCGAGTACTGTGTGCGCGACGTCTTCGCCACAGTGAAGCTCTACGACATCTGGAGGGAACGCCTCGAGGGCATCAAGTGATCGCTTGGCCAAGCGGAGTATCAATCCTCAATCGGTTGCAGCTTCCTGATGGCCGTCATCGTCGATTCGGCGGCCTCCTGATAGATGCCCCGCAATTCCTGCCGCGAACAGGTCCTTGCCTTTTCCCGCAGCGGCTCGACGTCAAGCGGTTTGCCGAACTTAACAGACATCATCCTTGGCTTGGGTAGCACTTGGTTTCGGTTGTAGGCGTTGTAGGTCCATACCCGCACCGGCACGACCGGGGCACGCGACTTGATGATCGTCAGGCCGATGCCACCCTGTGCCGGCAGCATTTCGCCGTCGAACGTCCGCGTGCCTTCCGGAAAAATGATGATACCATTGTCTTTGAGCAGCCTCTCGAGAATGATTTTCAAGCCCCTGGCTCCGCCTCCCTCCCGGTCGACCGGTACGGTATTCAAACCCCTGAAAAAAGGGCCTGAAAGCCAATGTGAAAAGATGTTTTCACGGGCAAGATAGTTGATCGGCCGGGGCAGGCTGCTGCCGATGAACGGCGGATCGAAGTAGCTCTCGTGGTTGGCCGCGATAATGACCGGGCCGGTGATGGGCACGCGCTCGGGGTTGTACACGCGACATCGAAACAGGTTTTTGAATATCCATCTCGATGAGGCCCAAGCCCACCAGTAGAGCGGGGTCATCCCGCGGCCTCCAGTTTTTCCTGAACCTCGCCGATGATCAACGCGCTGGTCTCCTCGGCGGTCATCTCGGAGTTGTTGATCACCTTCGCGCCGAGCGGGATCATAAGCGGGGCGGCGGCGCGTTGGCTGTCCTGCTTGTCGCGTTCGGCCAGATTTTCGTCCACCCCATCGGCAGCACGACGCTTGGAGCGCTCGTCGAGCGAGGCGTCGAGGTAGAATTTGAAATCCGTGTCGGGAAACACATTCGAGCCGATGTCGCGTCCTTCCATCACGAGGTCACCGAACTTAATGCATTCACGCTGCTTGGCTTTCATCCATTTGCGCACGGCAGGAACTGCCGCCACCACCGGCACAGCGGCACTCGTCTCGGCGGTGCGGATTTCCTTCTCGGGAAAATAGCCATCCACGTACAACCGAATGTGGCCGTCGTCGTTTTTCAACTCTGTCTTCCATCGACGACACAGCGACGCAATCGCCTTGTCGTCGCCGAGATCGACATCCTTCTCGAGGCAGTGCCAGGCGAGGCTGCGGTACATCGCACCTGTGTCGACATACGCATAGCCCAACGCCTTGGCGACGCGTTTTGCGTTGGTGCTCTTCCCGCTAGCGCTCGTGCCGTCGAGGGCAATTACGATTGGCTCTCCCATCAAATTTTAGTCTGCAAAAAGTTGTTCCGGTTTCAGTTCGTCCCCGTTCCCATCCCGCACCGTCGCGCCCAGTCCGAGCGGAGCAGGGGCGGCCAGTTTTTGAAAAAACGTCGGGAAAGTCTTGCGAACGCAGGCCGGATTCTTGATGCGAATCCCCGGCACTTTCAATCCAAGAGTGGCAAAGCACATCGCCATCCGGTGATCCTCGTACGTGTCCACCTCCGCACCGTGCAATGCGCCTGGCTGCAAGGTGAGCGTGTCTCCGGACTCATCAATCGCCGCGCCGCACTTGGCCAATTCGGTTCGCATCGCCACGACGCGTTCGCATTCCTGTACCCGCAGGCGGCCAAGCTCAGTGAATTCCGTCTGCCGCCTGGCCAAGGGCGCAATGGCGATGGCAGTCATAATGCTGTCACCAAGATTGTCCTGCCGCGATGTGCTCGGCGGCAGTGGCAATCGACCGGGAAATGCCGCATCGATCTGCCAACCGGAGCTTGGCCAGCGTGCCACCTGTACCGGCAGACTGCCGGCTTCAGACAAAATATGCCCTGCCGCCCAAAAGTAACTCCCCCCGGAGGCATCCGGCTCGATGGCAAAGCTGCCGCCTCGGCTCGGGAACACATCGATCAGGCTTGAGGTCATCGCCACGTAGGGCGAGGCGGCTCCCTGCTCACCATCAATACCGACCTGCCATCGCCCGATCCCGGCACCGAGCAGCAGCGCCGAGGCGAATTGCGTACTCATCGCGATGTCCACCCGGCAACTCCCGCCGCTTGGCCCCTGACCGTGGATGGTCACCGGCAGCCTGTCGTTTTCTGAGTCGATTCGATTACCCAGCTCCCGCAGTGCCTGCAGCAGGGCAGCCTGTGGGCGCTCGTGCATGCGTAACACGCCTGAGAGTCGGTAGACGCCCCGGCCAAGGCATAGGAACGCCGTGAGAAACCGGGCTGCCGTGCCGGCGTTGCCAACGAACAACTCGAGGGGTTCCTCCTCCGTTCCGCCGCTTGGGATCGCTTGGCCAAGCCCGGCCACGTGGATCGTGCGGTTAGCCGCCTCACCGGGGTCAGGCTGTACCTCGATCGAGTAGCCCAGCTTTTGCAGCGCCTCCACCATCACCTGCGTGTCCTCGCTCCACAAGGCACCCTCAAGCGTCACCTCACCCTCGGCCAGAGCCGCGAGGATGAGCGCTCGATTGGTGATGCTCTTCGAGCCGGGAACAGTGATCTCCACCTCGGGTGCAGCGCTCAGCGGGACAATCTCGATTAGGTCGGGCAGCGACATTTCAATATGCATCCGGCGCACTCCATTCATCGCGCGCGCGCTTGGCCTCATCGAGCCACCCTTCAATCGCTTCGCTGGAATCCTCCGAGATCAGTTGTCGCAGCTGATCCAGTTCAGCGGAATACTCGTCGATCACCTCAAGGATGGCCTCGCGGTTGGATCGGACAATGTCGCGCCACATCACAGGCGAGCCGGAGGCCAGACGGGACATATCGCGAAAGCCGGTCGCGCAAAGTTGTTTCTGCAACTCACCATGGCTCGGGTCCAACACACGCCTTGCCAGGGCCGAGGCCAGCAGGTGCGGGAGATGACTGCACCTCGCAACCAGTTGATCGTGATCGTCCGCCGACATCGTGACCGGTTCGGAGCCGAGTTTTTCCCAAAATTCATTGACGAAGTTGAGTGCCGTCGCGTCGGTGGCATCGGTCGGCGTGACCACGCACACGGCGCCGTCAAACAGATCTGCCCGGGCAGCGCTTGGCCCAGCCTGGGCGCTTCCGGCCATCGGGTGGCTCCCGACGAAGTGTGCCCCGGCACCGGCAATCATCGGCGTCAGTTCATCCACCAACTGCCGCTTGGTACTTCCCACATCGGTGACCACCGCCCCGTTTTTCAGGTGCTGCAGCCAGCGCTTGGCCAAGCCGGCCATGCTAGCCACCGGCGTACAGAGGACAATCAGGTCTGCACCGGAAATTGCTTCCGCTTCGTCCAGCGTCACCTCGTCAGCCACGCCAAGTGCCTGGCATTCACTCACGCTCTCCGGCCGCCGAACGAGGGCGGTCACGCGCTTGGCCAAGCCGCGCTCCTTCGCAGCAAGACCAAGCGAACCGCCAAGGAGCCCGGCTCCGACGATTGTGAGTTTGTCCAATGACACGCGCGCATTAAACCGGCGATGCCTTACCGAGTCGAGCAGAGTCGGGAAATGTCACAATTTCGCAGCATAAAATTGACGGCGCATGGGTCGGGCTGATACACAACAAGCCCAGTTTACGTGCGCTTGGTTCGCAGCCGTAAACCCGACAACACCATGCCTGCAAAAAAGAAATCGCCCGCCACCGCCAACCGCAAAAAACCGAAGTTCCGCCGTGTCCTGCTGAAAATCAGCGGGGAAGTGCTCGGCGGGGAAACCGGCGGCATCTGTCCCGAGTCCGTCCACGACGTCGCGGCGCAGGTGCGCGAGGTGGCAAAGCTCGGCGTGCAGATCGGCGTCGTCGTTGGGGGAGGGAATATTTTTCGCGGACTACAGGGCAGCGAAAAGGGCATCGAGCGGGTGACCGGCGACCAGATGGGAATGCTCGCCACTGTGATAAACTCCATGGCACTGCAGGATGCGCTGGAAAAACAGGGTGTGCCGACCCGCGTCCAGTCCGCCATCACCATGTCGCAGGTGGCCGAGCCTTTCATCCGCCGGCGGGCGGTGCGTCATCTCGAGAAAGGACGCGTGGTCATCTTCGGCGGTGGTACCGGTAACCCATACTGCTCCACCGACACGGCAGCCGCCTTGCGTGCCAACGAGATCGCCGCCGAGGTCATTCTCAAGGCCACTAAGGTCGACGGTATCTACGACAGTGACCCAATGAAAAACCCGAAGGCCAAGCGCTTCACGAAAATCAGCTACCTCGATGCGCTGCAAAAACAACTGCGCGTGATGGACTCCACCGCTTTTTCGCTCTGCATGGACAACGGGATGCCAATCATCGTCTTCGACCTCTTCAAGAAACACAACTTCCGCAAAGTTATCCTAGGCGGCAAAGTCGGTACGTTGGTGAGTTAAGGCAAATACGCCTTCAATCTTTCAACCCCCGCCGGGTTATTTTCGGCTTTATTTTTTACGGGGTCGAATCCGGTGGATTGATCGTATAATTCCACTTTGCTGAGTTGCCCGTTTTTTCGCGTGACGATGAGCCGGTGGAACTGCGTTCGCACGGTGATGCCATCGCGCCAGTAGCTCAGCGCAGCATCCCGAACCTTGGCTGATGGATCGTCCAGCACCTTGGCCAAACTTTTGCCGTCCAGCGGGTGTTCCGTTTTTTTGAATTCCGGCTTGGCCAGATCGATCAACGTCGGGAACAAATCGAGCGACTCGACCAACGCGTTGCTGCTTGAGCCGGCCTGTTTCATCCCCGGCACGCTGATGATGAGTGGGCTGATCACAGCGCGCTCAAGCGGGGTGTGCTTGGCCCACAACGCCGAGTCGCCAAGGTTCCAACCGTGGTCGCCCCAGAGCACCACGATCGTGTTATCGCTCAAGCCGGTTTTGTCCAGGGCGTCCAGCACACGGCCGACCTGCCGGTCGGTATAGCGGACGCAGGCCAAATAGGCGCGCCGCGCGTTGATGACGTTTTCCGGTGAGAGTGGACGCTTGGGATAGGGAAAGTCGTACTTAAAAAACTCGCCGCTGCCGTGCCAGTAGGGCGAGTTGATTTTTTCAGGATGGGGCGGCGGCGGTATATCGGCCTCCTTCATTGCTTCCCAATCCTGCTTTGGAGCAACAAATGGAAGGTGCGGCTTGAAAAAGCCCAGCCCCATGAAAAACGGTTTGTCGCGCTTGGCCAAGTGATGCAGCCGTGCGACTGCGTGCGCGGCCATCTGGCCGTCCGGCAGGTCGTCGTCGCCCTCGACGGTGAAGTCAAAAAGATCCTTTGCTCCGGAGCCGTCCTCGCGGTGGATGCCGTTTGCGTAGGCGAAGAAAATCCCCCAGCCTCGTTTCCATGTGCCGTATGGGGTGGACATTTCGGTCCAGGCATTCGGCACCTCGTCGCGGCCGTCTCCGGCGCCGTTGTAGGCGTAAACCCGTCCGTCAGCGGTGTGCGAAATCTTGCCGATCAACACCGTGTGATAGCCGCTGCGCTTGAACAGTTCCGGCATGCTTTGGGCTCCCGGCAACGTCTCAGCCGTCAGGGCGGTTTTGCCGGCGTAAAAGCCGGCGTTGCCCCCGGTGAAGCCGGTCACGGCCGGGCTGCGGCCGGTGAGCATCGCGTAACGCGAGGCGCCACAGGTCGGCACCTGCACGAAGTGATTGCGAAACACCATGCCGCGCCTGGCCAAGCGATCGATGTTTGGCGAGGGCGCGTATTCGACGCCGTAGCAGCCAAGCTCCGGACGCAGGTCGTCGACGGCGATGAAAAGCACGTTCATCGGCTTGGCCTTGGCCGCGTACGCTTGGCCAAGCGCAGTGACCGCCGCTGCTGCAAAAAAAAGAAAACGGATCATGGATCAAATGTTTACGTCGCCGCCCGGGCCGTCGCCGGTCTTGAGGCCAAGCGATTCGCGGATCTCCGCCAGCTCGGTGCGGATGCCGTTTTTGAAAAAGATGATGTCGGCCTTGTGAATCAGCAGGTTGGCGCCCATGTCGACAAACCGCGCCTGACTGGCGATGTCGCCCCAGGCGTGGATTCCCGCGCCGACGCCTTTTGCCCGGGCCTTGGTGAAAATTATCTCGGCCGTTTTCAGGAACGTCGGGTCATCGTACTGCTCCGGCACGCCGAGATTGGACGACAGGTCATGCGGGCCGATGAGCACCGAGTCGATGCCCGGTACGTCAAGGATGCGGTCGAGATTATCCACCGCCGGCACACTCTCGATGTTTATGATAAGCAGGTTGTCCTGATTAAACCCGGGCGCGTAGTCGGCAAGCTCGCCCGGCAACGGCTGGCCGGCGAGGGCGTCGTCAAGTCGCTGCCCCTTGAGCGGCCGCAGCTTGGAAGCACCTCGGAGTTGTTGCACCTGCTCGACCTGCTCAATGTACGGCGCGACCACCCCGGCCGCCCCGTCGTCGAGCACCATCGTCGCCTCGTATGGCGAGGGTGAAACGATACGCACGAGTGGTGGCAGGCCCATCGCCTTGTACGTGCGGCACATCCACGAGACCTGACTGCGATCGAGCGCAATATGCTCGGTATCGATGAAAACAAAATCGAGTCCGCTGTCGCCGAGTACCTTCGGCCAGAACGGCGAAGGCGAAACGATGAGCGTGCCGAAAACCGGGCCGCCGTTGTTCAGCGCCTCTTTCAGTTCAACCGGGGTCATGTCAGCAAATCACCTCCACAAGTTGCCCTGTTTTACCGGACTCGACGGCGGCAAAAACCGTGGCGGCAATATCGCGACCGGCCTGCGCGTTGAGAATCGGCTCGCTGCCGGTGTCGAGTGCCCGCGCAAAATCGTCCATCAACAGGAAATCGTTCTCGTTGGCGATACGTTCGTTTTTGAATTCCAACGGCGGCTGGTCTCGATAGTAGATGCTCACCTCCGGCCGGGCCTCGGAGATGACCAATCCACCCTTCGAGCCGATGACGTGAATCTTGATCTCGCCGATGTCCGGGTGGCTCGCTGCGCCGATACGGCCAATGCACAACGAGCCGATGATACCCCCACCCAACTCCAGCGACACAGTGGCGAGGTCGTCCACGTTGTTGTCCACGTTGGCCTGATGAAAATGCGTCGCCGTCCGGGCAAACACGCGCTGCACATTCTGGCCGGTCAAAAGTTGCACGTAGCCCAGCGGGTAGATGCCCTCGATCTGCAACTCACCCATCGCCTCCCTGCCCACGCCACCGTCCGAGCCATCGGCATGAGCCTCCATCTGCCGCTCGAGCCAGTCGATTGGCGGATCGCCCTCCGCGCGCGAGCCCTTGGGCGGGCCGGCATCTTTCGAAAAATAAAAATCAACGTGTATCGCCTGCAACGCTCCGATTGCACCGGAAGCAATCGCCTCTTTCGCCTGAATCACTGCGGGCAGGTAGTTCCGGTTCCAGAGAAGGAATTTCACGTCATTGCGTTGAACTGCCTCGACAAGCCGATTGCACTCGGAGAGGCGGGTGGACATCGGTTTGTCGGCTATCACGTGCAGCCCGGCATCGGCGGCACGCACCGCGAGATCGCAGTGCCGCTCCGCCTCCGGGCTGACCGCCGCTATTTCGAGATCGTACTCGGCGATCGCCTTGGCCACGTCGGGCACGTACGGGATCCCAAACTCATCGGCGAACTTCTGATTGCGCTGATGCACCCAGTCCGGCTGATCGGCGTCATCCGTCACGACGACCAACTCAAACCGCGGATGCGCCGACACGGCACGCGGCAGGTAACAGTGCTTCACCACACTGAACACGCCGGCCCGGAATGTCTTCGTCTCCGCCACCTCAGTTGCCCTCCTTTCCACTGATCACCTGCCTGCTTTTCGCAGACTCCAAAACTTGATCCAAGACCTCGACCGCTCTCGTTGTATCGGCCACTGTCACGCTTGGCGCACGTTGTTCGCTGATGGCATCGACAAATTCCTGCAGTTGCCCGACCAAGTCGGCACGCCCCTGACTCGCGCGAATTGCATTCGGCTGGCCTCCGCTATAGAGCAGATTCATGTTGTGATGATCATCCGCGTAGGCCGCGCCGGTGCCGCCGATCATCGTCAGCGAAAAGTAATCACCACCACTCGGCAACGACGCAGCGACATCGATCATCGCCATGCCGTCGTTCGCAAACCCAAGGTGGAACTGGATGTATTCCGGATTGGCCGCAGACTGCAGTGACCACACCGTCTCCGGCGTACTGCCGAACAGCCAGCAGGCGAGATCGGCGTCCGGCAGGATGCGATCAGCCAGCGCCCCGACACCCTCACCGGGCGGCAACCAGCGGTGGATGCGCAATAGTCCCGCTTGGCCAAGTTTGTTGTCATCGAGGCTGCGCTTGACCGATTGGACTGATGGCAAAAAGCGCCACGGATGGGCCGGCATCAGCAGCGTGTTCGCTTGGCCAAGCGCGGCGAGACTGCCTCCGGTCGCCCCGGCAAGAACCGGTTTTCCGTTTGCCGAAGCCTCCTTGGCCAAGCGCTCGGCAGC
>DKGH01000120.1:9728-9951 GCA_002453165.1 Verrucomicrobia bacterium UBA6775
GCTTCCGTCACTTGGCCAAGTGCCTTGCCGGAGCCGCCGGAATCCACCGGCGCATACGCCGTCCAAGCCGCGCGATGCAGCCTTGTGCTGATACTGCCGTAAGCCTCCGCCGTTTCGGCTGAACTGATTAGAGCGAGGCGAATCATGATGGTTGAGTCAAAATAAGTGGGGCGGGCAATGTCTCACGCCACGTGCAGCGGGCCAAACCAATTTGTTGCACCGC
>DKGH01000236.1:0-425 GCA_002453165.1 Verrucomicrobia bacterium UBA6775
CCATCAAGCGGGAAGAGTGTTATAAAAATCGGTACCGATTGGCCAAGCGAGAGGATTGATTGCAGAACACCGAACAAGGAACGCCGAAAGTTGAATGAGTGGAGGTAGGGACGGCTGTCTCGACCGTCCTCTAGTTGAGACACAGATTTCACAGATTTTCAAAGATCAACTTCAATCCTGCAAATTTGCGTTCATCTGCGTCCTCATTTACGATGCCACCGCTTGGCCAAGCGCACTTTGGAGTGCGCCGGCAGAGCGAAGCGTCGACGGCGCTTTTAACCGGGAACCGAGAACCTCAAAACCGTTCAACCGTAGAAAGCGGAGTCGCGCTTCGCTTACCACCGAAGTCCATACCCTGAACTTGGCCAAGCGCTTGGCTCCGTTCCTATCTTTTTGCCTCGATGGCTTGGGCGGCCTCTGGCCAG
>DKGH01000236.1:434-948 GCA_002453165.1 Verrucomicrobia bacterium UBA6775
AGCCATTTGAGGGCATCTGAGATGCGAATGCGCAGGGAGCAGAGACTCTTGCCGTTTGCCTCTAGGGGCACTTCAAGGGCCCACTCCCTCAAGCGGGAAGAGTGTTATAAAATCGGTTCCACTTCGCCAAGCGAGAGGATTGATTGCAGAACACCGAACAAGGAACGCCGAAAGTTGAACGGGCGGAGGTAGGGACGGCTGTCCCAGCCGTCCTCTAGTTGAGACACAGATTTCACAGATTTTCACAGATCAACTTCAATCCATACCCTGAACTTGGCCAAGCGCTTGGCTCCGTTCCTATCTTTTTGCCTCAATGGCTTGGGCGGCCTCTGGCCAGGTGGGGTGATTAAACTCAAACCCGGACTCGAGCAGCGTGCCCGGCACCACGCGGCGGCTCTTGAGCAACAGTTCGGTCTCGGTGCGCATGAAGAAGGCACCAATCTCGAGCATCCAACTGGCCGCAGGCAGGCCAAGCTTTGCGCCGCAGGCGTCGCGCAGGGCCTTGAGGAATTCG
>DKGH01000236.1:1115-3412 GCA_002453165.1 Verrucomicrobia bacterium UBA6775
TGGCCAGGTGGGGTGATTAAACTCGAAGCCGGACTCTAGCAGTGTGCCCGGCACGACGCGGCGGCTCTTGAGCAACAGTTCGGTCTCGGTGCGCATAAAAAAGGCACCAATCTCCAGCATCCAACTGGCTGCGGGTAGGCCAAGCTTCGCGCCGCAGGCATCGCGCAGGGCCTTGAGGAATTCGCGGTTCGGCATCGGGTTGGGCGCGCACATGTTGATGGCTCCCTCGAGGGTCTCGTGTTCGATGCACCAATTGATCATACGCAACAAATCATCGACGTGCAGCCAACTTACATACTGGTTGCCCGGCCCCTGCGTACCGCCAAGGCCCAAACGAGCGATGTTTCGAAACGCCTCGTATACACCTCCCCTTCCTGGGCCGAAGACCATCGGAAGCCGCATGGCAATTCGCCGGGTGTCTGGAGTGGCTGCAGCAAACAACGCTGCCTCCCAGCGGTTCACGACGTCTACGGAGAATTCCCACTTGTCCCGCGGTTTGCCCGGCTCAACCTTGTCCACCTCGCCGGTGGCCTCGTCCATCGGCCGGTCAAGCGCGTGCCGGTATACGGTCGCGGAGCTGGCATTGAACCACACGCCGGGCGGTCGCCTGGTTTGGGCGATGGCCTCGCCGATCACCTGCGTGGAAAACACGCGTGAGTCGTAAATCTGCTGGCGATTCCTTTTTCCGTAACGGCAGTTCACGGTGCGGCCGGCGAGGTTGATCACCACGTCGGCGCCGTCGAGTTCCTCCGCCCACGTGTCGAGGTTGACGCCGTCCCACCAGACGGTGCGCGCGTTGTTGTCGTTTTTTTCTTCGCCCCGGCTGAGGATGACAACCTCTGCTCCCTTGGTCGAAAAATGCCGGGCAAGGTGGCTGCCGATGAAGCCGCTGCCGCCGGGGATTACAATTTTTTGACTGCCTACCGTCACGCTCGGCCGAGTATTCCACGGCTGGAGGCCAAGCGCATCAAAAAATCGAATTAGCCAGACGCTTGGCCAAGCGGTGGAGTCCTTAATAAAGACGCAGATGAACTCAAATTTGCAGGATTGAAATTGATCTGTGAAAATCCGTTAAATCCGTGTCTCACACCCGAGGACGGCTGGGATAGCCATCCCTACCTTGACCCAGGTTTGGACTGCGGTGGCAAGCGCACTCCAAATGAACGCTTGGCCAAGCGGCGGTGGGGCGCGTATCGTTCCGGCCATGTTGGATTCCCTGACCAAGCAATTGACCGATGGCGGCTCGCTGAGCGCCGAGCAGGTTCGCAATGCGATCGGCGGCCTGACTGATGAAGCCGTCACCCCCGAGGCCAAGGCCGATTTTCTGACCGCGCTGGCCGACAAGGGCGAGACGCCGGAGGAGATCGCGGCGTTCGCCAGTGAGCTGCGCGACAAGGCTCTGCCCGTGCCGCTGGACGACGAGACGCGCGGGCGCGAGATGCTCGACGTGTGCGGCACCGGCGGCGACAAGCTGGGGACGTTTAACATTTCCACCACCGTGGCGATCGTGGCGGCGGCGGCCGGGGTGACGGTGGCCAAGCACGGCAACCGCGCGATCACCTCCAAGTCCGGCAGTGCCGACGTGCTGGCTGCGCTGGGCATCCCGACCGAGTTGACTCCGGAGCAGGTGGCGGCCGGACTGCGGGATCACGGTTTTGCGTTCATCTTTGCGCCCGGCTACCACCCGGCGTTCAAGCACATCATGCCGGCGCGCAAACTGTGCGCCGAGCGGGGTCAGCGCACGGTGTTCAATTTCCTCGGGCCACTGCTCAACCCGGCGCGACCCTCGGCGCAGCTCATCGGCGTGCCCAAGGGCGAACTGTGCGAGCCGATCGGCCGTGTGCTGCAGTCGATCGGCATCCGGCGCGGCATGGTCGTCAACGGCCGCGTGGGCGACGGCGCGATGGATGAGCTGTCGACGCTCGGCGAAAACACGATCGCGGAGTTTTATCAGGACCGAGGCTTCACGGTCAGCCGCGATGAGCCGGAGTTGTTCCCGCTGCAACCGGCCACGCTCGACGACCTCAAGGGAGGAGACGCGGAGGCAAACGCCGCTACCATCCGTGCCATCCTTGCCGGGGAGGATCGCGGCCCACGCCGGGACGCCGTGCTGCTCAACGCCGCCCACGCGTTGTTCGTCGCGGCTAAAACCGACTCGGCGCTGGAAGGCTGGGAACTGGCCGCCTCCGTCATCGACGACGGCCAAGCCAAGCGCAAACTGGAGGAGTTGACACAATCATGACCTCTATTACAATCGGGGCACCAAGGAAATCATCATGTACGAGTATCAAGCACCT
>DKGH01000197.1 GCA_002453165.1 Verrucomicrobia bacterium UBA6775
GCGGGGTGGCTTAAAACAAAAATGGCGAGGCCAAGTGCCCCGCCATTCGAAATTCTCCTTGCGGCTGCTTAGTTAGCAGCGGCTGCTTCTTCCTGAACCACGTTCACGCGGCGGCCGTTTTTGTCGAACTGCACACGGCCATTGGTCAGGGCGAAGAGTGTCCAGTCACGACCGAGGCCGACGTTGCGGCCGGGGGTGAACTTGGTGCCGCGCTGGCGAACGAGGATGTTGCCGGCGATGACGGATTGTCCGCCAAACTTCTTCACGCCGAGACGCTTGCTTTCACTGTCGCGACCGTTGCGGGAGCTGCCTTGTCCTTTCTTATGTGCCATGACTTATGCGCTAATCTTGTTGATCTTGAGTACGGAGAGATCCTGCCGGTGACCGTTCTTGTTGCGGTAACCCTTGCGGCGTTTCATCTTCCATATGATGAGCTTCGGGC
Organism: Verrucomicrobia bacterium UBA6775; assembly: GCA_002453165.1. Classification (GTDB taxonomy): domain Bacteria; phylum Verrucomicrobiota; class Verrucomicrobiia; order Limisphaerales; family UBA1096; genus UBA1096. The sequence goes on from DKGH01000197.1 coordinate 443, forward strand.
CGCGGGTGTGTTTGACCACCTCAGCCTCGACCTTGGCGCCATCGATCGTCGGGGAGCCGATCTTCACGGAGCCGTCCTGATTGACCATCAACACGGTGTCGATCGTCAGGGCACTCCCGGCGTCACCGCTCACGCGGTTGACCTCGATCGTGTCACCCTCGGTCACCTTATATTGTTTGCCTCCCGTTTGAACTACAGCGTACATTTCCAAAAAGGGCGGGAAGAGAACCAGAATGGGGGTAGCCTGTCAACCTCCGTTTCAGCCTTTTTTCGCCTAATTTATTGGTGAAAACGGGCGCTTAGTCAAAATCCGCGTTTTCTGGCCATTTTCGCCCAAAAACAGGCCAATCGCTTGGCCAAGCGGCAGTGCGACAGTATAGTCCCGCCCGCATGAAAACTCCACTATCATGGCTCATGGCCGTCGTTGCCGTCCTCGCGCTTGCCCCGGCCAAGCCCTTGGCCAAGGCGGAAAAACAACCCAACATCATTTTCTTCCTGTCCGACGACCACCGCTGGGATCGTCTTGGCAGTGCCGGTCATCCATTTTTGAAAACGTCGACCCTCGACCGCTTGGCCAAGGAGGGCGTCCGGTTCAGCAATATGTTCGTGACTACTTCGATCTGTGCTGCCAGCCGGGCCACGATCCTGACCGGCCTTTACGAGCGTACGCATCAGTTCACCTTCCGCACTCGCCCGATCGACAGCCGGTTCAGTCAGTCGAGTTATCCGGTGCTGCTGCGCAAGGCCGGCTACAAGACCGGTTTCATCGGCAAGTTCGGTGTCAACGTGCAGCAACAGGATCGGGAGGCGATGTTCGACTTCTTCCAGCCGATCGGCCGCGCGCCTTTTTTCAAAAAACAATCGGACGGCTCACTCCGTCACGAGAGCGAGTTGGCCGGCGACCGGGCGATCGAGTTCATCGACCAACACAAGGGCAGCGGCCCGTTTTGTCTCTCCGTGAGTTTTAACGCCGCCCACGCTGAGGACGGCGACAAGCGCCCCGGCATCGGGCATTTCCCCTGGCCCAAGGCGGTCGATGGGCTTTACGAGGATGTTCCGATTAAGGCGCCGCTCCTGTCCGACCCGAAGATTTTTGAGAGCCACCCCGAGTTCATGAAAAAGTCGATGAACCGCATCCGCTTTTTCTGGCGCTGGGATACCCCGGAAAAATACGCCACCAACCTCCGCGCCTACTACCGCATGATTACCGGCATCGATGGCGTCATAGGCCGAGTCGCGAAGCACTTGGAAAAAGCGGGCGTGGCCGACAACACCATCATCATCTTCTCCGGAGACAACGGCTACTACGAGGGCCAGCGAGGCTTCGCCGGCAAGTGGTCGCACTACGAGGAGTCACTGCGTGTGCCGCTGATCATCTACGATCCCCGTGCCGACAAAAAACGTCGCGGCAAGGTCGCCAAGCCGATGGCGCTTAACACCGACATTGCCCCGACCATCCTTGGCTATGCCGGCGTGAAACTGCCCGGTCATTATCAGGGCCGGAGCCTGCGCCCGATCATGAGTGGTGAAAAACCAAAGGACTGGCGCAGGGACACATTTTGTGAGCACCTCATGGAAAACGCCACCATCCCCAAGTGGGAAGGCGTCCGCAGCCGGCGTTATGTCTATGCCCGTTACTTCCAGCAAAAGCCGCAGTACGAGTACTTGCACGACCTGAGGGAGGATCCGGATCAGTTAAAAAATCTGGCAAACGATGCGGAGTACGCCAAAGTGCTCAAGCGTATGCGTAAACGCTGCGACGAATTGCGCGATGAGTACGGCGGCGAATACGATCCGTCACTCGTTGCCAAGTATGTCGCCGAACAGCAGCGAAAACGCGCCGAGGCTCAGGCCAAACGCAAGGCCGCTCAGCAAAAAAAGAATCAGCAGAAATAGTCTGCTACTTCCGAAAATAGGTGGTTGGCCTGAGCTGTTCCTTCATCGGGCCAATTAACTCGATAAAGTTTCCGTCAGGGTCACGGTAGACGGTGAGGTAATTGCTGCCACCGAGTTTTGACGGCGTCTTGCCCAGCATCTTCACGCCGGCCTTCTTGGCGCGTGCCACGGCGGCGTCCATGTCGTTCACAAAGATCGTGAGGTAGCTGAACCCCAGCGAGGAGTGAATGAATTTTTGATCGGTCTTCTTTCCGGGGGCATCGGGGAAGGCCATTATCTTCAAGCTGGAGCCGTTTTTCCCATCGTTCAAAACGAAACGCCGCACGGTTATCGGTTGGTTGTCTGCCAAGCCAAACTCTGCTGTACGCTCGCCCGACACACTGAACCCTTTGACCTCAGTCAGTCCGATGACCTCGGTATAAAACTTGGCAGCCTTGTTCAGGTCCGAGACCACAATTCCAAGGTCCACCGTCACCTTGAAGAAAACTGGCTTATCCTCAGCCTGAACAGGAAAAACCGGCACCAAGGAAAGTGCACAGCGAAAACCACTCTACGAAAATGAAAAAGAGAATCCATACGCTGGAGAGTAGAGAACCCGTCCCGCGAGGCAAGCGAAACCAATTATCGTGGCTTGTTTCAACCGTCGGGCTCGATGTAACCTGCCGCTAGGCTTTGTCGTATCAATAGTACGCTTTTTGCGTGGGATGAAATCTGTTAGACAACTGTTTTGGATGACCGCCCTTGTGGCGGCGCTTTGCGCTTGGCCAAGCGCAGTCGCCGCTGCCAAGCCGCAGGCCAAGCCAGTGCTCACCGATGTGAAGGGCAAGCAACACGCTCCATTCAAGTCTGATAAAACCAAGGCCGTGGTCTTTGTTTTCATGCTTCGTGACTGTCCCGTGTCGAACGTCTATGCACCGGAACTGACGCGTATCCACAAGGAGTACTCGGCCAAGGGTGTGGCACTTTACCTCGTGCACCCCGACAGGGACACCAACGCCAAGTCCGCCATCGCTCACGCGAAGGAGTACAAGTTGATCGCGCCGGTGGTGCTGGATCACGATCACAAACTCACGCGCCTGGCCGAGGCGGAGGTCACCCCGGAGGCGGCTGTGTTCGATGCCAAGGGGCGCTTGGTTTATCGTGGGCGCATCGATAATCTCTACGCCGGTTTCGGCAAAAAACGTTTTAAACCGACCAAGCGCGATCTGCGCGACACGCTCGATGCGATGCTCGCCGGCGAGCGCTTGTCCAAGCGGACTACCGAGGCGGTGGGCTGCTACATCGATTTTTCCAATGACAAAAACAAAGACAAGTAAACTGCTGTTCGCTGGATGGGCGTTGGCAGGAGTGGCCCTGCTACCGAGTACAGCCGAGGCTGCGGCCAAGGCCAAGCCAACATTCACCGAGGATGTTGCCTCGATCATTTTCAACAACTGCACCGAGTGTCACCGTTCCGGGCAGGCGGCGCCATTTGAGTTGACCAACTACGCCAACGTCAAGAAACGCGCCCGGCTCATCGCGAAGGTGACGGAGGATCGCTACATGCCGCCGTGGCACCCGGTGGATGGGCACGGCAAATTCCTCGACGAACGGCGTCTGAGCGAGGTTGAGCTGGCCACATTGAAAAACTGGCAAAAGTCCGGCATGGCCGAGGGGCCGGCAGACAAGCTGCCCGAGCCGCCCAAGTTTGAGAGCGACTGGCTATTAGGTGAGCCGGATCTCATTGTGACCATGCCCAAGGCGTTCACCGTGCCCGCGGATGGCCCGGACATTTACCGCAACTTTGTCATCCCGCTTGACCTGAAGGAGGACAAGTGGGTGGCTGGCTTCGAAGTGCGCCCCGGCGCTCGCTCGGTGTTGCACCACGTGATCATCCGACTGGATGAAACCGGCGAGGCTCGCAGAGCGGACGGCGCGCGCGGCAAGCCCGGGTTCAGCGGCATGCGCGGTGTCGGCGGCGGGCGCGGAAGAAGCCGCGATGTTTTTTCAGGCAGCCTCGGCGGTCTGGGGGGCTGGGCAGTCGGGGGGACGCCACGGATTTTGCCGCTTGGCTTGGCTCGCCATCTCCCGGCCGGGGCTGACCTTGTGCTCAACTCCCACCTGCACCCCTCCGGCAAGGAGGAATCAGAGAAAACCACCATCGGCCTTTACTTCGCTGACAAGAAACCGGACCGGACGATGATCGGGTTTCAGGTGCCGCCGTTGTTCGGCAGCGTTTCCGGGCTGGACATCCCGGCGGGCGAGGACAATTACGAGCTGACCAGCAGCTTTACCACGCCGGTTGACATTGAGTTGATCGGTGTCGGCGCACACATGCACTACCTTGGCCACACAGCCAAGGCCACCGCCACGCTTCCGGACGGCACCACCAAGCCGCTGTTCTACATCGATGAATGGGATTTCAACTGGCAGAACAATTACTTTTACGAAAACCCCGTTCGGCTTCCGGCCGGCACTACTGTCAAGGGCGTGGTGACGTTCGACAACTCGGCGGAGAACCCGCACAACCCGTTCAGCCCGCCGCGCCGTGTCCGTTGGGGGCTCGAGTCCACCGACGAGATGGGCAGCGTCAACTTCCGCGCAGTGCCGGTTAATGAGAGCGACGTGCAACGATTCAAGGACGCCGTGCGCGACCAGTTCGTTGACGAGGTTCGCGTCGCTGCTGAGAAACGATTCAACGAACGCAGCGGCAGTCGAGGTGGCCAGAGGGGCGACCTGGCTGACCGGCTCCGGGATCGCCTTCGCGATCGTCGTGGTGGCGGCAGCAGTCGAACCGGCAACAGTCGGCTGGGTGGAGACTGGCGCGGACAACTCGGCTCGCGACTCAAGGAGCTGGACAAAAACAACAACGGCGAAATTGAGGCCGACGAGGTTGACGATCGCTCCCGCCGTTACATCCGTTTCATCGACACAAACAAGGACGGCAAAGTCAGCAAGGAGGAACTCAGCCGCCTGAACGGCCGATAAACGAATCGCAACTTTTCGATGAAAAGCCGCCGGTCATCGGCGGCTTTTTTTATGGGCAAAGTGCCTCGGCCAATTTCTCCAGTTGCGCGCGGGTGTGCTCGCTGGAAATGGCGAACCGGTAAAACGCGCCGGCCTTGTCGGATGGGTAACGGATGCAGGACGGATAAATGCCGTTGGCTAAGAGCCGGCGCCGAAGCACTGTGGCCTCCTTGGGAGCAGGACAATTGAGGCTGACCACGGGGAACACCGAGGCGTCGATCGCCAGCCCACTCCCCTGCAAAGCATCCTTTACAAATACCGTGTTCCGCTGCAGCCGCTTGGCCAAGCCGGGGCGGGTACGGAGTAGCCCAAGCGCAGTCTGTGCCGCCGCCGCGTAGGCCGCCGGCAATGAACTACTGCCGGTGACCACCCGGTTGCCGTCGAGTAGACTTTTCCGGAGCCAAGCCGGGCCAAGGATTGCCCCGCCGTAACTCCCGAACGCCTTGCTTAACGTGGTGGATTGAATCAGTTCAAGCCCCTTGAAGCCGGATGGCGCAACATGTTCCACCGTGCCGCGCAGACGATCGCCGAGCACGCCTGCGCCGTGGGCGTCATCCACCCAGACCACGGAACCGCGCGGGAGCACCTTGGCCAGGTTCGCGATGGGGGTGATCCGGCCGGTCGCGCCAAAGACACCGTCCGTCAATAGAAGGATTTGCCGGTCGTTCTTCCGCTTGGCCAAGCGCTTGGCCAGGTCGTCGCCATCACAGTGCCGATACGTCACGACCGGGCATCCAACGAACTTCGCGGCATCGCGCAGGCTGAGGTGCGCGTACTCATCGATGAGCAGGGCATCAAACGCCTTCGCCCCTGAGCCAAGCGCTTGGCCAAGCGCTATGTTTGCCAGATATCCATCGCCGATGACTGTTGCGGTTTCGCAGTCGAAGAATTTTTTCAACTCTGCCTCGAGCGCGTCATGCGCCGGGTGATTGCCGGTGGTCATCCGCGAAGCACCGGTGCCGAGTCCGTCGCGGGCTGCCGCACGAGAGTGGGCCTTGAGCAGGTGGGGATGCCGTGCAAGCCGGTAGTAATCGCACCCGCCGAAATAAACCAACCGCCGGCCGCGATAGCGCACATGCGTGGCATCCACCGGCTGAATGGACTGCGGCAGGTTCACGGCTTGGCCGTAGGCGGGCGGGCTGGCGCGTCCAGTTTTTTAAGAATCTCATCCTTCAACACGACGAGCTTCGGGTCGTGCACGGCTTTCAGGATTTCGCGCGCCTTGTCGGTCTCCCCGATGTGCGCATGGATGCGGGCGAGATGAATTTGCACGCCTTGTTTTGAGCGGTCATCCGGCGCGAGGGCGAGCGCCTCGTTCCAGGCTGCGATGGTTTCCATGGACTGAAGCGGCTGCGTGGCGAGGTACGCCATAGCGGCATCGGCCGCGAGGGGGAAGTTTTTGGGATCCAACTCGCGAGCCTTTTTGAAAAGGGAAATCACCTTGGTCACAACGAGGTCGCGGCCGATGAGATAATGGCGGGCAGCATGGTCGGGATAGGCGAACAGCATGGCCGCAAGGTTGCGGTAGTAGAGCGGTTGTTTCGGTGCCAACTCGGAAGCCTTGGTAAAGTGCCGGATGGATTCTGAGACGTTTCCCTTCTGTCCGTAGGCCTTGCCGAGATTGTTCCACGGCACCGGATTTTTAGGGTTAAGATCACGGGCCTCAACCCACTGGCCGATCGCATTGTCGGCATCGCCGATCCCGCTGTAATAGCCTCCGAACGCCAGCCGTGCCTCGATATGTTTCGGGTGCTTGGCCACGAACGACACGTACGCCTCTTCCACTTTTCGCAGCCGGATTCGGACTTGTTCGCCCAGCGACTTCCGAGAGATGGCTGCATTGGCCTCAGCCAGTGCCGCGTTGTCTCGAATCCACTGGTCCACCTCGGCGTGCAGCCGGTCGTCCAGCTTGAGCAACTCGCGGAACTCCTTCTCGACCGCCACTGCCTTTGGGTCGTCCGGCTTGGTTTCCGCCGCCACCGCCGGCACGAGCGCTGCCAACGCAGCGGTCGCGAGCATGTTCCACATCATTTTCACGCCGGCAAACTAGCCTGCCCGCTTGGCGTCCGTCCAATTGAATCGCGCCTTCGCTTGCCCCCCCCCCGCAAAACGCCCATCCTCCGCCCGACGCTTGCGCGGCAAGACAAAAAGTGACCTATCCCGAGGCCATTCAGTACCTGCTCGACCTGCGGATGTTCGGAACCAAGCTTGGCCTGGACAATCCGCGGCGGCTCGCGGCGTTGGCCGGATCGCCGCACGAGCGGCTGCGTTTCATTCACGTTGCCGGCACGAACGGCAAGGGCTCGGTCTGCGCGATGCTCGAGTCGGTCTACCGCGAGGCCGGCCTGCGCACCGGGCTGTTCACCTCGCCGCACCTTGTTTCCTTTCGTGAGCGGGTGCAGGTAAACCGCGAACTGATCCCCGAGGCCACCGTTGCCCGGTTGACCGCCCGGCTGCGCGAATGGATGGCAACCTTTCCGGAAGGCCAGGCGCCGACATTTTTCGAGATGGTCGTGGTGATGGCGCTCTGCCACTTCGCCGAGCAGGAGTGCGACATCGTGCTGTGGGAGACCGGCATGGGCGGCCGGCTTGATGCGACAAACATCGTCACGCCGATGGCCAGCGTGATCACCAACGTCGGGCTCGACCACACGCGTTGGCTCGGTGATACGCCCGCCACCATCGCCCGCGAAAAAGCCGGCATCATCAAGCCCGGCACCCCCGCCTTCACCGCGGCGGATCATCACGATGCGCTGGAGGCAATCCGCGCCGAGGCCAAAACGCAGGGCGCGGAACTGACCGCGCTTGGCCAAGCGGAAGATGTCACCGACCTGCCGTTGCTTGGCAAACATCAGCAGACCAATGCCCGCCTGGCCAAGGTCGTGGTCGATCGTCTGCAGCCACAGCTGCCGGTGTCGCGCGAACAGGTCGCTGCCGGCTTGGCCAAGGTACACTGGCCCGGTCGGTTGCAAACAGTGGAGGTTGGCGAAAAGGTCTTCCTGCTGGACGGTGCGCACAATGCCGAAGGCGCGGCGATCCTGCGCCGGGCGCTGGCCGATCATTTTTCAAACCGGCCTCCGGTGTTCATCCTAGGGATGGTTGACGAGAAGGACGGCAGCGGCTTTTGCCACGAACTTGCGCCCTTGGCCAAGCGCCTGGTCTTGGCCCCGGTACGCAGCGGCCGCTCGGCGGATCCGGCGGCGTTCGTGCCAGTTTGCCATGAAGCAAATCCCCAGGCTGCAACCGTCGTCGCCGCGTCGCTTGGCCAAGCGCTGGAGCGGTGCACCGACGAGCGATTCGTGGTTGTGACCGGCTCATTTTACCTCGTTGGCGAGGCAATGGAGCGGCTCGGTGTGTCACCCACGCCCACCGAGTCTGAGCGCCTACTCAACGACTGGGGCGCCCCCGGAACGCTTGGCCAAGGCGGATGACTGCCTGATTTTTTTTGTCGAGGCTGAAAAATGGGTTCGCCACGCGCCGTCGCTTGGCCAAGACTGCCCTGCCAGCAATATGAAAAGGACGTTCTCAATCCTCCTCGGCGCGGCACTGGCCGGAATCATTTCGACCCAGCAGGCCGCCAACATCGGCTCCAAAGCGCCCCAGCTGCAGATCGCGCACTGGGTCAAGGGCAAGCCGGTCGACCTGGCCAAGGCGGGTGACAAGAAGATTCACATCATCGAGTTTTGGGCGACGTGGTGCGGGCCGTGCCGCGACAGCATCCCGCACCTGACCAAGCTGCAGGAAAAATACAAGAGCAAGGGCGTGACAGTGATCGGCATCACCGACGAACCCAAAGCCACCGTCGAGCGATTCGTCAAGCGACAGAAAAAACAGATGGAATACACCGTCGCCATCGAAAAGGGCGACACCATGTCGCAGGCCTACATGCGCGCCTTTGGCCAAACCGGCATTCCGGCGACATTTGTGGTCGATCAGCAGGATCGCATCGTCTGGGTCGGTCACCCGAAGAGCGGACTTGACGACGTGATCGACCGGCTGGTGAAGGGTACCTTCGACCTCGAGGATGAAATCGCTAAGGAGAATGCACAGATTCGGTTGCAACAACTCTCCGTCGAATATTGGGAGCGCATCGTCGAGGGTCGTAAGGGAGACGAGACACGGAAGATTGGCAGCGAGTTGTTGAGTCTCGTGAAGGACAATGCCGAGGTGTCGTGCAACATCGCGTGGGCGGTGTTGACTGATGAGAACGTGAAGTACCGCGACCTGGAGTTCGCCCGCGCAGCCGCCAAGGCAGCCTACGATCTCACCGAGGGTGAGCACCCACAGGTCATCGACACCTACGCGCTGTCGTTGTTCGAGAGCGGCAAAATCGACGAGGCGATCAAGCTGCAAAAGAAGGCGCTCAGCCTCGCCCGCGACCAGCAGGAAACCGTACAGCTCCAGAAATCGCTCGACCGCTTTCAGGCCAAGGCCGGAAAGAGCGAGCAGTAAACAAAGCCAAGTACATCGCACCGGCTTGACGCGCGGGAGCGTAAAGGGAAGGATGACGCCCGCAATCCGTCGCAGCGTCATGATTAGTAACCCATCTATTCCGAAACACAGCTTCATCGTTTTGTTGGCCTTGGCGTTTTGTTGGCTGATTCCTTCTGCCTCAGCGGAGAATTATTCTGAAAAAATTCGGCCGCTGCTGGATCAGTTTTGTTTCGACTGCCACGAGGGGGAGGATGCCGAGGCGGAGGTGGATCTCGATTCGTTCAAGTCGCTCGACGATCTCCGGCGCGACACGAAAACCTGGGTCAAGGTGGAGGAGATGCTCTCGAGCCGCCAGATGCCTCCTCGAAAATCCGATCAGCCCACCGACAAACAGCGTGCGACCCTGCAGCAGTGGGTGAAAAGTTTTCTGATCGAGGAGGCCCGGGCGCTAGCCGGCGACCCCGGCCGCGTGGTGCTGCGCCGCCTCAATAACGACGAGTACAACTACTCCGTGCGCGACCTCACCGGGGTGCCGACGCTGAATCCCACGCGTGAGTTTCCGGTCGACGGTGCGGCGGGTGAGGGCTTCACAAACGCCGGCGATGCGTTGGGAATGTCGCCTGCGCTGGTCGACAAGTTCCTCGACGCCGGCAAGGAGGTTGCCCGGCACTTGGTGCTGCTCCCGGAGGGCATCCGTTTTTCCAAATACATGACCGAGCGTGACCGGGCCGATGAGATCATGGTGCGTATCCACCAGTTTTATTCGCGGTTCGTGAACGTCAACCGACAGCTTGGCGACACGTGGGACGACCCCGCCACGGCCAAGGCCAATGTCATCCGTCGCAACGGCAGCATCCCGCTCGAGGCCTACTTTGCCGCCGCGCTCGCGGAGCGTGGGGCGCTTGGCCAGGGGGAGAAAAGTGTGGCCGCAGTCGCAGCCGAGCACGGGTTGAACGCAAAGTATTTTGAGGCGCTCTGGAACATGCTCAATCAGGACGCCGCCCCCGGAGGCTCGTTAGTGCTCAACCGCATACGGGCGCTTTGGCGCGAGGCCCGGCTTGCGGAGGCCAAGCCGCTGGTCGAGACGATCCACCAGTGGCAGCAGGCGCTGTGGCGGTTTGACCCGATCGGTCACATTGGCCGCGAGGGCGGACCGACCGCGTGGATGAATCCGCAGGGCATCACCCAGTCGACGCAGGATTTCAACATCAAGCTCACCCCGCCGAAGGACGGCGGAGACGTGGTGGTTTATCTCGGGGCCACCAACGCGGGCGACGGTGACGCCGGCGACTTTGTGCGCTGGCGAAATCCCCGGTTGACCGGCGGCAACAAGCCGGATCTCGCGTTGCGCGATGTGCCTGGCTTGGCCAAGCGCTTGGCCAAGCTGCACGATGAATCCCACGCGCTCACGGATCGTTACCTCGCCGCAGTGGACGAGGCTGCCTCGGACAGCGCGGACGCTGTCCG
>DKGH01000201.1:0-27070 GCA_002453165.1 Verrucomicrobia bacterium UBA6775
CGATTCATCGCTTGAACAGTCGCGCCTCCGGTACCCCGGCCACGGATGGCAAACAGGTCTACGTCACCTTCATGCGTGCCGAGGGCGACAAGGTGGTCGCTCCCAACGTCGGCTCGGAGCGGTTGATCACGCCGGGGAAGATTGTCGTCGCGGCCTACGATCTCGACGGGAATCAAAAATGGAAAACCGATGTCGGCGACTTCGTGAGCGCGCATGGCTTCAACACCTGCCCGGTTTTGTTTGAGGACCTCGTGATTATCAACGGCGACCACGATGGGGATGCCTACATTGTCGCACTCGACCGCGAGTCCGGCAGGGAACGCTGGCGGACGTTGCGTGAAAACAGGACGCGCAGCTACGTCACGCCGATCATCCGCGAGATCGGTGGTCGTACGCAGATGATCCTCTCCGGCAGTTTGTCTGTGGCGAGCTACGACCCGCGCAACGGCAAGCGGCACTGGATCGTGGACGGGCCGACCGAGCAGTTTGTCGCGTCGATGGTCTACAACGGCGAATACGTGTTTGTGACCGGCGGGTATCCCCAGAGGCACATTCTGGCGATCAAGCCGGACGGCACCGGTAATGTCACCGACTCGCACATCGCATGGCGCACCACACGCGGGGCCGCCTATGTTCCATCACCAATCATGGCTGGGCGATTTCTCTTGGTAGTCGCGGACAGCGGGATTGCGAGCTGTTTCGGCGCCAAGACTGGCCGGCGGCATTGGCAGGAACGACTACCGGGCGGGCACAGTCCGTCCCCTGTGTCAGCCGACGGGCTGGTCTACTTCACATCAGACCTTGGCCTGACCTCGGTCATTCGCCCCGGTGAAACCTTTGAGGTGGTGGCCCAAAACAAACTTGGCGAACCGGTCTCCGCCAGCCCTGCAATCAGTAAGGGGCAACTCTTCATTCGCACCCACGAACACCTCTACTGCATCGGCAAGCCGGTGAATTAAAGTCCCACGCAGGCTTATTTTTTCAACAACTCAAGCGCGGCGGCGGTGGTGGCGGTGACGCCGGTGCGCAGGGTTGGCTCAATGTCCGGCGCGTAAGTGCTGGAGTGCACCATCGGCAGCGGTTTGCCGGTGGCACGAAAGCGCCTGATCAGGTCGGTCGATACCGTGCCCAGCGCGAACATGAACGTCGGCACCTTGTGCTTGGTGCGCCCGTACATTCCGAAATCCTCGCCGCCCATCGTTGGCTGCCGCTTGATCAGTGCCCCCTTGCCCAGCCACGCGGCGAACGTATCGGTCACGCGCTTGGCCAAGACCGGGTCGTTGTAGGCCGACGGCGTGAACTCGTCCTTTACGGTGACGATCGGCATCTGCTCCTTGGCCAAGCCGGCGGCCTGCGCGGTGCCGAGGCAGATGCGTTTGATCGAGACGAGGATTTGGTTCCGCACAGCGTCCGTGTAGGAGCGGATGGTCAACTGCATCTTCACTTCGTTGGGGATGATGTTGTGCTTGGTGCCGCCGTGGATCGAGCCAACGGTGACGACGGCCGGTTCGCGGGGATGCACCTCACGGCTGACGATCGTCTGTAGCGCAACCACAATCTGTGCCGCGAGCACGATGGGATCCTTCGAGGCCTGCGGCTGGGAGCCGTGCCCACCCTGACCGCGCACGGTGATATCCACAGAGTCGACGTTCGCGTACACATAGCCGGAGTTGTGGCCGATCGTCCCGGCTGGCTGATCGGACGCCACGTGCAGGCCGATGCAGTAGTCCGGCACCGGCCACCGTTCGTATAATCCGTCCGCCAACATCGCGCGCGCGCCGGCACCGCGTTCCTCCGCCGGTTGGCCAATCATCACCAGTGTGCCACTCCATTGATGGCGAAGCTGGCCAAGCATGCGCGCCGTGCCCACGAAACTGGTGATGTGCACGTCGTGGCCACATGCGTGCATAGTGTAAACCGTGTTGCCCTGCTCATCGACCATCTGTTTTTTGCTGGCGTACGGCAGGCCGGTCTCCTCCTGCACCGGCAGGCCATCCATGTCGGCACGGATGAGCAACGTCGGGCCGGGGCCATTTTTCAGGATGCCAACAATCCCGTGACCGCCAATCCCGGTAGTGACCGTCAGTCCGGCCGCCCGCAACTCGGCGGCCAGGCGCTTGGCCGTCTCGACCTCCATGAATGACAGCTCTGGGTTGGCGTGAAAATGTTTGTACAGCGAGACGAGCAAAGGCAGCTCGGTGGCGACCCCCTTGGCCACGCGTTCGCGAACCGGGTCGGCCGCTTGGCCAAGCGCCAGCCCAAGGCCAAGCACGGCGATGCAGTGAATTGATTTGGCTTTCATCGTAGGAATGTCGGCCGGGAGCATCCGGCCATGCGCAATACGAGGCAAGGGCAAAGCGTAGCCCGCCGCCCCATCGGCGCTCGACTAATCGGCGCTTGGCGGCAACTCTCTTCAGCGAACCCAAGCTGGGGGAGAATTCTCATGAATCGATTGTTCATTTTACTTTTGATCGCGGCAGCCGCGCTGGCCAGACCGTTGGCGGAGGAGCGCCCGAATTTCATTCTCTGCATGGCCGATGACCAGGGCTGGGGTGATACAGGCTACAACGGCCATCCCCTGCTCAAGACGCCGGTGATGGATGAGATGGCGCGAACCGGCCTGCGGTTCGACCGGTTTTATGCGGCGGCGGCCGTCTGTTCGCCAACGCGCGGCAGCGTGATGACCGGCCGCCACCCCAACCGCTTCGGCTGTTTTGCGTGGGGACACACGCTCCGGCCGCAGGAAATCACCATCGCCGAGGCACTGAAAAAGGCCGGCTACACGACTGGACACTTCGGCAAATGGCACATCGGCTCCGTGCGCGCGGACGGTGCGGCCAGCCCGGGCAACAGCGGCTTCGATGAATGGTTTTCCAGTCCGAATTTTTACGAGAACAATCCGCTCTTCAGCCACAACGGCAAGGTGATTGAAACCAAGGGTGAAAGTTCCGACGTCACCGCCGGGCTGGCGATGGACTGGATCGGCAAGGTGGCCAAGGGCAAAAAGCCGTTCCTCGCGGTGGTCTGGTTTGGCAATCCGCACAGCCCGCACGTGGCCGTCGACAAGTTCAAAAAAATGTACAGCGACCAGCCGGACGGTGTGGCTCATTTTTTCGGGGAGATCACCGCGATGGACGCCGCGCTCGGAAAAATGCGCAGCGGCCTCCGCAAACTGGGCATCGCCGACAACACGGTGCTCTGGTACTGTAGCGACAACGGCTCGTTGCCCAAGGGCTCCAGCGGCGGTCTACGCGCCCGAAAGGGCAGCCTGTACGAGGGCGGCATCCGGGTGCCGGCCGTGCTCGAATGGCCGGCCCGGGTCAAGGCCAACCGCATCACCGACATCAACGCCAACACCTCGGACATTTACCCAACGCTGCTTGAGCTGGCCGGCGTGGCTCTGCCTAAAAACCAGCCGCGACTCGACGGCATCAGCCTCGCCCCGTTGCTTCGCGGGGAAAAACAGGTGCGCAAACAGCCGATGGGATTCTGGACGTATCACAACCGCGGGTATGGCCGCCACGCCCGCCGAATGCTTGAGGCGCTGCGACAGGAGCAGCTCGACGGCAACCAGCAACCGGCCGCACCCGAGGGACAGATCGGGCACTTTCACCCGGCCGACAATCTGCCCGGCCACTCCGCCTGGATCGAGGGTGACTACAAGCTGCACCGCATTCCGGTGAAGAAAAACGCGACCCAGTTCAACTACGAGCTGTACCACCTAGTCAACGACCCGAAGGAGTCGAACAACCTGCTCAATGAGGATAAATCGCGCTTGGCCAAGCGCTTCGGCCGGATGAAGGCCGACCTCGTCACCTGGCAACAGTCGGTCATCAACAGCCTGAACGGCAGGGACTATCGGTGATGCGGTTTATGTGGAGTGCGGTGGCCAGCGAAGCGCGACACCGCTTTTTTGTCGTTAACCGAAAATACAATTCCAAAGCGCCGTTGCCGCTTCGCTCTGCCGGCGCACTCCAAAGTGGCGCTTGGCCAAGCGATGAGTCGTAAGAAATTATTACCGCCGGGGGAGACGCTGCTGCACCCGATCACCTCCGCCGTGGAGCCGATCGACCTGGCCGGGCTGTTCCCCGTGGAGCAACCGCTGGAGCTGGAGCTGGGTTGCGGCGACGGCTCGTTCACGCTACAGTACGCCTTGGCCAATACGGGCCGGAACATCGTCGCGCTGGAGCGGCTGCTTGGCCGTATCACCAAGCTCGATCGCAAGGGGCATCGCGCCGGGTTGAAAAACTTGCGTCTGCTCCGGGCCGAGGCGGCGTACGTGCTGGAGTACCTGCTGCCGCCCGGTTTGCTGGATGCGATTCACGTATACTTTCCCGACCCGTGGCCGAAGAAGCGGCATCACAAAAACCGGCTGATCAGCGAGCCGTTCCCGCCCTTGGCCAAGCGTCTGCTGCGAGAGGGTGGCATCGTCTACCTGCGCACGGATAACATCGAATACTTTGAGCAGATGCTCGAGGTGTTCGGTGATGCGAACGGGTTTGAAGCAGTCGAGACACCCGAATCGCTCAAGGCGCTCGTCACCGACTTCGAGCAGGAGTTCAACTCGCAGGGTATCCCAAAAAACTACGCCGCCTATCGCAGCGTGGGCGAGTGATCACTTATTGAGGGGGATGATCACCTGCTGGCCGATTCTCAATTGGCCGGGCTTGAGCGATGGGTTGGCCTTGAGGATGGCCTGCACCGAGGCGCCGCGTTTGCGGGCGATACTGTTGATCGTGTCGCCCTGTTGCACGCGGTAGATCGTCTTGATGTCGGCCCTGACGAGGTGAGCCTGAAACTCCATCCGCATGATCGACTCCGGCCGGAATGTCGCCTTGCCGAACCCGGGGCTGCTCGCCTCGACGCCGTCCTTTGTCCAGCGATCCAGTACGAAGGTCATCTGGCTACCATCGCTCAGGTGGGTGATGACGCGCTGCTTGAGCGGCATGTCGAGGATGGTCTTGGTGGTGGCCGGCTCGATCTGCTTGACACGGTCGAGTGGCACAGGGAATTCGCCCTCGGCAGTCTTCACCTGCAGCTTGTCGTCGATGATGCCGGTGACCATGCCCTCCATGCGGTCGTTGTTGATCAACTTAACGAGATCGTTCCCGGCACCGATCTGTTGCGTGGGCGGTTCCTGAAACCGGCCGTCCCACTCCTCGACGCGCAGATTGGCAATGCGGACGGCGCCGCGCCCCTGATGCACGATGCGCACTCCGGTTCCTTCGCCGACAAAGCCGTCGTGATCCGTCCATTTGCGAATGACTTTTCCGTTGATCGAGACGGCGATCATCTTCTCCGGTTTGCTGGCGAAAAACTCGATGTGCGAGTTGGTTTCGTTCCGGAAGCCGGGCAGCGTCGCCTGCCCGAGGTACGTCAACGGCTCGTGTTTTTTCACCGGCAGGAGGTTCACGGAATAGCTGTTGAGCTGGATGCTGTAGAAGCCGCCGAAGTCCGGCTCATCCTCCTTGGTGGAGAGACTGATCGGGTGCAACGTGTCGGTGTACAGCGCGAAGGCTAGGTGCAGAGAGCCGTTCCACTCGAGGTCAAACGAAAGTCTCGAGCGATCCGGCAGCTTCAGGTCCTTCGCGATGGACGCCGCCGGCTTGGCGTGAAACCCGCCGTTGTGATAACGCCAGTTGCCCGACTCGCCGATGGTCTCGTTGGTGATCTTGCCATGCGTCCAGCCATCGTCATTTTCCGGCCCCTGAAAAATCGTCTTCAGCCCCCGAGGCAGCGGGGCGATTTTGCGCACCGACTTGCGGGCAAGCTGAAGTTTGCCGGCGTGCCATGTGTCCAGCAGGTAATGTTGCTCTGTAGTTCCGGTGAGGTTGCCGCGAAAGTGGTCGCCGTTGACTAGCATCACTTCGCAAAGGTTGCCGGGCGGAAGCGCATCCGGAGCCTCGCCGTCGAGGGTCAACTCGGTGACGCGGCTGATGTTGAACTGCATCACGCCGCCCGCGTCCGGATGCTCCCACGACACGCCGCCGGACTGGTCATAGGCCGCGAGAGTCCCGCGCAGCCAATCGCCGTTGGTGAAATGGATCGTGGACTGGGGCGTGTCGTTGGCCACCGCTTGGCCAAGCGCCAGCAACAGGCCAAGTGCGCTTGGCCAAGCGCACTTCGAACGGACCAGTTTTGAAGTCGCCTCAGTCATCCCATGGCCAGAGTTGGTTCGCGCCGCCGGTGTTGGTGTCGTTTGTTTTCTGTGACGAGCCGAGGTTGAATTGCAGGCGACGAATGAACTTGGAGTCGAACGACACCGGGCCAAAATTTCGGCTTCGCCCGGTGAGCATGCTGCCCTCCCATTGGTTCAGGTTGAACGACACCGCCGCGCCACCGGCGAAGTGGGCGCGCACTTCCCACGGGCGGTTTGCCTCCGGCTTGGCCTCCGGCTTGGTCAGGGACACGCGTATGATGCGATCCAGCGGGATGTTCAGGTCTTCGCCCAGCGAGTTGATGATCACGTTTTTGCCGTCCATCAACTTGATTTTTCCCGGTACCTCGTCGCGGTTCTTCAAGTAAACCATGTCCTCTTTGCTCGAGGCCTGTTCGAATTGAACCGGGTCGGAGTGGCCGTCCCAAGCCGAGACACGCAGGTTGCTGACGCGCACGATCGGGCCATTGAGCTGGGAGAAAAAAGAGATGCCGGAGCCGGTCGCGGCGAAGCCGGTCGTGTCGCGCCACTTGCGGACGAGATTACGGTCAATGTACAGCTCCATCTCCGCCTTGTCCTTGTTGACGCGAATCTCGACCGCCACGCGGTTCTTCGTCTGCATCTCAGGGATCTGCCCCTGGCCAAGGTTGCGAACGCCGGCACCGCTCTGCACGCGCTGCAGACTCACGTAACCGCGGCTGATGTAAAACATGTAGGAATTACTTCGGTAATCAAACCGGTCGAGCGCCGAGGTGTACATCGGTACGATAAGGCTGAAGGTGCCATTCCACTGGAGATCAAACTCCACACGCGACGAACCCTTGAGCCCGAAGTCACGACCCAGCACGCCGACCCCCTCGGAGATGAACACTCCGTCGCGGTATTTCCATGCGTCGGGATCGCGGCCCAGCCTCCAGCCGTTCATGCTGGTCGGCCCCTCGTAAAGAATACGGAAGCCGGGCGAGAGGAACGCGAGCGACTGCAGCACATCACGCGGCGCGGAGAGTTGCTCGTTGAACCAGGTGGAAAACTGGACACGCTCTTCGTCCAGTGCGACCAGATTGCCGAGCACCTCGTCGCCGTTGTGAAAACGGATGTGCACGGTGGGATCGTTGTTCCGCTGCACCGGCCGCGCACCCTCGAAGCGGATCCACGCGAGGTTGTCCGGCCGGAAATCGACCGGTTTGGCCAAGTCCGGATGCGCCCAGCGCACACCCTGCTGCAGGCTGACCTGCTGCAAATCACCGTGAAGCATCGAGCCGTCCATGAACCGGAGCAGGCTGTCCGCGCCGGCCGCCTGGCCAAGCGCTTGTCCAAGCGTAAAACACAATACCGCCCAACCCAGCGGCCGGCGGTGTCGCTTGGAATGACCGGAGTTACCGCTCATAGATGGGCAGGAACCGGTAATTGAGTGCGAGGGAAAGCAGCGATGCGGATGTGCTGAAGGTGGTCCCGAACTGGCCACTCCAACTGCCGTCCTCGTTTTGGTTCTCCTTCAGCTTGGTGATGTTTTTGCGGTTCCACTTGTTCCACTCCGCCGGGGAGGCGTGGAAGAACGCCTGCGCGCCGTAGTACAGATAATACTGACGGTAGCTCGAGCTTTCCGGCGCCTTTCGCAGATAACCGAACGCCTTCCGAAACGTGGCGCTGTCCTTCTCCTTAGCCAATGCGAATACCAGCGTGGCAATCGCCGTGCGGGCTGCGTTGGGGCCACGGTTTGAGGTGTAGCCAAAACCACCCTCGGGGGTTTGGCAGGACTTAAAATACTTCAGCCCGGTCTGGATCGCCGTCTCCGGCACGGCCAAACCGGCGTTGCGGGCGGCAAACAGCGCGACCATCTGCGCGCCGCTCACGGTGGTGTCGGCATCGGTGCTATCTGGCGAATAACGCCACCCGCCCCGCGGATTGTTTTTTTGCGAACTGACAATGAGGCTGATCGCCTTCTCGAGCGCCGGACCAAGCCGGTCGTCCTCCACCGCACCGTACGCCTCAGCGAGGGCCAGTGTGGCGAAACCGTGGTTGTACATCGTAGTGCCGATGTAGCCGGTCGTCTTGTTTTGCTTGCCGAGGATGAAGTTGAGGCCGCGCTTGATGTTGCCGCTGTAAGGGCCGTGATTGGGGTCGTCGCCGTGCGCGAGCAGGGCGATCACCGCGAAACCGACCACCCCCGGCGAAGTGCCGTACGGGCTGTCCTTGAACCCGCCACTGGTGAGTTGGCCCTGCGCGAGAAACTGCAGCCCACGGACGTACATGCGCTCGATCTCCTTTGTCAGTGCGTCATCGCTTTCCTCAAACAATTTCTGCGCGTTGGCCGGCGCTGACAACACGAGACAACCAAGGAGCAGCAACCAAAACCGTTTGACCGTCACGGTTGTTCTCCTCCCTCAATGGCCTCCACTGCCTCGAAATATCCCTGCAGCGCATCCCGAAATTCCTCCGGCAATTTGGTTGCCGCGCCGCTGCCGCGGCTGATGGTGCGGCTGGAGTCCTCGCGGCCGGTGGCGTCTCCGGTCAACCCACCGGCCACACGATCGGTCGAACCGCCAGCCTGGCTGCCGCCCGCGATCTGTCCCTGCTGCATGCCCTGACCCATCTGCTGTTTCATGGCCATCATCGCCATCATGAACGCCATCTCCTGCTGGGCCTTGGATTGGCCCTGCTGGTTTTGGTCGCGCTTAATCTCCTCGTTAATCAGGTTAATGACGTCGGACATGTGCCGGATGGTGTTGGCCTGAGACGTGGTCGTGGCGACATCGGTCTGCGGTTTTTCCAAAAAGTTATCGGTCATCTCCATCGCGTCGAAGGTCTCCTGCAACGGATCGAGCATCGCCGGCTCGGCGTTTTCAAACTGCAGCCGGTTCAGTTCCAGCATCGAGTCGGCGTGCATTTTTGAAAGTCGTTCGACCCCTTTTTTGTACGTCTCGGCATCTCCCTTTTGCTGCTCGACCAGCGTGGTCTGCTGCTGGTGTCGGAGCTCGCTCTCGCGCAGGCGCAACATGGAGAACAGCAGCTTCATCAAATTGTTTTCCTTTTTCTCGCCGCCACCCTGACCACCGCCCTGGCCGCCGCCGTCGTCCTCCGGCTTGGGCGGCTCGAGCATCTCGGCCCAGCCCTCGAACTTGCCGGCCCAGTTGCCAAGGTTGCGGATGGCCAGCATGTTGATGTTCGACTCAATTTGCGTTTCGATCTCACTGAGTGATTCCCCGGTTTTCTCCGTCTCCATCTCCTTGCTGACCTCGCCGTACTGGCCCTTGCCGGTGCGCTCGTAAAAACGGCTGATCTCGCCCTGCAACTCGACGGCCTTCTCCTGCGTGCGGCCCTGCGACTTGGTGAAGCGCGTGTTGGCGCGGGTGTAGCGTTCCGGCAGATCCTCCGGCATCAGGCCAATGGTCTCCTGAATGATGTCCTTGATTTTCTTGCGCAATGCCAGCTCCTCCTTGCTGAGCTTGCGCAGCCGCTGGGCGAGCGTGAGTGCCTGCAGGTTGTCGAGGTCCTTGTTCACCTTGTCCTGCAGGTCGGCCAACTCGTCGAGTGCCTCCTCCTCCTCCTCGAGTGCGTCGGCGAGATTCTCCTTCTTTTCCTGTGGCTGACTTTCCTGTGCCGCCTGGCCGAGTTTGGACTGGGCCTGCTTCATCTGCTGGTCGGCCAACTCGTTCATCGACTTCAGGTTTTGCGCCCAGTCGCGCAGTGTCTGCTCGTCGAACGCCGGGTTGCGCATGGCCTCCATCAACGCCTTGGCACCCTCCCTTGCCAGATCCTTCAACTCCTCGGCGTTGTCGCGCTGGTCGTCGGCGGTCTCCTTGATTTTCTCGTTGGTCTTGCGCTTGGCCAAGTCGTCGTCATCGGCCTGCGCCAACTCGCGGGTGTCCTCGGCGATGTTTTCCTCGGTGCGCGAAACCTCCTCCAGATTCTGTAAAACCTCCTCCAGTTTTTGACGCACCATCTCGGCATGATCCTCCGTGCCAAGGATGTGAAGATGGATCGGCTGGGTGCGTGCCGGCTCGCGGCCCGGCATGTGGTCAGTGGCCCAGACGGCCAGTTCCACGGTGGTGTCGCGCTCGATGCCCAGCACGGCCGGGCTGAAATGAAAGTCGGCCTCCATCTCGGTTTCCTGTGAACCGGCCGCCTCCTTTGTCAACGCGGCGACTACTTTCGGTTTTTGCTCCTCCGCTTGGCCAAGCGCGCGCCACTCGAGGCCGCTTTCCTTAATGCCAAAATCGTCGTGCACGCTGGCCTTCAGCTCGAGCACCTCGGTCTCGAGGATGGCGAGGTTGCGGCCAAGCGCGCCAAGGTCGGGCCGGGGTGCGGCGTCCTCGGTTGGCTCGATGTTGAGCTGCCAGGCAGCGGCTCCGGCGAGGTCATGTTCATCGCGCCACGTGAAGGCAAAGTGCGCCGTGTCGGCCACCTTGTGTTCCGGGCTGGAGAAAGATTCATTGCGCACCTGCATCGGCGTACCCACCTCGTCGATGGCCACCTGCGCCTCGTTAAGATTGCGAGAGACACGCCCCTGAAACTGGACCGTGCTGCCGCGCAACACCGGCAGGTAGCCGGCCTGCACAATCTCGTTTTGCAGCGGATAGTTGAGATACTCGGGCAAGGCGATGCGTGCGTGCAGCTCCCGCATGGCAGGGCGTTGCACCGGCCGAATCGCCACCGCGTGCTCGGCGTCCCCGACGGATACCGTCAGGTCACCGTCCTCCACCTGGCCGGGGACGGAGAAATTCACCCTGCCGTCGGCGATGTCCGCGGACAACGGTTGGTTGTTGCGAAACTGCGCCTCACCGGTGGTCGGTTCCCAGAAGGAGCGATACTCGACTGAGCCTCCAACTTCAAACGGTTCGCCCTTGGCCACGACGCGTTCGGTAGGGAAACCGGCGAGCCGAATCAGCGTGTGGCGCGTGATTTCCGCGCCCGGCAAACCCCAACGGCGCAGGGAATTCAATCCAGCCTCGGGCAGGATCGCCCAACCGCCCACAGCAATAAGAATCAGGGCAAAGGCGATGACGGCACGACGCCTTGCGGGCCGGGGGCTGACCGTCTGCTTGAAATCCAGCTTGAGTGCCTCACCCGCCACCTGCCCGATGGCGGCGCGATAGAGGGCGGGCGAAAATACAGCCGGCCGTTTTTCCTCGTCGGCCAACTCAACAATGCCGAGCAGCCGATCGCCCAACCGCCGGTAGCGCCGTTGCACCAGCCTTGCGAGTGCCCGTGTGTCGCGACGGTGAAAGACCCAGCGTGATGTCCACCAAAAGATCGTGCCAATCGTCGTGGCTATGCCACTGGCCAACAGCCCAAGCCGAAGCCAGCCCGGGCTGTCCCACAGTCGGTCGGAGAAAAACAGGACGAGATACGAGCCAAACAACCCGGCGGCGGCAAGGCAGATTGCCATGGTGGTTTCCACCTTCCACAGCCGACGCTCCACCACGGCGAACTGCTCGCGCAACTCGTCCGGAAAGTCGTCTCGGGATAGGTTTTCCTTGGGATCCATTTCTCTCGGTACTGCCGATGAAGCGGTGCGGAATTGTAGTCGTACCGCGCCGGGACGCAAGCCGCGCTTGGCCAAGCCGAATCAGCGTTTTTGCACCAAAACACCCTTCAGCCAGCGACGGAGCTGCCTGCGTGTGGCGCTTGGCCGAAGCAGCCAGGCGTCGTTGTGATTGCGAAAACCGGTCTCGGCAAAGGTGATATTTTCCGTCAAGCCGGTGGACTCGAGCCAGCGCCGGGTGGCCGCGAGGTTGAGCCGGGAGCCGGTGAACTCATGGCAGATGAATTGCGGCCGCTTGGCCAAGCGCTTCAGCCGCGCTCCCGCCGAGTCGCGATCCGAGCCGGGATACGGCCAGGCGGCAATGCCGTCGTAATGGCTGTAGGGTATAAACGCCCGCCACAGCCCGGCCACTCGGTCATCGTGCAGGCCAACGTAGTTGCAGGCGATTGCGCCCCGCGAAAAACCGCAGAGGATGATCTGCTCAGGGTCGCCGCCGTACTGTTCACAAATCCACGGCACAGCCTTGAGGCAGTAGTCGAGCGTCGGCTTGGCCGTCCGGTTTTTCAGGTCGCCCCACCAGGTGAGTGCAATGTCTTCCCCGGCGGCGTTGAGGTACGGCAGACAAACCCAGATGAAATCCCGCCCTCCGGAGATGCCGTAGCCCATGTTGCTGCCCTCCGGCCGACCGGTGCTGATGTCGCCGTGTGCCCCGCGGTAATTGTTGCCGGCGTACTCGACGATGACCGGATAGCGTTTTCCCGCCTGCCAATCGATCGGCAAATAGGTAACATGATAGACCTTGGTTTTCTCATAGCCGGGCAGTGTCTCCCGGACCCGCCTGCCAGAGGCCGCCTTGCCGGACTCCAGCTTGGGCACGGTCAGGTCCGGCTTCACCGTGTGGATATCGGGCGCGTCCGGCTTGGCCAAGGGCAGTGCCACGGCTAGACTGAGCAGGAGCAACACAGTTTTGCAGGGTACAAGGGTCATCAGCGGAGTCGCGCTTGGCTAAGCGTGCCCGCCTGCCGTGCCCGAGAAAAGCCGGATTTTTGCCGAAAAATACCGGTTGCAATCGAATTTCGTTGTGATAAGTTCCCGCGCCCGCTTTTCGGCGGAGGACTCCAGAAACTTTATTTTAAGAGACATGTCACAGCATCCCAGTCTGAAAACCGGCGGCGGCACCACGACCAAGCGCACCGTTCTCAAGCGATTCGAGCGGGTCGAGCTGCTCCGCAAACGTGGTGAGTTCAAGGAAGGCGGCCGCATCACCGGCCTGAAGAAGACCAAGCCGGAGGAATAGTCCGCCGGTTCTTCTGTCTTCCCGGTCCTGTCGCCACCGCCCATCCCTTCCAGCGGTGACGGTTCGCCTGCAAAAATTCCTGTCAGAGGCCGGGGTGGCTTCGCGCCGCGAGGGCGAGAAGCTGATTCTTTCCGGGAAAATCGCCGTCGACGGCCAGGTGGTTCGGCTGCTTGGCACCAAGGTCGATCCCGCCAAAAACGAAGTCACGCTCAATGGCAAGCCGGTTCAGGCCAAGGCCAAGCGCTTCGTTGCCCTCAACAAACCTCCCAAAATCATCTGCACCCGCCGGGACACCCACGACCGGGCGACCGTGTTCGATCTGCTCCCGTCCGACTGGGGCCATTTGTACACCATCGGCCGGCTGGACGCCGACAGCGAAGGGCTAATCCTGCTGACCAACGACGGGAATTTTTGCCAAAAAGTGGCCCATCCCCGGCACGGCATGCTCAAGACCTACCGCGTGAGCCTAGCCAGGCGCGTCGCCCCGGAGTCGCTGAAAACCCTGACCAACGGCCTGCGCGACGACGGCGAATGGCTGCAGGCCAAGAGTGCCAAGTTATTGGCCGCCAACAACACACGCAGCGAGGTGGAGCTGGTTTTGGCCGAGGGGAAAAACCGGGAGATCCGCAGGATGTTCAAAGCGCTTGGACATCGGGTGTTGCGGTTGCAGCGCATCGCGGTAGGGCCAGTGAAACTGGGCGAGCTGCCGCGCGGCAAATGGCGCGTCCTGAGCCAGGCCGAAATCGCCTCCTGCCTGCACTCCGCCGGTAAAACAAAGGAAAGCCATCGCCGGAATTGACACGGGTTCGGGGACGTTCCACACTCGGCGTCCAATGAAATCTCTTGGCCGTCTCATCCTCCCCGCGCTCGCATGGCTGGTCGCGCTTTCAGCCGTGTCAGCGAAGAGCGTCGTCACCGATATCACCCCCCCGAAATCCGGCAAGGTGACCGCTGATCGAGTTAACGTTCGTGCCCGGGCCAGCCTGATCGGCGAGCGAGTCACGCAACTCCGGAAGGAAGATACGGTGACCGTGCTGGCCACAGTGAAGATTGATCCACCGAAGGAAGGCGAGCCGGCCGAGTGGCTCAAGATCGCCATGCCAGCCGGTGGCCAAACCTGGGTGCACATGGCCTTTGTCAAGGAAGGCAAGGTGACCGCCAACAAGCTCAACGTCCGTGCCGGGGGAAGCGAACGGTTCAGCATCGTAGCCCACTTGGCCAAGGACGATGAGGTGAAGGAAAAACGGACCTCCGGCGACTGGATCGAGATCGAGCATCCGGAAGGCGCCCACGCATTTGTCGCAGCCAGTTTTGTTGGAATCGGCGGGGTGGCCGATACCGTTGAGGAGGAGAAAACCGAGTCGACAGAAAACACGGAAACCACCGAAACGACTAAAGAGTCGACGGAAAAGGTGGAAGAAACGACCGAAGAAACCACTGAGGTGACCGAGACCACCGAGGAAAAACCAGCCAACACGGAATCAACCGAAGAAACCGCCACCACAGAGGTCTCAACCGAAAAGACTGAAACCACCGAGACCACGGAGGCACCCACAACCAACGACATGCCGGATGTTCCGGAGCCCGAGGTGGTCGTCGTGGAGGAGGGTGCAGACACAAACAAACCACCGGCCGGCAATCCGGAGGACGCCGAGGAAATCAAGCCGGATCCCGCACCCGTCACCACGAAAAAGGAACTGCCAGTCCCACCGCCGCGCATCGTCACACGCGAAGGCAAAATCAAGCGCCGGTTCTTCCGAAGCCCCCGCGCCCCGAGCCGCTACGAATTGGTGGACGAAAAAGGCCGCACTCTGAATTACCTGTTCTCGTCAGACGAAACCCCGCTGAAAGTGGCGGATGACGAAGAGGAGCCGATCACGTTTGAACGACTGATGAACATGCTGCGCAATCGCAAGGTGATCCTGACCGGTGTGGAAGCGGTCGATCCCCGTTGGCCCTCGCTGCCGCTGCTCGATGTGCGCACCCTCAAGACCGTTCCCTGATGTCATTGGATAATTTGATCGATGGCCGCGCGATCGCCAAGGAGGTCCACGCGGAGACCGAAGCCCGTGTCGCTGCCCTGAAGGCAGACGGCGTGGAGCCGTGCCTGGTTTTCATTCGCGTGGGCGAGGATCCGGCGTCGCGCGTGTACGTCGGCATGAAAGAACGCACCGCAGCCAAGCTGGGTATCCGTTCCGAAACCACCGTCCTGCCGGAAAACACCCCCGAAGCCGGGCTGATCGAGTTGCTCGAAAAACTCAATGCCGACGACAGCGTGCACGGCGTGCTGGTGCAGGCGCCGCTGCCGGGGCACATTGACGAGACCCGTGTTTTCTCAACCGTTTCGCCGGGGAAAGACATTGACGGATTTCACCCGGTAAACGTCGGCAAATTGATGCTGGGCGAGGGCGGCGGATTCGTGCCGTGCACTCCCGGCGGGGTTCACGAGCTGCTCATCCGCTCCGGTGTGTCGGTGGAAGGTGCCGAGGTCGTGGTCCTTGGCCGGGGCAACATCGTCGGCAAACCGATGACGGCGATCCTCTGCCAGAAATATAAGCACGCCAATGCCACCGTCACGCTCTGCCACTCGCGCAGCCGCGATGTCGCGGAGCACTGCCGCCGGGCGGACATCATCGTCGCGGCGATGGGCGTGGCCGAGTTCGTCAAGGCCGACATGGTCAAGCCGGGCGCAACCGTGATCGACGTCGGCGTCAATCGCGTCGATGATCCAGCCGCCGAAAAAGGCTATCGGCTCGTGGGCGATGTGGACTTCCCCGCCGTGCAGCCGGTCGCCGGGAAAATCACACCCAATCCGGGAGGTGTCGGTCCGATGACCATCGCCATGCTCATGCGCAACACCGTCCGCGCCGCGGAACAACAAACCGGAAAAGGCAATCAAACCATTTAAATGCAAGCATCCCGAATCCTTCCCGACCTGCAATGCTCCGTGCTGTGCGAAGACGTACGGCAGGAGGTCACTGGCAACTTCATCGCGCTGGGCATCATCGGTGCCATCCGCGTGCCCAAGCTGCCGATTGTCGCCGGCAAACTGTGCGTCTTCACCCGCTGGGTGGCCGGCGTGGGTGAGTTTCACGAAAATATCCGGCTCATCGCACCCGACCAGGAAACCGTCATGCGTAAGTGCGAAACCAAGTTCGCCCTCCGTGACCCGGCGCACTGTGCGACCAATGTCGCGGTGTTTGCCGGAACACAGTTCGAGGCCCCCGGCGTATACACAATCGAGGTCGTGGTGGACGAGGTGATGAAATTGCGCTACCCAATACCGGTCGTCATCGTTGAGCCACCATCAGGGGCGAAGAAACCGGTCGGGGAGGATACCCATGCCCCAAAGGAGAATATTTAGACCAAGCGCTTGGCCAAGCTGCATTATTCATGCATGATTTCTATAGAACAGGCTAGGAAGATACTAGATGCTGAATTTCCAAGTTGGGGTACATATCAGCTCAACCCCATTTCAGGTGGACTGACAAACCAAAATCTCCTCATCGAGACCGATGAAGGCGAAAAATTTGTAGCCCGTTTACCCGGTAAAGACACCGAAAAGTTCGGTATCGATCGAAAAACCGAGCATGCGATTTCACTTGCGGCCTGGGAGATCGGCATCGCACCGGAGCCGGTTTCCTTCCTATCCGGGCACGAGATTCTTCTCACCCGTTTCGTAGAAGGTTTCCCAATCGACACAAATGACCTTGCGACAATCCGTAACGTGGCTAGGTTGCTTCACCAACTGCATTCAGCGCCAGAGGTTCCAGGCGTATTTAATCTCCCGTCAGTGATCAACGACTACATCGCTACCGCCAAACGCTTCAATGTCACCCATCCGGATAAACTCAGCGAGGCTTTGGAATTCTCAGCTAAAATTATTAGCACGATGGGGAACTGCGAGAAAGTTTCAGTTCCATGCCACAACGACCTGCTTCCGGCGAATTTTCTCCAAAGCAGAGATCAACTTTACCTCCTCGACTGGGAATACGCTGGCATGGGCCACCCCTACGTTGACCTGGGAAATTGCGCAGTCAACTTCTGCATGGATGAAACCGCTTGTACCATATTTATGGAATCGTATTTGGGCAGGAAGCCGAGCACAGCGGAGATGGCGCAACTTCATCTGCTGCGCGTTCTATCTGATCTTCGTGAGGCAATGTGGGCTTATGTGCAGATCGGTATTTCAACACTGGATGTGGACTTTCATGCCTATGGAATTAAGCATCTCAACCGCTTCCTTCAAAACGCCAAATCAACTGAATTGCAAAACTGGCTTAAAGTGGTTGAGGGTTAGGCACCCACCTGTTTGTCAATGTGAATTTCAATTTGCCGTTTCCCCAGTTCGGCGAACACTATCTCAGGATTAAAAGCGAGCTCCGGAGCCACGACACCCACAGCGGTGGCCTGGCCATCAAATATCATCTGGGCGGCAATCGACATCGGGATACCGACAGAGCGAGTATAAGCTCGAAGTTTTTCCCAGCCTAAAACCGATCCATCTGAAGCCGGATGGGTACTTGTAAGTGTGTAACAAATTGGCTGACCATTCTCCGTTCCTGAAACCTCGACATGTAGGGCATACCCGTATAGCTGGGTAGTGGTTCCCTGCTCGGATTGAAGCAGATAACTTGCGATTGCATCCATCACCCCCACTTCAGCTCCATCCACATTCACCGTTTTGTTATCCAGAAAGCCCCAGTCATATAGCGCACTTAACAGCTGCATGTTTTTAGGCGGCCAAGTCCCTCGAACTTCAACTAAGCGCACTCCTTTTTCCTTAAAGGACTTGGGGATCGTCTGGGTTTCGGCATGCGGAATGATGTATTGTGTATGCGTACCAAATGGCTCAGGTAAAGTGACATTTAGCGGCCGTGCAAATGGCTCAACCTGCTTAAACTCGCCATCTTCAAAAACAATTCTGCTTTCAAGATTGGGCTCATATTCGATACGGGTTGTCTCAGTGATCGCCGGCGAGAAGGCAAACGGGCGGAACGCCCCGTGACTAATTCGAATGGAGTCAATCGTTTCGAGTCGATCGTATGCATAACGAGCCATAACATTTGTAATACCTGGCGTCATGCCGAAGCCTGGCACGTATGTTTTGCCCGACTTGAGAAATTCATTATGAAAGGCAAACTCAGGCCCTGTGCCATTCAGGTTTACGCCGTGCACACCAGCCTGTGCGATACATTTAGTAGACTCGTGATTAATAGAAATCGGTGTGCCATCCATAACTAGATCATAATTCTGGATTAAGGCTGTTGTTTTATCTGAATGAAATACATCGGCTTTGACGAAGTCAACCCGGTCGTCTTCTAGCCAAGCGAGTACTTCCTGCCCCGCCGACTCGTTATTGTCACCGATTGTGACTCTTTCCACTCTATCAGATTGAAGAAGATCAAGAACTGATTCGCGGCTTATTTTTCCTGCAGCTCCAAGGCAAAAAACTTTCATTTGAAATAAATAAACTATTTATAAGAGGCGTAAGCAATAGAACTCATAATTTCATTGCGTGCTGTTTTTAAGTGAAAATCTCTCTGATCAACTTTCCGTGTACGTCAGTGAGGCGGTAGTCGCGGCCTCCGTGGTGGAATGTCAACCGCTCGTGATCCAGACCAAGCAGGTGAAGAATCGTCGCCTGCAGGTCGTGAATATGCACAGGGCGATCGGTGATGTGAAAGCCAAGTTCATCAGTGGCGCCGAGGGTGACACCGCCCTTCACACCGCCGCCGGCCATCCAAAGACTGAACGCCTGCGGATGATGATCGCGACCCTGCGATCGATTTAGCGTGGGGTTGCTCTCCACCATTGGCGTACGACCAAATTCGCCCCCCCAAATAACCAACGTATCCTCCAGCAGACCACGCCGCTTGAGATCAGTGATCAGCGCCGCGCTGGCCTGATCGGTGGTGCGTGCGTTGTTGGTCACGTTGCCCGCAACGTTGGAGTGGGCATCCCAGCCTGAGTGGTAAATATTCACGCAACGCACGCCGCGCTCAATCATGCGCCGCGCGAGCAGACAGGCACGGGCATACGACGGCTTAGCCGGGTCAGCGCCGTAGAGCTTGAGCGTCTCCGCGCTTTCGCTTTTTAGATCCATCAACTCCGGCGCGCTGGCCTGAAGCCGATACGCCATCTCGTAGCTGTTAATGCGTGTGGCGATTTCGGGGTCGTTTTCAATCTCCAATCGTCGCCGATTGAGCGCGCCGATCAGGTCGATCGAGTCACGCTGAAGCTGGGCATCCACGCCCTCGGGTCGACTCACATTGAGGATGGGATCGCCCGAGTTGCGAAAGCGCACGCCGGCATGCTTGCCTGGCATAAACCCGGCCGACCACAACGCCGAGCCACCGCTGATACCGCCGCCGGTGGACAGCACAACAAAAGCCGGCAGATTGCTGGTCTCGGCACCGAGGCCGTAGCTGAGCCACGAACCGAGACACGGTCTGCCGGGCTGGGCAAAGCCTGTGTTGAAAAAAATCTGCCCGGGCGCGTGATTGAACTGATCCGTGTGCATCGACCGGATGATGGCGATGTCATCAACGACCTTGGCCAAGTGCGGCAGTTTGTCGGACAACTCCGCGCCACATTGGCCGTGTCGCGCAAAGCCAAACCGCGGCCCCAGCACGGCGGCATCGCGTTGGATAAAAGCATAACGCTGATCGCCGATCACCGAGGGTGGCAGCGGTTTGCCCTCGAGCTGTTTCAGCTTGGGCTTGTTATCAAACAGCTCCAGCTGGCTCGGTGCGCCGGCCTGGAAAAGATGAATCACCCGCTTGGCATTGGGCGCAAAGTGGGTGCGCGCCCGCGCTTGGCCAAGCGCCCCGGTCAACAACCCGGCCAGAGCAATCTTGCCCACCCCATAACCGCATTCCCCAAAGAAGTGCCGCCGCGTAATCTCCGGGGAATTGGAAGGACGAGCCTGCGAGTCCGTTTGATTCGTTTTATTCATCCTTAGTTGCGGGTGATGAATTCGTGTGTGTTTAGCAGTGCACGGGACAGGGCGGTCCATGCAGCTCTTTTATTTGTGTCACCGGAGCCGGGGCCGGCCACTTTGGCGGCATCAATTTCGCCGGACTCAAATCGTCGAAGCGTTTTTTCGAAATAATCCACCACGATCTTTTGTTCCCCGGCATCGGGCGGACGAGAGAGACATCGCTCAAACAACGCCTTCGAAACAGCCGCCCGATCCCCCGACTGTTGCACCGCCCATTGGGCAAGTGCTTGGCTGGCCTCGATGGGGAGGGGGTCGTTCAGCAGCGTCAGCGCCTGCAACGGGGTGTTGGAGATTTCACGGCGCGCCACGCAGGTTTCATGGCTGGGGGCATCAAACGTGTCGTGCATCGCATAGGGCATCGAGCGTTTACGGTAGGTGTATAGGCTCCGTCGATAACGATCCGCGCCTGAGCTGGCTTTCCAACCGCCGCCACCGTAGATGCCCTCGCCGATGCTGCCGTGTTGCGGCGGGAACACGCTCGCCCCACCGATCCGCTGATGCAGTAGGCCGCTGACACTCAGGAGAGAGTCACGAATCTGCTCCGCGCTCAGGCGGTACTCCGTCCCGGCTCGCTGCTGATAGGTGGCGCTGGTGACCATGAGCCGAAGCAGTTTTTTCTGAGACCAACCCTGCCGGATGAATTCCAGTGCAAGCCAGTCGAGCAACTCCGGATTCGTGGGGGAAGCGCCGGTGTAACCAAAATCCTCCGTCGTACGCACGATGCCTTCACCAAAAATGGATGCCCACAGCCGGTTGACGGTGACACGGGCCGTGAGCGGATTGGCTGGGTCAACCAGCCACTGGGCAAAGCCGAGCCGGTTGCGCGGCAGTTCCTTCGCGAGGGGCGGCAGGAACGGCAGCACTTTCGGCAGAACCGTTTCGCGAGAGGAAAGGAATTCGCCGCGATGATGGCGGTACGTCGGGCGAACACGGTTTGCCGGGCGCTCATGCATCACGAGTGTGGTGGGCGGCTTGGGGATGCCCCGGCGAAGTGCCTCAATCGGTTTCCGAAGCTCGGCCGCGTCGCCGGTGGTCTCGATGTAGTGTGCGCGGAGGGCGTCGTGGTCCGCTTGGCCAAGCGCATCGGCCGGCTTGGCCAAGCGGGCCTCGATGTCGCCGGGCAGTTCCTTTGCCTTGGGCGCCTTGTCGCGCTTGGCCACCGAGAAGCGAAACCGGCCAAGGCTCGCGGAGTAGTGGCGGCTGAAATCCATTTGCACCGTGAGCGAGCTGGCTGTGAGCGGCTTGGCCAATTGCCAAACGGCCTGACTGGACTTGCCCTCGCGCCCGCTGGCAGACCAGCCGGTCTGCAGGTCGCCGTCCAGAGCAGCCATCGCGCCGGGTTTGCCGCTGCCGATCCATTGCTTGGCATGGTTTTCCGAGCCGGATTCCAATTTCACCGCTTGGCCGTCCGCGATGAGCCTGAGTTCGCTCAGGAAAAAATCGCCCTTCGGCCCCTCGTAATATGCGCGGCCGGGACCGCCCTTGGGTAGACGCGCATCCGGCAACGCCTCGAGTCGCAGCGTGGTGATCCCCTCGGGCAGATCGTTAAACTCAAGCTCGTAGGTGTCGTGCTTGCGCGTGTCGCCACTGGCAAAAATGGATTGATCCTCGAGCAGCTCCAGCCAGCCGATGCTCGCGTTCATTTTTGTGGGCACGATGGTTTGCCACGGAACGGCGGTCGCCCGTTCTTTCTTGAGCCAAGCCTCGTACTTGGCGTTGTCGACCGCGAGCGACGAGAGTTGTTCGCGAATTTGTTTCTCGACCGATTCCTTTTTGGTTTTCTGCTCCGGCGTGAACAGCGGCAGCTCCGGTTCGGCCGTGTTGTTCATGAACGCCATCAGCTCATAGTACGACCGGTGCGGTACCGGGTCGAACTTGTGCGTATGACACTGCGCACAGCCCAGCGTGAGGCCAAGCCAGGCGGTGCCGGTGGTGTTGACGCGATCAACCATCGCGTAGAATCGAAACTCGAGCGGATCGATGCCGCCCTCCTCGTTGACCATCGTGTTGCGATGAAAACCAGTGGCCACGCGCTGCGACAATGTGGCGCCCGGCAGCATGTCGCCGGCGATCTGTTCGACGGTGAATTGATCGAACGGCATGTCGTCGTTGATGGCGCGGATCACCCAGTCTCGCCACGGCCAGATGGTTCGCGGGCGATCCTTCTCATAACCGTTCGTGTCGGCATAACGCGCGAGGTCGAGCCACGACGACGCCCAATGCTCGCCGTACTCCGGCCGGTCGAGCAGTCGATCCACCAGTCGCTCGTAGGCATCCGGCCGTGTGTCCTCCACGAATTCCCGAACCTCGCCCGGCGTGGGCGGCAGGCCGATGAGATCGAGCGACAGGCGACGAATCAACCGGTAACGATCGGCCTCAATTGAAGGGGGTTTTCCGGCTCCCTCAAGCCGGGCCAAAACGAAATGGTCAATGTCGTTCCGGGGCCAGTCGGTCTGGTTCACCCTCGGCAACGGCTTGGCCTTTGGCGGGATGAACGCCCAGTGCTCAGTGTACCCGGCACCGGCATGCACCCATTTCTGAAGCACCTTTTTTTGGGCGGCGGACAGCGGTTTTTTGGCCGAGGGCGGCGGCATCAATTCGTCGGGATCGGGGTGGTCGATGCGCTTGGCCAAGCGGGCGAACGCGTCCTCCTCCGGCCGTACATCCAGCCGCAGATCGGCCTTGCGGGTTTTCTCGTCCGGCCCGTGACACTTGAAACAATGCCCGGCCAATATCGGCCGAACGTCGCGCTGAAAATCCGGCGCCGATTGGGCAGCCAGTTGGGCGGCAAACAGGATGAGCAGCCAGGGACGTTTCAACAATGCACGACCGCAAGCCATGACGTCGGCTAGGCGATGACGTCCTTGACGACCTTGCCGTGGACATCGGTGAGCCGGTAATCGCGGCCGCTGTAACGGTAGGTCAGTTGCTCGTGATCGAGTCCCATCTGATTGAGAATGGTCGCGTGCAGGTCGTGGACGTGGACACGGTTCTCGACGGCCGAGCAGCCGAACATGTCAGTGGCGCCATAGCTGTAGCCGGGTTTCACGCCGCCACCAGCCATCCAGACGGTGAAGCCGTAGTGATCGTGGTCGCGGCCGTTTTTACCCTCGGAAGTTGGTGCGCGGCCAAACTCACCACCCCAGACAACGAGCGTCTCATCGAGGAGGCCACGGGTCTTGAGATCTTTGAGCAGTGCGGCAATCCCCTGATCACAGGCCTTGGCCAGGCGGGCGTGACCGCCCTTGATGTCGCCATGCCCGGTGTCCCAGGCAATGTCGTAGCCGTCGATCGAGTGCGAAAGTTGCACCGTACGCACACCGCGCTCCACGAGGCGCCGGGCGATGAGGCAGCCCTTGGCATACTCGCTGTCGCCGTACAGGTCGCGCGTGGCCTGGCTTTCCTTCGAGATATCAAACACGTCCGGCACGCTGAACTGCATGCGGAAGGCCATCTCCATCGCCTCGATACCAGCTTCAATTTGTGCGTCCTTTTCGCGACGCGCGAGGAACCCCCGGTTTAGCTTGGCCAAAAGATCGGCCTGCTTGCGCTGCTCGCTGCGGTTGAGGCTGCCGTTTTTAAGGTCGGCGATCACGGCATCCGGCTTCATGCTGCCGATGTTTACGTACGAGCCGGCGTAGGCACCGGGGAGAAATGAGCTGCCCCAGTTGGCAAGCTTGCCACGTGGCTGGGCACGGGGAGACATGGCGACGAACCCGGGAAGATTATCACTCTCACTGCCCAGCCCGTAGGCCAGCCATGAGCCGAGACTTGGGCGGTTTGGCTGAATGTGCCCGACGTTCATCATCATGATCGCCCCGGCGTGTTCCGGGATGTCGGTGTGCATCGAGTGGACGAAACAAATGTCGTCCACCATCTTGCCCACCTCGGGAAAAATATCACTGACCCACTTGCCGCTCTGGCCGTACTGCTTGAAGCCAAACGGCGAGGGCATCAGGCCGTTCTTCGTGTTCCGCAGCGTCTTGCGATCAACAAGACTCGGGCGTTTGCCGGCGTGCTCCGTGAGCGCCGGCTTGTGGTCGAACGTGTCGACCTGCGACGGGCCACCCGGCATGAACAACTGAATGATGTGCTTGGCCTTAGGCGCGAAGTGCGGCGTCTTGGGCGCGAGTGGCGAGGTGGACGCCTGCGCGGCCGGGGCGAGCAACCCCTTGTCGGCCATCAACCCAGCCAGGCCAATGGTGCCCATGCCGGCTCCCAACTGCTTAAGCATCTCGCGCCGGGTTTTCGGCGCACGCATCATTCGGCGCACGGCACGTTCGTGATCAGAAAATTTCATAACACTACGGACAAAGGAAATCCTACGGAGAAAAACCACCGCACGCCAACCCAATTTACCCGGTTTTTCGTGTATTGGCCAAGCGCTTGGCCAAGCGGATATGGGGTTTAATACAACGCGATCGCACGCCCGGGGCCACCATGACAGCCCTTTATTTTCACCGGTGCAAAGAGGAAAACCGCCTTGGCCGGCAGTTGGCCAAGCCCTGTCAGAAACTCGACTCCAACCATGCCCTGAGTGCCCAACATCCAGTAGGTGAACAATGCCTGTTTAGGGTCCACGCCACCGAGCGTGGGAGCGTCCGTGCCCACGCAGCGGATTCCGCGCTTGGCCAAGTGCTGTCGCGCACACCTGGCACTGCCGGCTCGCTTGGTTTCTGGAATGACCAGTGCGACTGCACCGGGGCGTTCGCTTGGCCAAGAGCGGCATCGGCGCGGGCGCTGACATGCAGCATCAGCGTCGAGACCAGCAGGCAAGTTGTGAGAACCGAGCGCTTCATTCGTTAACGGGTCCCGGCGAGGCTACCTCCCACCCGCCGCCAAGCAACCCCAAATCGACTACTTCCAAAGACGATCCTTGAGGGTGAACTCCAAATCGCTGAGGTCGTACCAGCGGAGGGCGCCGGGGACGACATGGTCGACCATGTCACTGCGAAGCGGCTTGGCCACCACATCGTCCACCCAACTGTTCACCGGCGATTGCTGCAGGATGGTCCGCTGAACCCGATCGTCAAGGGCAGCAGCGTGCAGCGCCGCAGGGGTGGCCGCGTGGATGCCAGCCATCCTGATGTCCCCCACGCGGTCACTGCCGACGTCCTCCAAAAAATCGACCACCGATAAAAGGTCTCCCACGCGTTGGCCCAACAGCGGACGCCCGATGTGCGTGCCCACGTTGGCCGTGCGGTGTGAGTGACTTTGATACTTTGCGTTGCTGCCGGCGTCGCGTGTCTCACCGAACCCTCGCAGGTCCACGGTGAACACCGCCGTTTTTTCATTCAAAAACTCGTGGACGAGCGTCGACTCCGCCACCCGTTTCATGCCGCGACCATCAGCGATGATGACGGCGTCCAGCCGCCTGTTGCCGTGATTCGGTGGACGGAAAAGCAACGCCGGAACCGGCATCCCGTCCGGTTGTTGAAACACAAATTTGTCCACCTGCGCCCAGTCGTTTTGGAACCGGCCTTTGCGCCGTACTGTGGCCTTGGGCCGTGTCTCCGGCAGGCCGATTAACTCCCGCACCTTGGCCAGAGCCATTGCTTTGTCGCCCTTCCAAAACTGCTTGCGCTTGGCTTCCAGCCGCTTGGCCAGCCGCAGGTTTATCGCCGCGATGTCCTCCTCGTTTTCAAACTCCCGGTACACCTGCCCACTTTGCGTCACCTGCAATTCCGCATCGCTGAACAGTCGGATGTCCGCCGGCTCGATCACGGAAAACGGCTCGCCGTAAAGCCACTGCAACATCCAACGTGTGGCTTCCTGCCGGTGGCCAACATGCATGCCGTGTTTCGCCTCGGCCTCGTGGTAGCCAAAGCGTTCAGCCCGACCAAGCGTGGAGAAAACGGCCCGGGCGTCACGCACCGTTTCGCGGGTGGAATCGATCTCAAAAAAATCCTCGGTCGCCGCGAGAATCTGGGTCGGACGGGGAAACCGCATCAGCGTGTAGTCAATGTGATCGATGCCGTGCAGCCCCTCGCAGGCGAGGTGTTGGCAGCCGTCGGACGGCCCACTTTTGCCGGTGAACTTATCGGTGCGCTGCATGGTGTAGCACGACGGTGCCGCCGGGCCGATGCGGTCATCGAGCGCCATGAGGAATGTGGTCTGCGTGCCGCCACCGCTGGTGCCGGTCATGCCGATCGGCCGCGAGCGGTCGACCTCGGGGCGGGAAAGCAGATAATCGATCGCGCGCACGCCGTCCCATGCCGAGTACCAGACAACACTGCGGCCAACCAGTCGCGAGCCGTGGTTGAGCAGCGTGTGTGTGGTCGTGCCATACCGGCGCGCCTTCGGTTGCTGTGTGCGCTCGCCCTGCGAGATCGGATCGTAGCTCAGCACAACAAAGCCGTTTTGTGCCATCAACGCGCAGGCGGTCTGGTATGCCGTGTGCGCCTTGCCATTGGCGGAGTGGCCGCATGCGAACAATACACCGGGCCAGGGGCCACTGCCCTTCTCCGGCAGATACAGCAACGCGGTGACATGGTGATTGGGCAGGCTCTCGAACAGCACCTTTTCCACACGGTAACTGCCGCCGTCCAACCGCCCGGTGACTTGGGCGCTGAGCGGTGTTTTCTCAGGGAACCGGCCGAGGGCGCCCCGGTAGTTTTCCCGGAGCTTGGCCAAGTGCTGTTCAAGGGCGTCCGGAGACTCGAGCGCCCTAGCCAGGCGCTTGGCCCGTTGTTGATCCAGTTGGCGACTTTGATTGATGAGAACGTTCCAGAGAACCTGCCGTTGGTCGCCCTCCAGCACGCGCAAGTCGTCCGCCGGCTCCGCTTGGCCAAGCGCTTGGCCAAGCGACAAAAGCCCCATGCCAGTCAGCAGTCGAAGAATCATGTGCGGGGAGGATGACCCAAAAGCGAGGCGGCGTCACGACCCGGGGACGGCTCCCGCCCCTTAATTGTATCTCCCTTTTCTTTTCATGATCTCGTTGAGTCGGAATGTAGCGTCCAGTCGTTCGTCATCGTACTGATCCGCTTTAACGAAATCACCCCGCTTGAGCGCGACGCTCCATTTTTGCAGCGCAGCGATATAGTCCTTGATCGCAGTCTGATACTCGTCATCCAACTTGGTGATGTTGAGTTTTTTGAGCTTGGTGACCGCCTTGGCCACAACTTCACC
>DKGH01000201.1:27468-66384 GCA_002453165.1 Verrucomicrobia bacterium UBA6775
GAGTTCATTTTGCATTTTCGCGGTACTCCCCATCATGCACCCTCCCGCGCCGCCCCCCATGCGAAACAGGATGAACAACGCAATCCCCACACCGATCAGTACCTTTGTCACTGGGCCGGAAAACGAGCTGGCGGCGGTCTCCCTCAAAGGGGTGCTGGTGCCGCCCAACTGGCTAGCGAGGTGCATGGCGGTCGGGGAGCCTTTGCTGATGTCCTCGCTCAGACCCCGGAGGACGTCCTCCGATGGGCCAGCTTGTCGGGACTGCTGTTGGGAAATCTGTTTTTTCGAAAGGCCCGGTTTTTTTGGAGATTGGGCGAATTTTAACTTCGATTGGCCCGATTCCGGTACCTCAGATGCGGCGTTTTCAACGGCAAAATTTTCACCACAAGCGGGACAGTCGATCGTTTGACCCGCCAACTCATCCGGGATATCCAGATGCTGATCGCAGTTTGGGCAATTCATTTTCATAGGCAATATTGGTTATACCAAATCCAAAAATATCATTATTTAATATCAAAGTCTACCCATAAGTTTGCCAATGAAATTGAAAAAAGAGCTTGTCAGGGCTGCTTTTTCCATTAGTTTTTCCGGCCCCTTTTGAGGAGGGGAGGCATAAAATGTCCAGAGTTTGCGAATTAACAGGAACCGGTCCCGTCACAGGGAGTCGCATCCGCCGAAGCGGTAAGGCCAAGAAAAAGGGCGGTATCGGCATGCACGTCACCAAAGTGGTGAAGCGCCGTTTCCTGCCCAACCTTCAGCGCGTCAAGGCGGTGGTCGATGGCGAGGTGAAGTACATCCGCGTCACGGCCAAGGCGATCAAGAAGGGGCTCGTGACCAAACCGCCCAAGCGCAACTGGAAAAAGCCGGAAGCCTGAGCGGCGGCAAAGAATTTTGAAGGGACTCCACGTGAGTCCCTTTTTTGTGCCTGGCCTACTTTTTATTCGCGACCCGGTAGAGGTGGGTCTTGGTGCGAAGGATCAGCGCATCCCTGTGCACAGCCGGCGAAGCCATGAATCCGCCGTCGAGCTGGTTGGTGGCCAGCACCTTGAATTCCGGCTTGGCCGCAACGACGGTGGTCTTGCCCTCTTCACTCAAAAAGAAGATGCGTTTCCCGTCGGTGATCGGTGAGGCAGAGTAGTTGCCGCCGACTCGCTCGCTCCAGGCGACCTTGCCGGTCCTAGCCTCCACACAACTGGCCACGCCGCCGTCGGCGATCATGTAAACGTGGTCACCGATCAGCAGGATCGACGGCTTGTTGGAGACACTGCGCTTGAGCCGCCACTTGATGTGGGTGTCGGCCGCCTCGCCCTTTGCCCCGGGATCGACGGCGAGCAGTTGGCCCTTGGCGAAACCGGTCGGGTAAAACAGCAGCCCGTGCCCGTACACTGGCCGGGTGCTGGCGGAGTGCTGCGCCCGCTCGGTGATGCGCCAAAGTTCCTTTCCGGTCTCAGGCTCATACGCGTAGCATGCCATCGCGCCAATGCTGATCAACTGCGTCTTGCCGCCGTGCCTGATGACGAGCGGTGTCGAGTAGCCCTTGCGCATGTCGCCGTCGCGAAATGGTTTGCCGTCCGCGCCGAGGTCCTGAAAATCCACGCTGCGCTCGGTGCGCCAGACGGTCTTGCCGGTGCGCTTGTCGAGCGCGGCCATGTACTGCAGATCGGCGCCGTCGAAGGTGAGGATCAACAGGTTGCCGTGAATGATCGGCGACGAACCGGAACCGCGAAAGTGATCGCACTCAAAGTCGTCCCGTTTCCAAAGCACCTTCTTCGTGTTGGCATCGAGACAGGCCGTTCCGGGCGAGCCCCATGTCAGGTAAACCCGGTCACCCTCGATAATCGGCGTCGGCGATGCGTAGGTGTTGAATTTGTGCGCGTACTGAGGTTTCTCGATGTGGAACAGCTGTTTTTCAAAAACAATCTCACCGCTCCCGGCATCGACGGCGAGCGCGGTAAGCTTGTGGCCTTTTTCGTCGGCAGTCGTCAGCCAAATGGTGTCGCCGGAGATGACCGGGGATGACCAGGCACGGCCCGGCAGTGCCACTTTCCAGTCGATGTTTTTCGATTCGCTCCACTCGCTGGGCAACATCTGGCCACCGGGGATGTGCCCCGTGCCAAGCGGCCCGCGAAACTCGGTCCAGTCAGCCATCGCCTTTTTTTCAAACGTTAAAAGAGCGAAAAAAACCAGTGTTGAATTGAGCAAAAGCTGCAAACAAGATGAGAAAAAGTTCACGCACCGGAGTGTCAAATAAACGGGGAATGATGTCAATAAAGCCAAAACAAGGCATCATTCCCAGTGGAAATAATATTTTGTATTATTATTTTTATAAATTAGTTTTTGTTTCAAAATCGTGTGCTAAACTTCCTTGGACGGCTAGCCTAATAAAGCATTTATGTGGCGACGCCTATGCTGAGAACAACACAAACAGTTTTCGAAACGAGAAGCTGAACTTATTTATCCGTTGAATAGTCATGGTGGATTACAACAAAGAGATGTTCAATAGCATTGAGAGTAATCAACCTCATCTATTCAAGCAGCACGTGGAGGCCGGGGCAGAGATCAACTCCCGCAACAGCGACAACAGGACAGCGCTCCATGTGAGCATCTTCAAGCGGAGTGATGAGATTTCCAAAGAAATCCTTTTCAAGTTGGAGCCCGAACTCGGTGCCAAGGGTAAATACGAGGGGACACCGCTGCACATGGCGGCATTCATGGATGATTTGTATTCAGCGAAGAAAATCATCGAAATACTAAAGGCCGGTGAAGGCATCTCCGTGATCGATCAAAAGGACATGAACGGCAATACAGCTTTTCATCTCGCGTGCATGTACGGTCAACTGGAAATAGCCCATCTTATTTTAAAAACAATTGCACCCAAATCGTGGACCCACCCTGAGTTGGATTCGATTGGGAAAACAAGTATTGGTGAATCTGAGGAAGGGGAGGAGGAAGAGGCTGTTGAACCGCCTGAAGCAGTCAGAAAACTCCTTAACGCCAGGACCAATACAGGCTCAACACCTCTGCACATCTCCGCAGTGAATTGCAGGAATCTGGTCACCGAATACCTTTTGAAAATTGGCGCCGACCCGCAGGCAAAAGACGAGGAGGATACTCCACCCCAGTTGTATATTCCGGGTAACATCGAGAGCTACTTCAAAGTTCCGGCTTATGTAAGGTGCGCCAACTGTAACGAAAGCCTGAAGCTCGATGGTGAAGAGCAAAGATCGGGAGTGTACTTTTGTCCCTACTGCGAACAGGAGGTGGATCACTTGAAGGGGCAAAACGAGGAAAGCGCCTGGTTCAGTGATGCGGTCGGTAAGGAAAAGCAAAACAATCTCTACAAGGACGAAACGAAGGAACCGGTCGAGGAGGAGAAAAGCGAAACGGAAGAACCGCCCTCAAGTGAGGAAGAGCCGGTTGACGAACCGGCTGAACCGGTCGTCGAAAGCAAACAAAGGGAAGGCCTCATCAACTGCGAAAAGTGCAGTACCCCGCTGCAGCTTGAACAGGATGAGATCAAGGCAGGGGAGTACTATTGCCCCTACTGCATGCAGGTCTCAAAACTCCCGTGATGTCGTTGTTAGGCCTATCGGTAACGCTGCCAGATTAGTATAAAGGCCGGGGCGAATTCCTCGGGGGCATTGGCGATCCAGTCGTTGATTTTTTCCGGTGAAAACCAGCCGCCATCGGAGAGTTCCTCAGGGTCGAGCTGGAATGGCCCCTCGTGCTCAAGCCAGTAAACCCAGCAGAATTCCTGGCCGGTTTCCTCGCAGGCATCTAACTTGAACAGGCGTTCCGGCACGGCTTCCAGCTCGAGACCGAGTTCCTCGCGTGGCTCGCGCAGGGCACAGGCGTCGTAGCTTTCACCGGAGTCGACATGGCCGCTTGCGGACGAGTCCCACGTCCCGGGGAAGCAGTCTTTTTTCATCGACCGCTTTTGCAGGAACAACTCGCCATCGGCGTTGAAGACGAGCAGGTGAATCGCCCGGTGTCTCAGGCCAAGTCGGTGCACTTCGCTTCGTGGCTGTTGGTCGATCACCCGGTCGTCGGCATCAACGACATCAAATATTTCTTCAGTCATGCGATTCGGTCTGAGTGAGGAGTCGTGTCATTTCGGCGAACTGATCGAGGGAAACTTTCTCTCCGCGAATCTGTTCGTCGAGGCCCAGAGACTCGAACGCGGCCGCGACCGCATCCTTCGGCCAGTCGTGTTTGAGTAGTTTCATCAATTTCTTACGGCGCTCGGAGAAACCGCGCTTGATGATCCGCTTGAACGCACCACATTGCGCCGGAGGCAGCAGCGGTTCGTCGCGCCGTAGCAGCTCGATGCAGCCGGAGTCGACGTTCGGCTCCGGGAAAAAAGACCCTCGCGGAATCTCGAACCACTCACCAACCCGATAATGCAGGCCGGTGAGCAGCGTCAGCACGCCGTAGTCCTTCGAGCCAGGCCCAGCCATGAGACGGCGCACGACCTCAAGCTGCAATGTCACGACCATCGCTTGCGGTCGGTCGTCGCCCCAGGCCAGATCAATGATCAGCGGCGAGGCGATCGAGTACGGCAGGTTGGCTACCAGCTTGTGCTGCGACCAGTCGTGTTCGGTCTTGCGCACAACCCGCAGCGCGTCGGCGTGCTTGAGGATGAAATTCTCTCGATTCGCGAACCGCTGCTTCAGCAGTTCAACCAGCCGGCGGTCCTTCTCAATGGCGGTCACGTGGCCGGCGGCCTGCAGCAGCGGATCGGTCAATGGCCCCAGCCCGGGTCCGACCTCGAGAATCTTGTCGTCGGGATCGAGCTTGGCCAAGGCGACGATCTTTCGAAGTTGATGCTGATCATGCAGGAAATTTTGGCCAAGCGATCGGGTCAACTGAATGTCCTCTTCGCGTAGGATGTTCCGAATCTCCGAAAGCTTCATGCGTAGGCGTCCTCCAGCGCTTGGCCAAGCGCATGGGTAAAGCGGGCGATGTGCGTTTTGCCGATGGTCAGCGGCGGAGTGATCGACAGGATATTCGCCGGCTCACCCTCGGGTAGCAGGATGAGGCCCTCCGCAAGCAGCCGCTTGGTCACAGTCAAGGCGATTGCTTCGGCCGTTTTGCCCTCGTCGAACAACTCGAGCGCGAGCATGAGGCCACGGCCGCGCGGGCGGCATCGCGCTTGGCCAAGCCGCTTGGCCAAGCGGCGCAACTTCGCGAAGAATAGCTCCCCCATCTCCGCGCTGCGCGACACCAGTTTTTTCGACTCAAGTTCACGAAGCGAAGCCAGCGCCATCGCACAGCCAACAGGGTGACCAAGAAACGTGCTGGTATGAATTGCCTCACCATCGGACTCCGGCCACGCGCGATCCATCACGTCGGCACGACCGACGCAGGCCGAAAGTGGGAACCCGCCGGTGAGCGCTTTGCCGAGGCAGATCACATCCGGCACGATCCCAAAATGCTCCGAGGCAAACCAACGCCCCGTGCGACCGAACCCGGTGTAAACCTCGTCGC
The DNA here is from genome assembly GCA_002453165.1 of Verrucomicrobia bacterium UBA6775. GTDB lineage: Bacteria > Verrucomicrobiota > Verrucomicrobiia > Limisphaerales > UBA1096 > UBA1096. The sequence continues at coordinate 32,956 of DKGH01000201.1, forward strand.
AAATGAGCAGCGCACCGTGTTTGTTGCAGATTTTCCGGAGCAGCTTGAGGAAGCCGGCAGGGGGGATGTTCGTGCCGCCACGGCCCTGAATCGGCTCGACAAGGATGGCGCCAATCTTATGTCGACGGCATTCGGAGTTGAGTTGTTTTTCCAGCTTGGCCAAGTCGGCCTTCCCTTCCGGGAACGGCACGAAACTGGCGAACTCGCCAAGCTGCCGACGGAACGGCGAACGAAATTCGCTGCGCCAGGTTGCATTGAGTGAGCCGTAGCCAAGGCCATGATACGCCCGCTCGAAAGCGATGATTTTTGTGCGGCCGGTGGCAAGGTGGGCGGTCTTGAGCGCGGCCTCAACCGCCTCGAAGCCGGAATTGCAAAACACAGTCTTGCCGGTGCGCTTGGCCAAGCGCTCGAAGGTCAGCCGGCTCAGCTCCCGCGCCAGCTCGGCCTTGAGCGCGTGCGGGTGAACGTCGCCCATCGCGTGCAGCAGCCTGGCCATCTGCCGCTGCCCGGCGGCAACGATTCGCGGGTTGGCGTGCCCGGCCGCAGCCACACCAAACGCGGCGGTAAAGTCGAGGTACTCGCGCCCGGCGTCATCCCACACGCGCATGCCTTTGGCCCGCTCCCAGACGATCGGCCACGAGCCATCGGGGTCGATGAACGTGACGTTGCGCGACTCGTAGCGGTGCAGGGTCTCGATCGTCTTGTTGGCCTTGTTGCTCACGGATCAAACGCCCTTCTCGTCGGGCGGCCAGATGAACTTGTGCATCTGCAACTGGAATCGAACCGGCAGCCGGTCGCGGGTGATGCGTTCGACGAGATCACGGCGGCTTATCGGCGTGTGCCCATCCGGGACCGGCTTGAGCGACTCGTCGCGCTGATGCACCTCGAGCGGTGCCACCCACGAAAACAAAACGGGACATCGCTCCGCCAACCGGTGTGTGGCGAGCAGCCCCTTGGCCCAGCCGTAGTCCTCCTCCGTGCCGATGACGAACTTCACCTCGTCGGTGGATTTTAGGTGGGCGATGTTTTCCGGGAGCATCCGGTCGGATTCACCGCTGCTGGGACATTTCAAATCCATGATGTGGCGCACGCGCGGGTCGCTCACGCTGATATTGTGCGCCCCGCTGGTCTCGATGAGCACGGTCAACCCCGCATCGCACAGGCGGCGCATGAGCGGATGGACGTTTTTTTGCAGCATCGGCTCGCCGCCGGTGATCTCCACCAACGGGAGTTTGTTCCCCGGTTCACCCAAAAAGTCGCACCGATTTTCCAACTCGCGGACGATGTCGTCGATGCGCATCGGTTTGCCGCCCTTGAACGCATAAACCGTATCGCAGTAGGAGCAGCGCAGATCGCAGCCGGTCAGCCGGACAAAGGCGCACGGCAACCCAGCAAAGGTACTCTCGCCCTGAATGCTGAGATATATTTCGTGAACCAGCAGCGACTCGGTCATGGCTATGAGTGGAGCGCACGAGGCTCGCGCTTGGCCAAGCGCTTGGTTTGGTTTTGATCGCTCACGACGCCTCGGCGAAATCGGTCCAGAGATTGGCGCTCATCTGGATGCCACGCGTGAACACCTCGAGGTCCATTTTTTCATTCGGCGAATGCAGGTTGTCGTCCGGCAATGCGAGGCCAAGTAGGTAGGTGTTGACCTTGAGGATGCGCGCGAAGTGCTCCACGATCGGGATCGAGCCACCCTCGCGCAGCAACACCGGCTCGTGGCCAAAGGCGGACTTGAGTGACTTGAGCGCGGCCTTGGCCAGGCGCCCGGTGGGCGAGACGATGTACGGATCGGCCACGTGGCCAAGCTCCACTGTCATGCGCATGGTCGGCGGGCAAAGTGAATTCAAGTGGCGCGCGACGAGTCGAAGAATCTTCGCGGCGTCCTGATGCGGGACCAGACGCATGGTGATCTTGGCGCTGGCGTGGCTTGGCACGATGGTCTTGCTGCCCTCGCCCTGATAACCGCTGGTCAGGCCGTTAATCTCGAACGTCGGACGGGCGGCGCGGTGCTCATTGGGCGTGAAACCCTTCTCACCGAACAGCGCCTTCACGCCGAGTAGTTTTTTGTATTTGGCCTCGCTGAATGGGACGCGGGCCATCTGTTTGCGCTCGTAGGCGCTGAGCTTGGCGACGTCGTTATAAAAGCCGGGCACGGCGATGCGGCCGTTTTTGTCGATCATTTGCGCGAGCAGTTTGCTCAGTGCCATCGCCGGGTTTTCGACTGAGCCGCCGTAGATGCCGGAGTGAAGGTCGCGGTCGGGACCGTCGAGCCGCACCTCGAGCGCCGCGACGCCGCGCAGGGCGTAGGTGAGCGCCGGGTGTTTGAGGTCCGGCATGCCGGTGTCCGAAACAACCACGCCGTCGCACTTGAGGTCGCGCTTCTTTTGTTTGAGAAAATCGACCAGCGCCTCGCCGCCGACCTCCTCCTCGCCCTCGACGACAAACGTCAGCTCGCACGGCAACTCGGTGCCGGTTTTGAGGTAGGCCTCGACCGCCTTGATGTGGGCGAAGTGCTGCCCCTTGTTGTCGCTCGCGCCGCGAGCGTACAGGTTGCGTCCACGAATCTGCGGATCGAAAGGCGGGGTGTCCCACAACTCCAGCGGATCCGGCGGCTGCACATCGTAGTGGCCGTAGACGAGAAAATGCGGCCGGCTGCCGGTGCGCTTGCGCGGGGTGGCCAGCGTGACGATCGGGTGGCCGTCAGTCTTGTGCACCCTGGCCTTCAGTCCGATCGATTTGCCGTGATTGGCCAGCCAGCGGGCGCAGGCGGTCATGTCTTTTTTGTGCACACTCTGCGCCGAGACACTTGGAAAACGCAGATACTCGACCAGCTCGTCGATGAACCTCTGCTCGTGGGCCTTGAGGTAGTCGGTGATTTGTTTCATCAAATTATTCCTTTGGCTTGTCGCCCTTTTTTGGTTTTTCCCTCGGAGACAAAATCGGGCCGAACAGGTTGAGTGGGTTCACCGGTTTTTGTTTCCCGGCATCCTTCTTTTTGTCGTCCTTCTCGCCGCCTATGAGGGAGTTCAAATTGTTAAACAGATTGTTGCCACCATTGGTCAACGCGTCCTTGGCATCGGTCCCGATGAATTCCCCGTCCAACAGGTTGGCGGCATTCTCGAGCAGACCGGCGGCCTTGTTTTCGATCGTACCGGGCAGACCGGCGGCCGACTGGCCCAGCAACCCGACGATTGCCAGCTTGTTGGTTTTCGTCTTGGGCTCGCCGATGGTACCGCCCACTTTCACAAAGTCCGGCAGCTTCACGAACTTCACACTCAACGGAGTACCCTTGGGAATCAGGCCGGCCTTGTCGGCGACATCGCGCCGGACGGAGAGTTGCACCGGTAGATCCAGAGCCGATGCATCAAGGGTTTCATCCAGTGCAATCGCACCGGTGGCACTGGCCACAAACACGCTGCCTTTCACCTCGCAAGTCTCGAGCTGGATGCTCTCGTTTTCGATCTTCAACTTCGCGTGCATAGAGTCGATCGGTGAGTTGAGCATCTCCGGCAGGCGCAATAAGATCGCCACCGGTGTCAGCAAAATCTTCGTCGTGTCACTGAACACCCGCAGGTCACCGTCGGTAAACTTGAACTCCGCCGTGCCCTTGAGGTTCGCCCAGAATTCCCCCTGCGACTCGCCGCTGCTGTCGAGCTTGGCGAGCACCGTCACTTTGCCGGCGATACTCTCTTTTGACTCCGGATCAATTGCCGCCACGAGCGGTTGCGCCAGTTGATCCTTCAGCTGCACCTCAAATGCGTAGGCCGGCTTGGGGTTCGTTTTGTCGATGCGCAGGCTGCCAGTCACCGGCATGCCATTCAGCTCGAACTGCACCTTGGGTAGGTCGATTACCTTGCCGCTGGCTTTGCCGCTGATGTCGGCCTTGGCGATGGTGATGTTGTCCCAAAACGCCTTGGCCAACTGCAACTGTAGATCAAGCGCCAACCCGGCGAACGCATCCGGCAGCCCGGCCAGGTCGTTCACAAAATCGCCCTCCGTTGCGGCCGCCTCATTTTCAGGCAGCAGACCGATGACGGAGTCCAAGTCCACCGCGTCCGAGCTGAGTTTCAGGCTGCCGGAGATGTCCTTGTCAGCCGGTGCAGAAAGTTTGCCCGTGGCGGAAAGATTGTTCGCGGCCCTGTCGGACTTGGGCAGCGAGATGTCGGTTTGGGTCAACGCTATGTCGTCGCCGCTGAGCTTCGTCTTGAGCGCGATCCCGATCGTGGTCGGCTTTGCCAACAGCGGTTTGTCGCCCTCGGCCAGCATCATCTGGCCAAGCGCACCGGTCGACTCGAGCGCGATATTGCCATCCGCGCCAAGCAACACCGTTGCCTTGGTTTGCGCCTGGCTTTGCGTGACCTCAACCGGTGCCAGCCACGGCTGTGCCGCAGTGTTGAGTAGGCCGGCGAGGATGCCGGTGGCGGTCAGCTCAAGTTTACCGTCCACTTGGCCTAGCGGCAGCGAGCCGGTGACACGCAGCTCGCCCTGTGGCTTGGCCTGTTGCGAAAACGCGAGCTTGGCCTGTTGAATGGTCAGCGTCTTTTCATCGAGCTTGGCCTCGCCGTCGACGCCGATGTCCCAGTTTGAAAAAGTCCAGTCGTCGTAGCTGCCGTCAAAGCCCGAAAGGGTCGCCTTTGTCGTGATCGCGCTGGTGCTCCCCGCTTGGCCAAGCGTGACTGAGTAGTCGACGGAACCGGCATTGGCCTTCAATCCGGGCACGGGAAACAGGCCGGCAACCTGGCCAAGGTTTAACTGCCCCTCTCCTGTGGCGGTGAACTCTTCGATCGTGCCGTTCGCGCTGCCGTCGAAGCTCGCCCAGGCTTCGGTCCCCCGGCCGATGGCAACGTGCAACTTATCGGCGGCGAGCTTTTGCCAGTCCTCCAGTTTTCCGTTCACTGCCATTTCAAGATTTGTCCCGGCCAATTTGGGATCGGCACCGGCGATCGTGAGATTCTCAACGGTGGAATCGAGGCCTACGGCAAACGACCGCCCACCGTTTGAGACAGTCAGGTTTAGCGTACCGTCCGCGATGCCGGCGCTGGCGTACTGCCCGACAAACGAGGGCCACTCGGCCAGATCGAGCCGATCAATTTGAATCGCCAACACCGAGTCGCTGCCGGTTGCCGCCGTGTCGCCCAGTGCCAGTGTCATCGGCTTGGCCAGCGTGGCGGTCAACGGCTTGGCTTCGCCTTTTGCCGTCGTGAGACTGAGTTTGTTCAACTGGACGGTTTGCTCGTTAAGTTTCACGCCGGCGTCAAACTCCATTTCCAGTCGAAGGCCGTCCGTTTTTTTCACGGTCGCCGGCTTGGCCGGGTCGAGGTTGGCGAGGAGCGATGTATCGCTGCCAGTGAGTTTTCCGCTAGCCGTGATGGTGTTGCCCGAGTCGTTCAGTCGAACGCTGGCGTCCAGTTTGGCCGTCGTGCCAACCTGCAGACGGGCCGGCTCCAGTCCCGGGATGGGCAGTGACCACTCGCCATCCTGAAACGCCGCCGCGATGTTGAGGTCGCTGTCGAGTGTGGCGGGGTCGAACCGGCCGGTGAGCGTGGCGTCGGCGAGCACAACGTCGCCGCGTTGAATCTTGAGTGTGAGCATTTGCACGTCCGGCAACGCGGCCTCGATGCCGGCAGTGAGTTGGCTCCCGTTCAACTGCTCGAACGAGCCGGTGCCGTTGGCAAAAGCAAGCTGAAGCCCGGCGGTGGTTTGGCCGGGGGCGAGATCAGCGCCCAGTTGAATCGTGCCGGAAAACTCGCCGGTTGCCCCGATGGTCTGGCCGCTCGGCGCGGTGGATTGCAGCGCGTTGGTGAGCTTGACCTGTGCCGGCTGCCCGTTGGCCAGGCGATCGATCGTCAACTCGGGAAGCTGCACGGCTAGCGTCTCCGCCTGCCCGTCTGCGGTGGTCGTCGTCATCGAAAAATCCGCCTCGCTGACGGTGATGTTGGCTATGTTGACTTGCGCCGGCCCGGCGGAGGTGTCGCCTGTTGGCGCATTGAGCTGCGCGATGACAGCGTCGTAGTTCGCCTTGCCGTCCGCGCCCTTGGCCAGGCGGATCACCGGCTTGGCCAGACTCACTTTGCTGAGTTGAATGGTGCCGCCGATAATAGCGAACAAGTCATGCTCGACGTTTAGCTCGGCTGCGGTGAACAGCGGCTCGGTTTGTCCGCTTGGCACAAAACGAAGCTTGGCCAAGCGCACGCTGGAGAGAGGACTCCAGCCGGCTTCATCGGCCTGCAGCTCGCCGCCCAGTACCTCGCCGGCTTTTGGCAGCACAAAGGTACGCAGGAAAAAACCACTCGAGACGAACAGCCAGCCGGCCACGAGCAGTGCGGCAACGCCGCCCAACAGGAACGGCCACTTGGATTTTTTCTTTTGTGGAGTGGGAGCAGGTGCGTCTGCCATGAGTCTTGAATTGATCGAGAAAACAGGTTCATGCGGCGCTGCTGACAAAGCACGCCGCATGGCTTCAATCTAGGGCGAGCCAAGCGCTTGGCCAAGCGCGAATCGGAGGGGACTTTTTCCCTGACAGTGCGCGTAACTTCGTGCAGTTTGCCGGCGTACCAATGAAGGCGGTCGGATTCCCGGACCGCGACTTTTCTCCCAAAATGAAAAAGATAGTTTTGAGCGGGCTGACCACCCTAGCTCTGCTGCCCTCCCTCACCGCAGCCCCCGCCCTTGAGACCCTGCTGCCGGCCGAGACCGTCGCCGTGGTGGCCGTGCCGGATTACGCCGGCGCCGAGAAAAACTTTAACGCCGGCGCCATCGGACAACTTTGGAACAGCAAGGAGATGAAGGCGTTCCGCGAAAAATTTGAGGACGGCTTCACGGACAACGTGCTGGGGCGGATCGAGAAACAGTACGGGATCGACGTGGAGGCGTTTGAGGAGCTGGCCGCCGGGCCGGTCGCATTTGGACTGGTGGCGCCCTCCGCTGCCGGGCAGGAGCCGGGGGCGCTATTCCTAATGGATGCCGGCAAAAAGACGTTCACGCTGGGCCGTGTGATCTCCAGGCTGGAGCGGGACTGGAAAAAGACCGGCCGCAAAACCAGCCGCACCACGATCGGAAAAATCAAGTTCACCACGCTGATCGGTGCCAGTGAGCGTCCGGTGCTGCATGTCGGGCGCGACAAGGGATTGTTTCTCGCTGGCTCGGATGCCGGCCTGCTCGAGGGTGTCCTCGCGCGGAACAACGGCAAGGGGGAAGGCGCGCTGGCAGCGAACGGGGGTTTTGCGGCGGACAACGTCGCGGTGTTGAAGGGGGCGGACGCCTACATCTGGGCCAACCTCAGTGCCGTGTTGCCGCAGTTGATCAACAACGCGCCGGACGGCGCCGAGTTGGGGATAAACGTCGGGGAGATGCTCAACTCCCTTGGCGTGGATGGCTTTCAGTCGATTGCCTCCACGTTTCGCGAACAGGAGGACGGAGCGTACTTCGATGTGTTCCTCGGCTTGCCGGAGGCGAAACGCACCGGACTGCTTGGCCTGATGGAGACAAAGAAAACGGACAGCGCCCCCCCTGCGTTCGTGCCGGCTAACGTCGAGTTGTTTCAACGTTGGCGCCTCGACATGGCGGCCACCTGGGGGAACCTCGAGAAATTGTTGACCGACATCGCACCCGATATTGCCAGCATGGTGGAGTTCACCGTTGGCCTACTCGGCAAGGACAAGGACCAAAACTTCGATTTCAAAAAAAGTTTTTTTGAAAATCTCGGGGACGACATCATCGTTTACCAACTGCCGCCCGAGACGAAGCAACTGGACACCGTTGGCGCCGGCCCGGTTCTGATATTGGTCAAGGCCACCAACCCGGACGAACTGATCAAGGCGATCGGGGCCGTTCCCGGCATTCTGCCGCCGCCGCTCAACGAGACGCCGCTGCTGCCGCGTCGACTCGGGGATCATACCGTGTACAGCTTTGGGTTGATGGAGATTCCGGACCCGACCACCGGCGAGATGATCAAGATGGAAGTCCTGTTCGGGGGCAAGGACGGTTATCTCGTGGCCGGAACGAATCCCAAACTGCTTCAGGCGCATCTTGATGGCAACACGGCGAACCCGTTGAACGCCCACGCCGGGTTGACCGAAGCCGCGGCAAAAGTCGGCGGGCTTCAGTCCGGCGTGTTCGGGTTTCAAAACGACCGCTCCGTGATGCAGCACGCTGCGGGTTCACTGAAGGACAACGCCGATATGCTTGAGGCGGCCTTGAGCATGATCCCGACCGATGACCTCGGTGGAGTCGCATTGAGCGATTGGATGGATCTTTCCCTGCTGCCGACCGGCGCGGTTCTGGGCAGGTATTTTGACTTCACCGTTTACGGAGTAGCCAACGACGCCCGGGGGATCACCCTGAAGTACTTTTCGCCCCGGTCGGCTTCTCTGAAGCGCTAGCCGCCGCCTCCAGTTTTTTTAGCGCGGCCTCCAGTTTTTCGCGGCCGGAATTCAGTGGTCGGTCGCGCAGTTTTTGCAGCTTGCGCGCGTAGGGGTTGCCGGGGCGTGCCGCCTCGCTCATCAGAAAAATGGCCGCCTCACACGAGCGCGGTGTCCCGCGCAGGATCGCCGCCGAGAGCGTGGGATACGGCTCCGCCGGGTTGCCCCAGACATCCTCCAATGCCGCGAGGATTTCCTTCTCCCGATCGTTCCCCAGTTGCACGGTGGCCTTCAATTCCTCCCACAGCAGATGCTCCACCGGCAGCAGGCGGGACAGTGCTTCGAGCCCGACAACGCGAATCGTGTAGCTGTCGTCCACCGCGAGCTGCACGGCGGTCGGCACCGCGCCAATACCCATGGTGGAGAGGGCATCCGCGGCGGCGTTGGCCTCGTTGCTTCCTGGCTTGGCCCGAATGATCTCGAGCAGTGCCGGGGCCGCCGGGGTCGCGTCGCGTTTCATATAGCGCAGGAGATGGAACATCCGTGCGCGATGGTCGCCCTGCGCTTGGCCAAGCCGATTGGTGATCTCACCAAGCGGCGCTGCGCCCATCGACCTCAGGGCCGCGAGTGCGTTGTTGTAAACCAGGTGCTCGGGGTCGCCGAGCGCGGTGACAAGGTCAGGGATTGCCGGGGTGGCCGCTTGGCCAAGCGCTGCAAGGCCGGCCACGCCGCCCGCGCGTATCTCCGAAAGCTCGTAGGTGTTGGCCCAGCGCTGGATATCCTCCCGCTCGAGCAGCGGCACGGAGTCGACCACGCTGATCAACGGTCGTTTCCAGACTGGGTCGGTGTAGCGCAACGTCCGCCGCAGCCACGGCTCGGCGTTGGTCCCCAGCCCGGCGACGGCCTCCTGTGCGGCTTCACGCCTGGCCGGGTCGGCCGTCACCAACAGATCCTGCACCCAGTCCTCCAGCGGTCGGCCGTCGACCATCGGACCGCGGTCGCGTTGGGCGATGACGAGGAACAGCCCGGCGACCACCAGCAGGCCAAGGCTGATTTTCAGGAGCCACCGTTTCATCATGGCCGACAGTCTGCTAGCCCCGGCGTTTTGCGGGAAGAAAAAAGCGTGTCCGCCCAAGCGACTTGCCAAGCAACGGCCCTGCGGGGAGACTCCTCCGGTGGACACGGAGGACACGGCAACAAAACGGCGCCCCTCGCTTTTGCAGCGGATTTTGATCGGCGGAAACGTCCGCTGGACAATGGTGCGGCTACTGGTGCTGCTGGCCGTGACGACTTTTGTGCTGAACTACTTTTTTCCGGAAGGCGAGGCGCGGTACCGCCGCATTCTCGTGGACGGCAAAAGCATGGATCCCACCTACGTCCACGGGGAGACGCTCTGGATGCATGCCCTCGAGTATTTGGACCAGACACCGCAACGGGGCGACGTGGTGGTGCTGGGGCAGGAAGGGCACTCGCCGTTTTATCTTAAGCGCATCATCGGCCTGCCCGGGGAGCGGGTGGCCATTCGCCGGGGCCAAATGACCATCGACGGAACCGTGTACGACGCGTACGGGGAGGGGCGTATCCGCGCGCGGTTGACCCCTCTGACCCTCGGGGAGGACGAGTATTTCGTGCTGGGCGACAACCGGCCGATCAGCAGCGGCGGCGTGGTCGAGGCCGACAAGATTCTCGGGAAAATCCTTTAGCCGCCCGGCAGGCTAATCGGACTGTTCCTGAATCTGGCGGGTGATCTCCAACGCGAGCTCGATCGCCTGCCGAGCCGATTCCCCGGTGACGACCGGTGCCTGTTTTTTTTCCACGCAATGGACAAAGCTCTCGAGTTCCACCTTGAGCGGTTCCTCCTGCACGATCGGCACCGGCTCGCGCACCACGCGTTTGCCGCCAAACTGGCTGATGATGGTGCTGTCCTTGGCTGTGAGTAGTTTCTTGAGGAAGGACGATTCCTGTTCGCCCTCACGGGCGAGGCGATAGTAGTAGCCCTTCTGTTCGCGGTAATCGAGTGACACGTAGCTGGGTTCGTCGCCACCGCTGAACACGCGAATCTTTCGCATCTGCTCCGGGCTGACCCGGCTGACAGTCAGGTTGGCCACGCAGCCGTTGGCGAAGCGCAGCCGCGCGTTGGCAATGTCCTCCGACTTGCTAAGCACCCGAACCCCGGCGGCGTCCACGTGCTCCACCGGCGAGTCCACAAACGCAAGGACGAGGTCGAGGTCGTGGATCATCAGGTCGAGCACCACCCCGATGTCCATGCTCCGTGCCGGGAAGGGCGAGAGCCGATGCGACTCGATGAAGCGCGGCGACTTCGCAGCCTTTTGCAGATAGTTGTACACTGGGTTGAAGCGTTCGATGTGACCAACCTGCAGCACACAGTCGTGCCGCTTGGCCAAGCGCACCAACTCGGCCGCCTCGTCGAGGTTGTCGGTCATCGGCTTTTCGATCAGCAGGTGTTTGCCCTGCTCCAGCAGCGGCTTGGCCAAGCGATGATGCGTGGTCGTCGGTGTGACTACGCTCAGGGCATCCGCCGCCGCTGCCTCCTCAACTGAGCCAAGCGCCTGGGTCCCGTACTTAGCCGCAACCGCTTCGGCCTGATCGGCGTTTGTGTCGTAGACGCCAATCAACTCCACAGCCCCTTGCTCGTGCAAATCGCTGTAAATTCGGGCGTGGTTTTGCCCCAGCGAGCCCACGCCTAGCACAGCCACCTTGATCATCGATACCACGGCCTGATTGTAGCGGCATGGCGTGTTTGCTACGAGTAAATCAGTTTACAACACTCACACAAAGATACCATTGACTTGCTTTTGGCCCGTGTTGGCACAAACTTCTTTCGGATTTTTAAAAAATGGCGGCTAAAGAGAAGGATATACAAGTACGCGCCCTACTGGTTGAAGATAACGACATTATTATTGAGTCGCTAACCGAACTCATGAAGTCGATGGGTTTCATAGCAGTTAACAGCAAGACTGGCAGTGAGGCAATTAATTTGCTCAATGGTGGATCGGTGGGAATCGTGATCGCCGACGACAAATGCGGCGACAAAGAGGGCCTTGAAGTCCTAGAGGAAGCCAAGCGCATTTCCCCCAGTACCACCCGTCTTTTACTCACCGGACGTATCAACGACGATGCTGTTCAAGCCGCATTGCGCGAGCGACTTGTTTACCGCTACATATCCAAACCGTGGTTGAACGAGGATTTGATCCTCACACTACGCACTGCGGAGGATTTCCACCGCGTATCCGATAAAATCGCCTCACTAACCATCGAGAAAAACGACCTGGCCCGAACCGTCAGCTTGCTCGAAAAAAGCGGTGGCGGTAGTGATCAGGCTCCCGCAACTCCTACCGCAACCGCCGCCAGCAGCGTCACTGCGGTAGAGGGGGATGCTGATACTATTATCCAAGCCGTACTCGAGTTGCTTTATGTATTTCATCCTAATCTCAAGAGCAATGCAATACGTACCATGGCCTTGGTCAAGGTGTTAGCTGAAACGATTGGGATGGAGGAAAAAGCAGCCGAGGCGCTTTATTACGCCGCAGCCTTACACGACATCGCTATCCCCGGAGTGGATCGACCAATCATCCGCCGCTGGCTGCGCGACCCAGAGAAGTTGAACAAGGACGAGATGAAACTCGTAGAGCAACACCCGTTGCAGGCAGCCGAGATTCTAAAGTCATTCCCAATTTTCAATGAGGCGATAGCTCTCATCAAGGCGCACCACGAGGATTGGAATGGCAAGGGCTACCCCAACCAACTTAAGGGCGAAACGATCCCGTGGGAGGCGCGACTGCTTCGAGTGGCTTTGGATTTTTGTAGCAGACACGCCGATCCCATCCAGGCCATGCTCGAGATCGAGGAATTGGCCGAAGTGATTTACGACCCGGACGCCATCCGCGCCGTGGCCAAGGCCGTGCCGTTGACCGAGATGCCAACCGGCGAACGCGAGATTCTGCTAATCGAGTTGCAGGAGGGAATGACGCTCGCCCGAGACATCAACAACGCGAACGGCTTTCTTTTGTTTCCAAAGGGCAAAACCCTTAGTGCCTCAATGTGCGACAAGCTTTTTAACATCGATCGCATTTCCCCACTCTACCCATACGTACTCGTTTACTGCTAATATACTATGGCTCTTGAAGAAGCTGATCAGGCGCGAGTCGACGAATTGGCTAAGCGCGCCTCATCGGCGTTTGCCGAGTCGGACCTTGGCCAAGTGCGGCAGCTTTATGGGCAAGTGCTTGAGATCGACCCCGCCCACCCGGCCGCCAACTACTGGCTGGGCTACCTCGAGTGCCGCGAAGGCCGACCGGAAAACGGGGTAAACTATCTTCGGACAGCGACCGAATCGGCCTTGGCCTGTGCCGAGTGGCTGGCCCCCGACAGTCTAGTGGAACTTGGCATGGCACTCAATACGCTTGGCCAAGCAGACGAGGCGACCGAGCAATTTGCCACCGTTCAACAGCGTTTTCCGAACTACGACGAAGGGCAACTGTCCATTGCCGAGGATCTCGGCGGCGACGAGCATTTGGTCGAGTCGGCCATCGACGCCTGCCATCGCGGACTACTGGTCAACGGCCGGCACAAGGGGCTGCTAAAAAAAACCGCCGAGTTGCTTGAACAGGAGGAACGCTGGGACGAAGCGGCGGATTTCTGGGGGCACCTCGCGGAATTGTCGACACCACAGGCCAACCTACACATCAAGATGGGCATCGCCTGGCAGCATCACGGCGAAGCCGGTTCCGCCCGGGAACAATTTGACAAGGCACTCGCCCTCGAGCCGGAAAACGAGGCGGCCACCTTTGTGATGGTGCAACTGCTCGACGAACAGGGCGAACCGGAGGAAATCATCCCGCGCCTTGAGCGCTTGGCTAAAGCCAAGCCGGAGTCGGCACGGGTTGCCCTTGCGCTGGCCAACTACCTTCGCAAATACGGCCGCTTGGCCGAGGCAATCGACTGGTGGCGAAGTGGACTGGCCCGCGAGCCGAACTGGGACGACTCATGGCGCGACCTTGGCCTTGGGCTCGAGCATCTTCACCGCATCAACGAGGCAGTCGAAGCCTATCGGCACGCGGTGGAGGCGGTGCCGGACAATTCTGAAAACCACCGCTACCTCGCCTCCGCGTTGCAGGACGCCGGCCAGCTCGACAGCGCGCTCGAGTCATTCAACCGGGCGACCGAGTTGAACACGGACAACGCCGACGCTCACTGGGGTCGGTTCTGGGTGCGAGCGCTGCGGGGTGAATTCCCCGAAGCCTGGAACGACTACGAGTGGCGCTGGAAACTCTCCAACCGAAACACCCCGCAACTCGATGACTCCACACCGCTCTGGGATGGCAACGACCTGAGTGGCCAGACGATTTTCCTGCGGGCGGAGCAGGGCTACGGCGACACCATCCAGGCCATCCGCTACGCGCCCAGACTGGTGGAGATGGGGGCAACGGTGAAGGTCGGTTGCCCACCGGCGCTGGCCCGGCTGTTGGCCGACGCGCCCGGCGTTAGCGAGGTGGCCACCGGCAACGCCGGCACGGTCACGTACCACTGCCATCAGGCGATGTTCAGCCTGCCGCGACTGCTCGGCACCAGGCTCGACTCAATCCCCGGACCGGCCCCGTATCTCAAAGCCCAAAGCCAAGCAGGGCTGGAGCTGCCGCAGACGAAAGGCATCCTGCGGGTCGGCCTAGTCTGGCAGGGGTCTGGCAGCCAAAGCCTCGACCGGCGCTCGGTACCGTTCGAGTTGTTAAAACCGCTGCTGGAGCAGGAGCGGACGCTGTTTTTCTCACTACAACTGGGCGACGCGGCGCACGATCCCGGCCGGGCCGGTGTGGAGGAGAAAATCGCGGATTTATCGCCATTAATGGACGATTTCGCCTCGACCGCCACGCTGATGGAACAGCTCGATCTGATCATCACGATCGACACCGCCGTGGCCCATCTGGCCGGTGCGCTTGGCAAGCCAACTTGGCTGCTGCTCTCAGCGACCCCCGATTGGCGCTGGATGCTCGAGCGATCGGACAGCCCTTGGTATCCCTCCATGCGACTCTTCCGCCAGGCCAAGCCGGGCGACTGGTCGAAGCCTTTGGCCAAGCTACGAGAGGAGCTGGGCCGGACGATCTAGCGCTTGGCCAAGCGCACTCTCGACAGCCTTTCCCTTGCCACGCATTATCCGCGCCGCAATGGCAGAACCAGAAATCAAAACCAAGGTGGTCGGCAGCTATCCGATCCCGTCCTGGCTCAGCACAAACCCTTCCACGCCCACGCTGCGCGACGCGATCATGGTTGTGCTCAAGACGCAGGAGCTGGCCGGCATCGACCTGATCTCCGATGGCGAACTGTCTCGCTTCGACGTCAGCCATCCGCAGACGAACGGCATGATCGATTATTTCATCCGGCCAATGGGCGGTATTTCATCGACCATTACCCGCGAGGACTTGGCCAATTTCGCCGCCGAGCAGCGAATGGGCTTTCGCACCCAGCCGGCCGGAGTGGTGGAGAGTGCCGTCACGGAGGGAACGCTGAACCTCCCGCGTGACTGGCAGTTTTTCAAGGGCCTCAGCCCGGCCACCACGATGTTCACTTTCACGGCGCCGTACATGTTGTCGCGGACACTGATCGACCGGCACTACGGCGACATTCGGCAGTTGACGATGGACATCGCCGAGGTGCTGCGCAAACAGGTCGAGTCGATCGATGCGCCGGTGATTCAAATGGATGAGGCGCACCTCAGCGGCCACGCGGAAGATGCCGAGTGGGCACACGAGCCGTTCAACCATGCGCTCAGCGGCATTCGCGGCGAAAAATCGCTGCACCTTTGCTTTGGAAACTACGGCGGCCAATCCATCCAAAAAGGTTACTGGAAAGACCTCATGCCGTTCCTCAACAAGCTCGACGTGGATCACCTCGTGCTCGAATTCGCGCGGCGGGGTTACGACGAACTGGATGCCTTCAAGGAACTCAAGCCGGAAACCAAGCTCGGTGTCGGCGTGGTCGACATCAAGGACAATGAAGTGGAGTCGACCGAAGTCATCGCGAAGCGGATCGAGAACGCAGTCAACGTGCTTGGGATGGAGCGCATCAAGTGGGTTCATCCGGATTGCGGTTTTTGGATGCTGCCGCGTAGTGTGGCCGACCGGAAAATGGCCGCACTCGTCGCTGGACGTGATGCCTACCTCGGTCGCTAACAAGCGTAACTCCTTAGTATTTCAAGCGATAAGCAGCACAAAAACGCCCGAAAATCGACTTTTATCCACCCAGCCAGATTTTGCAAAAAGGGAGGTTTTTCAATTGAAAAACTGATTTTTTGGCTTGGTGTTGGAAAGTTTCTCACCAGTTATTCACAATTTGAAAACGTGGGACAAATTGTCTCTGTTTTGCGGGTTGACAAAGGGTGGGGTCGCCCTTAATTTGCCGCCTGCCGACGGCCAAAGAGGCGTATCGCCCGACCGCTTGGCGTAGAAAAAAGAAAGGAAGTGAGTCACTTTTGACGGAAATACGTATCAGAAAAGGAGAAACCTTGGACAAGGCATTGCGCCGGTTGAAGAAACGTCTCGACCGCGAGAATGTGATCAAGGATGCGCGCAACAACCGCTACTATGAAAAGCCAAGCGTGCGACGACGACGCAAGATGAAGGTTGCCAAGTTCTCCCAGATGCTGAGAACGCGCTACGCGAACAACAGTTAGTGTAAATCAATTTGGTAGCCGGAAGTTGCCTATCTGGGTGGCTTCCGGCTATTTTTTTGGAAATGTATTCGTTTTCCACCTGCTGGAATTCCCACCGCCACACCGACGGTCGCGCGATGCTCGAGGAGATTCGCGACCTTGGGTTTGAGTATGCCGAGCTGAGCCATGGCATTCGGCTCAGTCTCGTGCCGGGAATCATCGACGCGCACAAGGCGGGCGTGATCAAGATTTCCACCCTGCACAACTTCTGCCCACTGCCGATCGGGTGCAAGCACGCCAACCCAAACGTGTTCAAGTTTTCCTCCACCAACGTTCGCGAGCGGGAGAACGCCTACAAGCACACGATGAAAACCATCGAGATGGCGGATCAACTCGGGGCCAAGCTGATCGTGCTGCACATGGGTGAGATCGACATGCGGAATTACACCGACAAGTTGATCGACCTGCTCGAGGCGGGAAAACAGGACACGCCCAAGTACCAGAAACTCTGCCAAAAGGCAGAGCTGAAGCGGGAAAAGGCCAAGGTCAAATACTGCGACCTCGCGTACGAGATGCTTGAACGGATCACCGAGCAGGCCTCCATGCGCGGCATCAAGCTGGGAATCGAGATTCGCGAGGACCTCGAGGAAATCCCGATCGACACGGACTGGGATTTTTTCTTCCAACGATTCGATGACCCGACGGTCTGCTACTGGCACGACATCGGCCACGCGCAGATCAAGGAGAACCTTGGCTTCATCCACCACCGGCTGCATCTCGAGTCGATGGCTCCGCGACTGGGCGGTTTTCATCTGCACGATGTCGAGTTCCCGGCTCGTGACCACCGTCCGCCGGGGCGTGGTATGATCGACTACGAGGGCCTCAAGCACATCGTGAAACCGGAGCATATCAAGGTTTTCGAGCTGAGCCCCAGCCTCAAGCCGGACGCCGCGAGGGAGGGTGTGGCGCACCTGAAATCCATCTGGGGCGAGTAGTGGCCTCCAAGTCACAGGCCCTAAAATTCACGCTGAAACTGGCGGTTTGCGTCATTTTGGTGGCGTGGATTCTGCACACCATCTTCGCCGGCGAGGCAGAGAACACCCTCAAACTCGAGGGCCGAAACTGGGCCGACCTCTCGTTGGCCGAGCAGGTCAGGGAAAGCTGGGCCATCGGCCCGGCCAGCCTGTGGCAGACCATCTCCGGCGTAAACCTCGGCTGGCTGCTGGCCTCGCTGGTTTTCATGGGGGCAACCATCCTGATCGGCGTCGTCCGATGGCGGATCGTCCTCGACGTACAGGGTCTTCGCCTCTCGTTCGGCCGCGCGGCGGGCATCTCGCTGGTGGCCCATTTTTTCAATTCCTTCCTGCTCGGATCAACCGGCGGTGACCTGCTCAAGGCCTACTTTGCCGCCGGCGAAACATCCCAACGCAAAGCCGAGGCGGTGACGACCGTGGTTGTGGACCGGCTGCTGGGCCTGTTTGCGATGCTGCTCTTTTGCTCGGTGATGGCTCTGCTGAACTGGAACGTCATAATGAGTCAGCAACGCTTCATGGCAGTGATGCTGGTGGTGTTGGGGATGCTTTTCCTGAGCGGGCTGATCGTGGTGCTTTCATTCTGGGGCGGGCCGACCAAGCCGCGTCTCAAGTTCGAGTCGCTGTTGGCCAGACTGCCCAGGGGCGACGCGTTGGTGCGCTGCATCGAAGCCTGCCGGGCGTTTGGCGAGAACCCCGGTTTTTTTCCACGCGTACTCGGCTGGTCGATGCTGCTGAGCCTGGCCTGTGTGCTGCAAGTTGTTGCGCTTGGCTGGGGGCTTGGCCTCGAGATGGGCCGGCATCTGCCGGTGCTGATGCTGATCGTCCCAGCGATCATCTGCATCAGCGCACTGCCAATCACGCCAAGCGGAATCGGCGTCCGCGAAAACCTATACGTCTGGCTGCTCTCAGCCACGGCGATCGGCATCGAGAACAAACAGGCGCTGACGCTCTCGATACTAGCGTTTGCGGGTAGCCTGTTGTGGAGCCTGGTCGGCGGGGTGGTGTACCTGTTTTTCCGCAGCCGAATCAGCCTCGATCGCTGACGCGCTTGGCCAAGCTCCGCCAATTCATACTCCTACTCGTACATCGTATCTCGTGATCGGCTTAAGTTTTCGATGAAGAGGAACGAGGAAGAAGGACGAGGACGTGCGCTTGGATCACAGCGCCCTCAACAGCCTTTTCAATTCCCCCAGTCGGCCGTCCGGAGTGCGCTTGGCCAAGCGCGGGTATTTGCCGCCAAGCGTGATCAGGCTGCCGTTGCGGGTGAACATGATCTTGTCGTCCCAGGTCTCGATGGATGTCACATTTTTCGGCGCGGCCAACAGCTTCAACTCCGCCACCCGCAGCAGACGCTCAACCGGCTTGGGCATCGGGCCAAACCGGTCGCGAATCTCTGCCTTTAACTGGGTCAAATCATCCTCGTTGGAGAGCTGGGCCAGTTTTCGGTAGAGGATGATGCGTTGGCGGGTGTCTGGAATGTAGTCGAACGGCAGATACGCCGGGACACGCCCGACATCCCTTGGCTCGGGCTGCGGGTTGTACGCCGGGGTTTTATCTTCGTCCTCATCAACCGAGGCAGCGACGGAACGAGGTACACGAACCTCGAACTCCGGCTGCTCCGGCTTGGCCTTTTCCCGCTCGGCGGCGCGTTCCTCGCCGGGGTTCAATGCAAGAAAATCGATCGACACGGTAACCTCCACCCGGCGCTCGACCTTTTCGCCCTTCAACCGCTTCACGCTTTGCTTCAGTAGTTGGCAGTACAGCTCGAACCCGACGGCAGTGATGTGGCCACTTTGTTGTGAGCCAAGGATATTGCCGGCACCGCGAATCTCAAGATCGCGCATGGCGATCTTGAAGCCGCTCCCGAGCTTAGAATATTGCTTGAGTGCACTGATGCGTTTGCGGGCGTCGGAGAGTAGCGCGGCGTGCCTCGGCAAAATCAGGTAGGCGTACGCCTGATGTTTGTACCGTCCAACACGCCCCCGCAGTTGGTAAAGCTCGCTCAGGCCGAAGCGGTCGGCGCGGTCGATGATCATCGTGTTGGCGTTCGGGATGTCGACGCCACTCTCGATGATGGTGGTCGAGAGCAGGATGTCCGCCTCGCCGTTGATGAACCGGGTCATCACTTTCTCTAGCACGCCGCTTGGCATCTGCCCGTGGCCAACGATCAGCCGCGCCTTGGGCACGAGTTTGCGGATTCGATCGGCCATCGTCTCGATGGTCGTCACCCGGTTGTGCAAAAAGAAAATCTGCCCGCCGCGATTCAGCTCCCGCTGGATGGCGTTACGGATGATCTTTTCATCGAACTCGATCACGGTTGTCTCGATCGGCAGCCGATCTTGCGGCGGCGTCTCGATGGTGCTCATGTCCCGCGCGCCGGTGAGGGCCATGTGCAGCGTGCGCGGGATAGGCGTGGCGGTGAGCGTCAACACATCCACCGTCTGCCGTAGCATCTTGAGCTTCTCCTTGTGCAGCACGCCGAAGCGTTGTTCCTCGTCGATGATCACCAGTCCGAGTTCCTTGAACCGAACGTTCTTTTGGATGAGCTTGTGCGTGCCGATGACGATATCGACCGAGCCGGTGGCCAGCCCATCGATGGTGGCGTCCGCCTGTTTTTTCGATCGGAACCGCGAGAGCAGTTCCACCGAGATCGGGAACTCGGCCATGCGCTCGCGGAAGGTGTTGTAGTGTTGTTGCGCCAAAACAGTGGTTGGCACGAGCACGGCCACCTGCCGCCCGCCCATCACCGCCTTGAACGCCGCCCGGATGGCCACCTCGGTTTTGCCAAAACCAACATCGCCGCAGACAAGCCGATCCATCGGGCGCGGCCGTTCCATGTCCTGCTTGGCCGCCTGGATGGCTGACCACTGGTCGCGGGTTTCCTCGTACGGAAACGATCCCTCGAACTCCCGCTGCCACGGCGTGTCCCCACCGAAGGCATGCCCCGGCTGGGCCTCACGCGACGCCTGAATTTTCAGTAGATCCGCCGCGAGATCGGCGACGGCCTTCTCGGCATCGGCCTTGGCCTTGCTCCAGCGTTTGCCGCCGAGGATGCTCAGCGGCGGCTTGGCCTTGCCGGTGCCGACGTATTTGCTGACGAGGTGCGCCTCCGACACCGGCACGAACAGCCTGGGCGGTTCCTGTTCGGGATCGCGTGTGCCGAACTCGATCACAAGACATTCCTGTCCGCCCTCGGTTTTCTCGCGGCCAGAGCGCGTAGTGCGCGTCTCCACCGGCAAGACCTTCAGCCCAAGATAACGCCCGATGCCGTGTTGCAGATGCACGACGTAATCGCCAACACTCAGGTCGGTAAAATCGATTTCAAGCGCCGAGCGGGTGGCGGAGGCGTGGGGCGACTTGAGCCGGCGCGGCCGCTGCGATCGGGTGCGGCCAAAGATTTCCGAGTCGGTGACGACGACCAACTTGGCCGGCTCGATGAGGAACCCCCGTGAAACCTGACCAAGCGTTCGTACCGGCTGCGGTTCGTCGTCGCGCTTGGCCAAGCCGTACTCGGCCCACAATTCGTCGAACCGCTGCAGCTCGCCCTCCGTGCCGCACACCGCCCAAACCTTGTGCCCGCTCCGAAGCCAGCGGTGAAGCTGACGAAAAAACTCGCGACGCTGTGCCTCGGCGATTTGTGGATCATCAGCCGCCTGGCCAAGCGGCCGGTACGTGTCGAGGCTCTCTACCGACAGCAAGCTGTTTTCGCCCGCCTCGCGCAGCTCGACCGCCGTGCCGTGGGCACGCGCCTGGCCAAACGCGACCTTCCACGTGTCATGAAACGGATCGCCCTCTGGCACTTGCGCGAGATAGTCGGCTGCTCGCTCAGCGATCTCCTCCGGCTCAATGAAGACGTAAACCGGTTCGCCGGCCAAGTGCCCGGCCAGTCGGTCGGTCGGATATTTTGCGTTGTCAGCAAGTTGCTGTTTGAGGATGCCCAGCTCGCCGCCGGGCGAGAGGGTGACCTGTTCGATTTTGTCGCGCGTGAGTTGCGAGTGCGGATCGAACGTCCGCAGCGACTCAATCTCGTCCCCGAAAAACTCGAAGCGCACCGGCCAGCGGCTGGCCAGCGGAAACACATCGAGGATGCCGCCGCGCAGGGCGATCTCGCCCTTTTGACTGACCTGCGCCTCCGGTTCGTAGCCCTGATCCTCAAGCCACTCGATGAGGTCGAGCGGATCAATCCGGTCGCCAAGCACGAATCGGCGAAACCGCTTTTTCAACTGGGCCGGGGTGAAGGTGCGCTGAAGGAAACCGATGCCGTTGGTGACGATCACCGGGCCGGGGCCTGCGGATTTCGGGCGCTTGGCCAAGTGGATGAGCGTCTCCAGCCGCTCGCTCAGCACGTCGGCGTGTGGCAGGCGGGATTCGTGCGGCAAAACGTCCCAAGCCGGGAAAAACTGGGGTACGGCGGCTTTGGCGCTGCGCTTGGCCAAGCGGGGCATCCAGGTCTCGAGTTCCTGATGCACCTGTTCCTGCGTCTGCACGGTTGGGCAAACCACCACGACTGGCCGCCGGGGGTGTATTTGGGCCAAAACCCCGGTAATAAAGGCTTCGCCACCTTGGCAGACCCCGTCGAGAGACAATAATTCGCCCTTCTCCTCATTTTTGATCAGGGGCTGAAAAACAGGAGATTCGCACAATTCGGCCAGATTGGCCTCCGTGTCTGGGGTGGCCAGACTCAAAATGTCGGCGTCAAGATGGGCCAAGCGCTGTCAGTCGTCAAAAAAAAGTGCCCAAATCATCTGAAAATGAGCGAAAAAAACTTCATCTGGGGCTTGACAGAACGCGCTGCCCGGTTGAGCGTCCCGCCAAAATACGCATGCGGACTCTGCAGCCGCGGACCCGTGCATTTTTTAACTGAGCAATAAAAAACAACAAACCAAACCCCAAGGGATTAGTTTAACCATTATGAAACGTGCATATAGAGCAAAAACAAAGAAGATGAGAACCGCGGTTAAAACCGCCGCTCTCATGAGTTTGAGTATACCGTTGGCTTCAATGCCTGCAATCGCCCAGGATGACGAAGGCGAATTAGCGCCCATCGTCATAACCGGCTCCAACATTCCCACTGTTGAGCTGGAGGGTCCCTCCCCGGTCGTAACAATTGACCGTGAAGAAATAGATCGTTCAGGGGCTGAGACTGTTGGTGAATTATTGAGACGTTTGCCACAAAACAACTCAGGGTCTTTTGACGAAAAATTCCAAAACTCATTCGCTCCAGGAACATCTGGTGTTTCTCTCCGCGGTCTTGGTATGGGATATACTCTTATATTGGTGGATGGTCGACGGATTGCCGACGCATCAATGGCTCAAAACACCACAACTCAATTCGGCAACTTAAATGGCATCCCAATGGCCGTCATTAACAGAGTTGAAGTTTTGCTGGATGGAGCCTCAGCTATATACGGATCAGATGCAGTTGCTGGTGTGATTAACATCATAACCAAAGACAATTTTGACGGCGTGCAAATTGACGCCGGCTACAGCAATTCAACACACACGGATGTTGCGACCCAAAGCTACTCTATCACAGGAGGCACTTCATCTGAACAGGGCTCCGCTTGGGTGAACATCGATTATTTCAAAAGAAATTCTGCTCAAATGGACGACCGTCCTTTCTCTGCCAGCGCGAACCAAGGCCCTAACGGCGGATATGATTTTAGATCATCTGCAGGAAATCCAGGTTCCATCAAAATATTGCCAGGCTCTGAGAATGGCTTTGAATCTGGTTTTTACAAAGTTCCCACTAATAGCTCTGGGGCCCCAACGGCTGAAGAGATTATAGCGAACCCAGGTATCAATAGATATGACTATAATCCTTGGATGACTCTATCTCCTGAAATAGAACGCTATGGAGCTGCGGGTAATATAAAATATTACTTAACGGATTATGCCACCGCGTTTGTTAACACTTATTATAGAAAATCTAATATATTCCAGAAAATGGCTCCCACTCCGGCATTTGGGGACATCAATACTGGTACTTACGGAATTCTTCCTGCGGAGAATGCATATAATCCTTTTGGTGAGGATATAACATTCCGGCACCGTTTGATTGAAGTTGGCCCTAGGCTATCAGATATATCATTTGATAATTTTAGAGTTACCCCGGGGGTATCATTTGATATTGGTGAAAATTGGAAAGCTGAAACAGCTTTCATGTTTAATAGCGACGAGTCACTTAGTGTTGGAAGCAACTATGTTTCTGCAGATGCTTTCAAAACGGCTCTATCTTCTAGCGATCCAAGTACAGCCTACAACATCTTTGGAGCTGGATTAGGCGTTAATAGCCCTGAAATTCTAGATGCTCTGAGGGTCAATACAGTCAGAAATAGTAGGTCAGAACGGCAAATGTGGGATGTTAAAGCTTTGGGTACGATAGCAGAATTGCCCGGAGGATCACTTGGAATGGCAATTGGAGCTGAAAGTGTTCAGGCAAGTTCTTCGGACATAGGTGATAGCCTGTCGATGGCGAACAAAATAATAGGCTCGGGCGGCAGTTCTAATTCTGGAGACAGATCAAGGACAGCAGAATTTGTTGAGTTAGCTATTCCAGTAATCGGTGAAGATAACAGAATAACTGGTATACATACTCTTGGCCTACAAGCGGCATGGCGTTTTGAGCAATACAGTGATTTTGGTAATACTGATAATCCAAAATTCGGCATAAAATATGCACCCACTGAGCGGTTGCTATTTAGAAGCACTTATCAAACAGCATTCAAAGCGCCATCCCTTTATCACTTATACATGGGTAATACCATTTCTTACCCAACACTTCGGGATCCAGCTAGAGGAGATGAAGGTATGCAGTATAAAACTCGTTCAGGCGGTAATGCGGGTTTAACGCCAGAGGAGTCTGATAATATATCTGCTGGAGTTCTATATGATGTGCCAATGCCAGAAAACATGACATTATCATTGGGTGTAGGTTATTTTAAATACGATCTTGAGGATCAAATTGCAAGTATCGGTGCGCAGTATATGCTGAACAACGAGGATCGTTTTAAGGATAAGATTAACAGAAATCCTCAAACTGACGCTGATAAGGCGGCTACTAATCCTGGACCTGATGGTCGGTTTGGAACTGAAGATAATCCAGAGTGGGGTGAAGACGATACTGTAGGCGGAGGAATTCCTGGCAGCATTAATTATATTGATAATTCCTACGCAAACATTGCTGAGGTTCAAGTAGAGGGCTTAGATTTCAATGTAAATTACGCCATTAGCACTACTTCCTATGGAACTTTTGCTTCCGATATCTATGTCGCCTACATTGATTCATATGACCAGCAGTCAAGACCTACGGATCCTAGTGCAGAATTGGCCGGAACATGGAGCTACCCTAAATGGAGAGGCAACTGGAGCCTATTCTGGAATTACGACAACTATTTTGCGGGATTAACTGCAAACTATGTAGACAGTTTTGATCAGTTTTATGGGGCTAAACCAACAGTTGATTCTCATACAACTTTGGATCTTCAGATTGGATCAAATATCACTGATAGCACGAGACTAACCTTAGGAGCCCTTAACTTCACTGATGAAGATCCGCCTTGGTCGGACGACGGTTCAGAGGGTTATGCATTCAGTGTTGCAGGCCATAATCCTATGGGCGCAGTACTATATGGTCGTCTTTCTGTGAAATTTTAATTATTAAGCTACTATACCCGTGGTCCTCTACAAAGTAAGACCACGGGTTTTTTATAGTTACTTATATTAATATTAATTTTTCTACGGCAACGTTTTCTTAATCAACGGCACTCGACAAAAACTAAACTTCTAACGAGCTCATCAATGTAAAAAAATAATGTATAAATTTCAGAATGGGAAAACGTGTTAGATTTTTGCTGCAGTTAAGCCTTCCTCGCCAAACACATGAACAATGTCAAACGCTTGACCAAGCGTTGACACCAGTCATTCGTTTCCATAGCGTCTCTGCGCTAATAAGGGGAAACCCCGGACTTGGTTCGGGGTTTTTTCGTGAACAGACAACAGCAAATGTCGAACACCATTCTAGTGGGCGCCCAATGGGGCGACGAGGGTAAGGGCAAGATCATCGATTTCATGACCGAACAGGCGGACATCGTAGCCCGAGCCCAGGGCGGAGCCAACGCCGGACACACGGTCATTGTCGGCAAGACCCAGTACATCCTGCACCTGATCCCGTCCGGGATTCTGCGGAAGCGAACAACCTGTGTCATCGGCAACGGTGTCGTGGTGGATCCGATCGGGTTGGTCGAGGAGATCGACGGGCTGCTCAAGGCCGGCATCGATCCCAAGGGCCGATTACACGTGAGCGACGCCGCCCACATGGTGTTCCCCTACCACAAGGCACTCGACGCCGCCCGCGAGGCGTTGAAGGGCAAAAATAAAATCGGCACCACCATGCGCGGCATCGGCCCGGCATACGGCGACAAGATCGACCGTGTGGGCCTGCGGATGGGTAGCATCCTCAACCCCAAGCGTTTCAGCGAGCAACTCGATCAAGGCATCAAGCGCGCGAACGCGATGCTCAAGGCGCTCGGCGCGAAGCCGGTCTCGGCCAAGGCCACCGGCGAGATTGTCCTCAAGGCCGCCCGCCGCCTGAAGCCATACGTGGCCAACACGTTTCAGATGCTGCACGAGGCGACGGCTGCAAAAAAACGGATTCTGTTCGAGGGCGCACAAGGGACATTTCTCGACATTGATCACGGCACTTACCCATACGTCACCTCGTCCAACACCACCTCCGGCGGCATGTGCACCGGCTCCGGCATTCCGCCTACCATGATCGACCGCGTGGTCGGCGTGGCCAAGGCCTACACCACCCGCGTGGGCGAAGGGCCGATGCCCTCCGAGGACACTGTTGTGGGCGATCTGCTGCACGGCATGGGGCGCGAATACGGCGCGACCACCGGACGCGAGCGGCGCTGCGGATGGTTCGACGCCGTCACCGTCCGGCAGGCGGTCATGGTCAACGGCATCACCGACCTAGCCGTGACGAACTTCGACGGTCTCGACACGTTGCCCGAAGTCAAGGTGTGCGTCGCGTACCGGGTTGGCAGCAAGCGGTTCGACCTTCAGCCAACCGATCTCGATGTCCTCGCAAGGTGCAAACCGGTGTATGAAACTTTCCCCGGCTGGCAGAAGCCCACGGATAAAATCCGCAAGTGGAAGGATCTGCCGCTGAACGCCCGCCGCTACGGTCAGGCCTTGTCCAAGCTCACCGGCACCAGGCTGCGCTTCGCCTCCGTTGGCCCGGCGCGTTCACAGACGATCACCCTTTGATGGCCGCTTGGCCAAGCGCATGTCCGGCGCCGCAACACAACTCAGCGATAAAGCGCTCGCCGTCCTCCCGGCACACGTGGCGATCATCATGGACGGCAACGGCCGCTGGGCCAAGGAGCGCAGCCTGCCACGGGTCGAGGGCCATCGTCGCGGCGCCGAATCGGTGCGGTCGGTGTTGCGCACTGCAGCGCGGCTGGGCGTCAAATACCTGACGCTCTACGCGTTCTCGGTTGAAAACTGGAACCGCCCGCAGGACGAGGTGGACACGCTGATGAAGTACCTCGCCCGTTACCTCAAGTCAGAGCAGCGCGAGATGAACGACAATAACGTAAAGCTGCAGGCCATTGGCCAGACTAGTCGCCTGCCCGAGTTTGTACGTGACCAACTCGAGGCCACCCGTGAATCGCTCTCGCAAAACACCGGCACCACCCTCACGCTCGCGTTGAGCTACGGCGGACGCACCGAGCTGGTCGACGCCGTGCGTGGCATCGCGGAAAAAGCGCGCGATGGCGAAATCGATCCTGCCAAGATTTCCGAGCAGACTATCTCGGGGCATCTTTACACCTCCGACATGCCGGACCCCGACCTGCTCATCCGCACCAGCGGCGAGATGCGTGTCAGCAACTTTCTGCTGTGGCAGATATCCTACGCGGAACTGGTGGTGACCGACCGCCTTTGGCCGGACTTCGGTGTGCCGGAATTCTGTGCGGCGCTGGAGGAGTTCGCCGGGCGCAACCGGCGGTTCGGAAAAGTTTGACCCCGGCCCGGCCGACTGAAACCCTCGCCTCACCCAATGTCCGAACCTGATTCTTCCCCGAAAAAAAACGACTCCAAAACCGCCGTGTTCGCGCGACGACTGGCCAGCACGGTGGTGTTACTCAGTGTTGTTTTTTACGGGCTGCTCAGCGGTGGTACACTTTCGGTTGTGCTGGTTGGTGCGCTGGTGATGCTGCTCAACGTAGTCGGCCTGTTGGAGTTTTACGGCATGTTGAAGGAGAACCAATTGCCGCGGTTCAAGTGGCTGGGCCTCTCTTGCGGAGTGGTGCTGCTCGGCGCGGTGTTTCTGTACCTCTCCGGTCTGGCCGCCAAATGGTTTGGCCTGGCCGCCCCCAGCCTCGCCGGTGCCGCCGAACTGGAGGTGGCAATCCTCGCCGTTTTCCTGATCGCGATCCTGGTAAGACGGGTCTTCGCCCATCCGGCACCGCCAAGTTTCTCGATGAACGGCAACACGATACTCGGGGTGCTTTACGTCTCGTGGCTGCTCGGTTTTATTCTCAAGATTTTCTTTTTCAAGACCGCAAGCGGGACACCGGAGAGGGCCGCGTTTGACGGTGGATTCTGTCTCCTCTTTTTCATCCTCGTCACCAAGTGCAGTGACATCGGCGCGTACTCGCTTGGCTCGCTGATCGGCCGTCACAAGATGATTCTCAAGGTTAGCCCGGGGAAAACTTGGGAGGGCTTCGCCGGGGCGATCCTGTTGTCCACAGCTGTGGCGCTGGTTATTGCACATTACTTTGGCGCGACAAAACTCGGTGGCATGACGCTGACACACGCGGCCGTGCTGGGGCCGTTGATGGCGATCGGCGCCGTGGTGGGCGACCTCGTCGAGTCGGTCTTCAAGCGCGATTCCGGCGTAAAGGATTCCGGTTCCTTTTTCCCGGGCATCGGCGGCATCCTCGACCTGCTCGACAGCCTGCTATTCAATGCCCCGCTGATGTTCCTTTACCTCCGGCTGGTTTTGTTCAATGACTAGCAGCGACTCGTAATGAAAAACGTCGTTCTACTCGGCAGCACCGGTTCCATTGGCACCAGCACCGCGAAGGTCGCGGAGGATCTGCCGGAAGACATCCGCCTCATCGGCCTCGCCGCGGGCGGCAACGACGCATTACTCGCGGAGCAGGCCAAACAATTTAAGCCTGAACTGATATCCATCAGTTCCCCGGAAAAGGCGGAGGGGCTGAGGTCACAACTCGACGGCATCCGCGTGGCTAGTGGCGAGGAGGGTTTGATTGAGTTGGCCACACTGCCAAGCGCGGACATTGTGTTGATCGCCATCGTCGGCACTGCCGGATTGCAGCCGGCACTCGCTGCGATTAGGGCTGGGAAGGACATCGCCGTGGCCTCCAAGGAAATCCTCGTCATGGCCGGCGAAATCGTCATGGCCGAGGCACGAAAACACGGCGTGAACGTGCTGCCGGTCGACAGCGAACATTCGGCAATTTTCCAGTGCCTCGACGGTCGCCCGCCCGACTCGGTGCGACGCCTGATCCTGACCGCCTCGGGTGGACCGTTCCGGCAAACGCCTCTCGAAGACTTCGCCGGCATCACGGTCGAACAGGCGCTGAAACATCCCTCGTGGGTGATGGGCCGCAAGATCACCATCGACTCAGCCACCATGTTCAACAAGGGCCTCGAGATGATCGAGGCACGCTGGCTGTTTAACATCCCGATGCCGCAGGTCGATGTCATCGTCCACCCGCAAAGCGTGGTGCACTCAATGGTC
The DNA here is from genome assembly GCA_002453165.1 of Verrucomicrobia bacterium UBA6775. GTDB lineage: Bacteria > Verrucomicrobiota > Verrucomicrobiia > Limisphaerales > UBA1096 > UBA1096. The sequence continues at coordinate 61,795 of DKGH01000201.1, forward strand.
GAGTTCGTCGATGGCTCCATCCTGTCTCAACTTTCCACTCCGGACATGTGCCTGCCGATTCAGTACGCACTCAATTGGCCAAGCCGCGCGGCGAGCGAGCGAGTGCAGACGGACTTTGCCGCGCTAGGCCGGCTGGACTTCGAGGCGCCGGACTTGGCCAAGTTCCCCGCGCTTGGCCAAGCGCGACGCGCCGGCGAAGTGGGCGGCACGCTTCCGGCCGTGCTCAATGCCGCGAACGAAATCGCGGTCGACGCCTTTTGCGAGCGGCATACCTCGTTCGTCGGAATCGCCGAGTCGGTCAAAGAGGTAATGGATCGCCATCAGGTCATCGAGCATCCGACGCTGGACGAAATCATCGAGGCCGACCAATGGGCGCGTGAGACGGCGCGCGACATGGTGGTCCTTGGCCAAGCGATTGCCTGATGCCGACGATTCAATCCATCTCCACCCACGATTTCCGCCGCAAACTCAAGGACGGAGCCGGCTCCGATGCCGTTCACACCGACCCCTCGTACGGCTACGGTGTCACGCTGCTCGAGACCGATACCGGCCTGACCGGCACCGGCATCGCCTACACGCTGGGCGACGGCACCAATCTAGTCTGCGAGGCAATCCGCATCCTCGCCGAGCCGTTAAAGGGCCGCGAGATCGAGGAATTAATGGCGGAGTTTGGCGCGGTGCAACGCTCGCTCGCCGAGCACCCGGGCGTACGCTGGCTTGGCCCGCACAAGGGCGTGACACACCTCGCGCTCGCCTCCATCACCAACGCCTGTTTCGACCTCTGGGCAAAGTCACGCGGCGTACCGAACTGGAAACTGTTGCTCGACCTGTCGCCGACAGAGATCACGCGGCTGATCGATTTTAGTTATCTTGAGGAAGTGTTGACTGTGGCCGAGGCAGTCGAGTTGCTGCAATCACATCAGGCCACGCGGGCCGAGCGCGAGGGCGTCCTAAAAACCGGCTACCCCGGCTACGACACCTCCGTCGGTTGGTTCCAGTACAGCGATGAGAAGATTCGCGACAACGCCAAGGCCGCAGTCGATGCCGGGTTCACCGCGATGAAACTGAAGGTCGGCGCGAAGGATCACGCACACGACGTGCGACGCTCGTTCATGGTGCGCGAGGCGGTGGGCGATGACGTCCGCATCATGCTCGACGCCAATCAGGCCTGGCCGCTGCCGCAGGCGATCGACGCCTGCCTCGCGCTCAAGGGCATGAATCCGTTCTGGATGGAGGAGCCGACCCAACCGGACGATGTCTCGGCGCATAAGACCTTGGCCGACAAAATCGCCCCGGTGCCGGTGGCTGTCGGCGAGGCGGTTTCCAACCGTGTCTTGTGGAAGAATTTTCTACAGGCCGGGGCGGTCGGAATCGTGCAGGCCGACTGCACCCGCCTCGCCGGCATCAGCGAATGGCTCGCGGTGGTCATGCTCGCGCGCAAGTTCCCGGTGCGCCTCGTGCCGCACGTGGGCGACATGGGGCAGATTCACCAGCACCTCGTTTTGTTCAGCCACATCGCGCTGGGCCACGAAAAATTGTTTCTCGAGTATATCCCGCACCTGCGCGACGATTTTGCTCACCCGGCGAATGTCGACAGCGGCCACTACATGCCACCGCAGGAACCGGGCTGCAGCACCGACCTCCACCTGGCTTGATGAAAAAACTGATCCTCACCTTTTTGTTCGCCGCTTGGGCAAGCGCAACCCTGCTGAACGCGGAAGAGCCACCCGGTCCGGTTGGCCAGGCGCACGCGCACAACGACTACTACCACAAGCGGCCGCTGCTCGACGCCTTGTCGCACGGTTTTTGCAGTGTCGAGGCCGACGTGTTTTTGAAAAACGGCAGGCTGCTCGTCGGGCACTTTCAATTTGAGCTGCGCGAAAAACGATCGCTCGAGTCGCTTTATCTCGAGCCCTTGGCCAAGCGCGTGAAAGCCAACGGCGGCAGCGTCCACAAAACCAAGGCGCCATTTCACCTGATGATCGACTTCAAGACCGACGGCCCGAAGACCTATGCCGCACTCCAGCCGTTGCTCGAGAAATACCGGTTCATGCTCACCGAATTCGGGCCGGACAAAACCAAAACCAAGGCGGTGACCATCGTGATCTCTGGCAGCCGCCCGCGCGCCTCGATGGAAAAACAAGCCAAGCGCCTGGCAGGCTACGACGGGCGGATGTCCGATCTTGGCAAAGGTGCGAGCCCGCATTTCATGCCTTGGATCAGCGACAGTTGGCGGTCGCACTTCAAGTGGCGCGGCAAGGGTGATCTCCCGGCAGCCGAGCAGGCCAAGCTCAAGCGCATCGTCCAGCAGGCCCACAAGGATGGACAAAAAGTCCGCTTCTGGGCCGCACCCGACAACCCCGCCACTTGGGCCGTGCTGCAGCAGGCCGGTGTCGACTTCATCAACACCGACCGCCTCGAGGCTCTATCCAAATTCCTGCGAGCCAAGTAAGCAATCCTTTCTATCCTGTTCATCCATGTTTTAATGCTCTGTAACTCAACATGGATGAACAGGATAGGCAGGATGAAATGATCGAGCTGCTCTTGGCCAGGCGGGAAATCGGCCTTTATTTGACGGGATTGGCGTGCGACTGTTCCGCGCATGCACGACCTCACTCGACGTTCATTCGTCCGCAACGCTGCCCTTGGTTTGCCCGCGATCGCACTCGCACCGGAACTTCTGGCAAAAAAGAAGAAACCTTTAAACCGATTCCAGATCGGTATTCAGGAATACACATTTCACCGCTGGCTCGGCAGCGGAAAACTCAAGCATCTCGACTATCCGGCACTGGCCAAAAAGGAACTCAGCATCACACACATCGAGTACTGGAACCGGCCGTTCGGAGGCAAGCACACCGACAAAAAATACGTCGGCGAACTGGCCAAGCGCACCACTGGTGAGGGGATGAAAAACGTGCTGATCCTCATCGACGCCGGCAACGAACTGGACGCAAAGGATCCCAAGCAGCGCGCCCGCTCGGTCGAGGAACACAAGGGCTGGGTGGACTGCGCCGCACAGCTTGGCTGTGATGCCATCCGGGTAAACTGCCGTTCCGGCGGAAACCGTGAGGAGAACATGAAAAACGCAGTCGAGGGCATGCGTGCGATCTGCGACTACGCGAAAGGCAGCAAGGTGAAGATCGTGATCGAGCCGCACGGCGGTTATTCGAACGACCCCGACTGGCTGCTTGCGATCATTAAAAAACTCAATCACCCGAATGCCGGCCTGCTGCCGGACTTCAACAACTTCGGGCGTTACGACCGTTACGACGGCGTCAAGCGGACGCTCGCCCACGCGCCGGCCATCTGCGCCAAGGCATTGAACTTTGATGACAAAGGCAATGAGACACGCACGGACTACTATCGGATGATGAAAATCATCCACCAATCCAGCTACTCTGGCGTGATCACGATAGAGTTCGAGGGACACAAGGTCGACCCGATCGCCGGCTCGCTCAAGACCAAGGCCCTCATTCAAAAGGCACTCAAGGCCGCCGCTGCCTAATGATTTACAGGCGCTCCATTGAACTACTTTTATATTGCGCGCTTGGCCAGGCGTTTGGCCAAGCGGCTGATCCGTTGCCCCTACCGGAGAGTACGCCGTGGGATGTTGCGGCGCTGAAAAAGGCACCCAAGTTCGAGTGGATTCGGCAGGAAGGCGACGTGCAAGCCCTGCTGTATGCTGGTGAAAAATATCGCGGCAAGCCCACCCGGGTGTTCGCCTACTACGCCTCGCCCAGGACGCTTGGCCAAGCGGTAAAGGGCAAGGTGCCGGGCATCGTGCTGGTGCACGGCGGCGGCGGTACGGCGTTTGCCAACTGGGCACAGTTGTGGGCCAAGCGCGGCTATGCGGCCATCGCGATGGACTTGGCCGGTTGCGGCGAGGGACGCAAGCGGCTGCCGGACGGTGGCCCAGGCCAAAGTCACGCGGACAAGTTTAGCACCATCGACGAGCCGCTCGAGAACCAATGGTCGTACCACGCGGTAGCCAACGTGATCCGTGGACACTCACTGCTGCGCAGTTTCGCCGGGGTGGATGGCGATCGCGTCGCGCTGACCGGGATCAGTTGGGGCGGCTACCTGACCTGCATCGTTGCCGGGGTGGATGATCGATTTGCGATGGCCATGCCGGTCTACGGGTGCGGTTTCCTGCGGGAAAACAGCGTCTGGAAAGTTGGTGAGTTTGGCAAAATGACAGCCGCGCAGTCGGACAAATGGCATCGACTTTGGGATCCGTCGCGCTACATCGGTTCGGCGAAGATGCCGGTGATGTTCCTGAACGGCACAAACGATTTTGCCTATCCGATGGACAGCTACGCCAAGACCTGCGCGCTGGTGCGGAGCGAGAAAAACTACAGCATCCAGCTCAACATGAAGCACGGGCACCTCTTCGAATTCCCGGAATTCTTCCTGTTCGCCGACCAGTACATCCGCGGAGGCAAACCGATGCCGGTGGTCGCCAGGCCGGTCATCGACGGCGGCAAAGTCCGCACGTCGGTCAAGTCGGAGACCAAGTTGATCGAGGCCAAGCTGCACTACACCACGGCACCGCATGAACAAAACCGGAGCCGCGTCTGGAAAACGATCGAA
>DKGH01000202.1:0-8364 GCA_002453165.1 Verrucomicrobia bacterium UBA6775
TGCTCTTCGCGATGGTCGGCACAGTAATCTACACGCGCACCAAGACACGCATGCTCGACGAGTTGCACCGGCTGATCGATCGCATGCCAGGTATCGCCTGGTTGTTCGTCGCCGCCGGCCTGGCCTCGATGGGCCTGCCCGGCTTCAGCGGATTCATCTCTGAGCTATACGTGCTAATCGGCATCTGGAAGCAGGAGGCGCTGTCCGGCTGGATTTTGGTCGGGACTGGTTTCGGCATCCTGATGACCTTCGGCTACACGCTGGTCAAAATCCATGAGGCCTTTTTCCGCGAGCGCAAGGATGGTGACGCTCCAGTGGCGGAAACGCCCTACCCCCCGATGACAATTCCCGAGAAAGTGGGCATCGCGATCCTGCTTGGCGCCTCGCTGCTAATCGGCATCTGCCCGTGGATCTTGACCGACAAAATTAAACTCAGCCTGAATCTTTTAGAGGCCATCAATTAACCGGACGACATGGATCTGGATTTTCAACAACTGCTTCTGACTCTGCTGCCCGACCTGGTCGTGGTAGTGGCCCTGTTCGCGGCTTTGGGGGTGGACTACTCAAAGCTTCGCGGTGCGGCCTTGGCCAAGCGCTACGAAACCGCCTTCCGCATCTCCGCGCTTGGTTTGCTCATCGGGCTGGTGATGACCGTGCTGCAGGCTGCCGGCAAAATGTCTGTCATGGACACAGAGGCAACGCATGGGCAACTGAATTTCACCACCAGCACACTCACGCTCAAGGCCGCACTCTTCGCGCTTGGCCTGGCGGTGTTGCCCTTGGCCAAGCGCGACCTCGTCACGACGCATGCCAGCGAATACTTCGCGCTGATCCTGCTCACGACGCTGGGCATGGGCTTTGTCGTGACCAGCCAAAACCTGCTGGGGGCCTTCGTAGCGCTGGAGATGGTCAGCCTCAGCCTATACGCGATGACGGCACTCAATCAATCCCGCGCCACCTCGGCGGAGGCGGCGCTGAAATACCTGACCTTCGGCGCGGTCGCCTCCGGTTTCCTGCTGTTCGGGCTGAGCTATCTTTACGGAGGAACCACCGGTGAATTGAGCTTAGCCAAGCTGGGCGAACTCGAGTCCAGCAGCCTGCTGATCGTCGCTTATCTACTGATTCTGGTCGGGCTGGGCTTTAAGCTGGCGCTGGCTCCGTTTCACCTGTGGGCACCGGACGTTTATCAGGCTGCACCCACGCCGGTCGCAGGCTGGATCGGAAGCGGCTCAAAAATCGCCGCCGCCGCCCTGCTGCTGGTGCTGCTGCAACCGGTTGCGAGTTCTCCCAAATTGAAGGATGCGCTCGTGCCGGCACTGGCCGCACTGGCCGTTGCGAGCATGCTGGTCGGCAACCTTGGAGCACTGCGCCAAACCAACCTAAAGCGACTGCTCGCCTACAGCGCCATCGCCAATGCCGGCTATCTCGTGGTCGGCGTGTTGGCGTTCAGCGACGATGGAAATATATCTGTCCTGTTTTACATCCTCGTTTATTCTGTGAGCAGCCTCGGGGCATTTGCAGTAATCTCCGTTTTGGCGGACCGGCTTGGCCGGGAGGCTGAGATCAGTGACTTCAACGGCTACTGGAAAACCATGCCGGGCTTGTCCATCGCCTTCATGATTTTCCTCCTGTCGATGGCCGGCATCCCGCCACTCGCCGGTTTCCTCGGGAAATTTTACCTGTTTTTTGCAGCCATCGGGGCTCAACCGGAAGCCTACACATGGACGGATGGCTACTATTGGCTGGTCGCCTTCGCACTCGTGATGAGCGTGGTCTCCCTTTATTACTACCTTCGCGTGTTGAAAGCCTTTCTCGTTGTGACCGATGAAGACAACGAAGCCAAGCCGGTGGCAGTAGGCACCACCGCCGGGCTAAGCATCTTTGCGCTGGCAGCCATCCTCGTGGTGCTTGGCCTATGGCCTGAGCCGCTGCTAAATCTTCTGACAACCAAATAACCCCGCTTGGCCAATCTCATCATAAAACTTCATAAAAAAACCGCCTGGCCTGCTTGGCCAAGCGGTTTAAAAGTTTCGTTAATCGCTGGCTTAGGCGCCGGCGAGTGCGCTGCCCATGCTGACGCCCGGGGCGGGCAGCAGGCTGCTGCCCATGAGGTATTGGTCGATGGCGCGGGCGGCGCCTCGGCCTTCGTTGATGGCCCAGACAACTAGGGATTGGCCGCGGCGACAGTCGCCGGCGACGAATACGCCTTCCACATTGGTGGTGAATTCACCGTGCTGTCCGATAAAGGTTTGCCAGTTGCCGCGAGGGTTTTGAGTCTCGAGCCCGAGCATTTCGCCAACCTCCAGTTCGGGGCCGACAAAGCCGGTAGCGAGCAGTACGAGGTCAGCGGGCCATTCCTTTTCGGAGCCTTCCACCTCACTGAACGGCGCACCACCCTCGACCGGCTTGGACCAGTCCACCTCGACGGTTTTAATGCACTTGATGTGGCCGTTGCCGTCATCGACAAATTCCTTCGCAAGGATGTGATACGCGCGCGGGTCGTTGCCGTTCTTGGCTTTGTTCTCCTCGTGCGAGTAGTCGAGGCGATAGATGCGCGGCCATTGCGGCCAAGGATTGTTGTTGGCGCGCTCGGCGGGCGGCTGGTCGAGCAGCTCAAAGTTGACGACGTCCGTACAGCCGTGCCGCAGTGAGGTGCCTATGCAGTCCGCGCCTGTATCGCCGCCACCGATCACAATCACGTGCTTGTCCTTGGCGGTGAGATACTCGCCGTCCTCGAGATTGGCATCAAGCAGGCTCTTAGTGTTGCGCGTGAGAAAATCCATCGCAAAATGAATGCCCTTGAGGTCGCGGCCGGGATTGCGGCCGGTGGGATCAAACGGCTTGGTCGCACCGGTGGCCATCAGCACGGCGTCGAAATCCTTCTGCAAATCGTTGGGGTCGATGTACTGCATCTCGCAGCCACGCTCCTCCATGATCTGCGTCATGTGGCCTGATTCAAACTCCTCCTTTTTGCCGACGTGCGCGCAGGTGACAAACTCCACGCCCCCATCGCGCATCAAGTTGATTCGGCGTTCAACGACGTCCTTGTCCAACTTCATGTTCGGGATGCCGTACATCAACAGGCCGCCTATGCGGTCGGCGCGTTCGAAAACCGTCACCGAATGCCCCACTTTGTTCAATTGATCGGCCGCCGCCAAACCGGCCGGGCCGGAGCCGACGACGGCAATTTTTTTACCGGTGCGATCGGCGGGTGGTTCGGCGGTCACCCATCCCTCGTCGAAGGCGCGGTTAATGATCGTATTCTCGATATTCTTGATGGTCACCGGTGGATTGGTGATACCAAGCACGCACGAACCTTCGCACGGAGCCGGGCATACGCGGCCGGTGAACTCCGGGAAGTTATTGGTCTTGTGCAGGCGATCGATCGCTTCTTTCCAACGCTTTTGATAAACGAGATGGTTCCACTCGGGGATGAGGTTATCGATCGGGCAACCATTGCCGGATTGGCAAAATGGCACGCCGCAATCCATGCAGCGCGCGCCCTGCGTCTGCAGGTGCCCCTCCTCGGGCGTGGAGTTAATTTCGTTGTAATCGTTCAAGCGCTCAAGCGGATCGCGATATGGCACCACCTCGCGCTCGAACTCCATGAATCCAGTTGGTTTACCCATCTTAATAATCCTTTCTGCCGCCTGTGGCTCTAGGCGACCAACTCCTTTTCGGCTTGTTTACGCTCAAGCAACACACGCTTGTAATCGGTTGGCATCACCTTCACAAACTGCCCCAGCGCGGTGCTCCAGTTGCTCAGCACTTTGGTAGCGACGCTGGAACCGGTGCGCTCAGCGTGTTCCTCAATTAGGCCCTGCAACTCAGCGATGTCCTCGACTTCCTCGACCTTTTCGAGCTCCACCATCTCCATGTTGCAATTGGGCGGAAAATTGTTTTCCGGATCCCAAATGTAAGCCACGCCACCGCTCATGCCCGCTGCAAAGTTGCGACCGGCAGGGCCAAGAATCACCGCTCGACCGCCCGTCATGTATTCGCAACCATGATCTCCAACCCCTTCAACAACAGCACTTGCACCACTATTACGAACGCAAAAACGCTCAGCAGCATGACCTCTAAAATAAACCTTTCCACTAGTCGCACCATAAAGGCAAACGTTACCAACGATTATATTGTCTTCAGCTTTAAAGCTAGATTCTCGTGGAGGATAGATGGTGATATTCCCTCCAGACAAACCTTTGCCAACATAATCATTGGCGTCTCCTTCCAACTCAATACTAATGCCTTTAGCCAAAAAAGCACCAAGACTTTGACCGGCCGAACCATTAAATTTTATCTTCAAGGTGTCCTCAGGTAGCAAACTGGCACCGTGAGCCTTAGCTAATTCGTTGCTTAAAATTGTTCCAACAGTTCGATCTGTATTGATAATTGGCAACTCAATTTCCACAGGCTCACCATTCTTCAAAGCTGGCTTAGCCAACTCAAGCAATTGCATATCAATTACATCAGACAATCCATGATTCTGAGATTCTGTACAATAAGTTCCAGCTTCAGGATGAGGCTTTTCAATTGGCGTGAGTATTGAACTTAGATCAATACCTTCAGCCTTCCAGTGATCAATAGCCTTTCGCATTTCTAGAACGTCAACTCTGCCCACCATTTCATTAATGGTACGAAATCCTAATCTTGCCATTAGCTCCCTAGCCTCCTCAGCAACCATAAAAAGATAGTTCACCACATAATCAGGAGATCCATTAAACTTCTTGCGCAGCTCCTTGTTTTGGGTTGCAACACCAACTGGACAAGTGTTCAGGTGGCATTTTCGCATCATTATGCAACCCATCGTTATGAGCGGTGCGGTAGAAAAGCCCATCTCTTCAGCCCCAAGGAGCGCTGCAATCACCACGTCGCGACCGGTCTTAAGGCCTCCATCTGTCTGCAGCACTACTCGACTCCTTAGGTCATTCAGCAAAAGCGTCTGATGAGTCTCAGCTATTCCAAGCTCCCAAGGCAACCCCGCGTGCTTAATACTTGTTAAAGGAGAGGCTCCAGTACCACCGGTTTCGCCAGATATAAGTATGTGATCAGCCTTGGCCTTTGCTACTCCCGATGCAATCGTGCCAACGCCCATCTCGGATACAAGTTTCACGCTCACCCGCGAGGCACGGTTGGCATTCTTTAGATCATGAATCAGTTGCGCTAAATCCTCGATGGAATATATATCGTGATGTGGTGGCGGACTAATAAGTCCAACGCCGGGAGTACTGTGGCGAATGCGAGCAATATTCTCATCAACTTTTGTACCAGGAAGCTCTCCTCCCTCACCAGGTTTAGCACCTTGTGAAACCTTAATCTGAAGTTCATCCGCATTTGTAAGATACCAAATTGTTACACCGAAACGCCCAGAAGCAATTTGCTTAATCGCCGAGCGCTTGGAGTCGCCATTAGGCAGCGGATTGAAACGCTCTGGATCCTCACCGCCTTCACCAGTATTGCTCTTGCCTCCTAAGCGATTAAGAGCAATAGCCAAGCCCTCGTGCGCTTCGGCAGAAATAGAGCCAAAGCTCATTGCCCCAGTACAAAAGCGCTTTACAATTTCACTTGCCGGCTCGACTTCCTCAATCGGAATCGCCCCACCATTGGCCCCATCCTTAAACTCCATTAACCCCCGCAGAGCGCATCGAGCCTTGGAGTCATTGTTTATATGCTCTGAAAACTGTTTGTAAGAATCATAATTATTTGTGCGGGTTGCTAATTGGAGAGCTGAAATAGAATTTGGATTCCACATGTGCTTTTCTCCCTCAGCGCGCCAATGAAATTCACCAAGATTAGGAAGTGTCTCAGTCTGATCTTCCTCACGAACTGGGAAACCTAAAGCATGCCGACGAAACATTTCCTCTGACAACATATTGAGATTGACCCCCTGAACCCGGCTTGCTGTTCCCACAAAGCAAAGATCGACAACCTCATCCTGCAAACCTATGGCCTCAAAAATCTGAGCCCCCTTGTAAGAGTGAAGTGTAGAAATGCCCATCTTAGCCATAACCTTGAGCATTCCCTTAGCCACACCCTTGCGGTAGGCGGACACAAGTGAAGCGTCATTTCCGAATTCCTCGGGATTGCAAAGGCCATCACGTCGTGCTTTCCACAAAGCCTCGAAAGCCAAATATGGATTAATGGCATCTGCACCATATCCAATGAGAAGACAGTGATGATGAACCTCCCGGGCTTCGCCGGTTTCCAGCACGAGACCGATCTGCGTGCGAAGGGCATTTTTCACTAGATAATGATGCACCATACCGGAAGCCATCAAAGTACTTACCGGGACACGATCAACTGAAACTGCGCGATCGCTTAGTATCGCTATACTATAACCGTCCTTGATTGCCTGTGCCGCTTCTTCACAAATACGATCAAGAGTGCTTCGAACGCCAGCGACACCTTCTTCTCTTGAAAATGTGATATCAATGACCTTTGAACGCCAACCTCTATAATTCATGCCCTTAATCGCATGCAACTCCTCATTATCCAAAATAGGATGAGGCATGCGTAATCGTTGTGCGTGTGCCTCAGTGGTCTCGAGAAGATTTTTCTCCGGTCCAATGTAGCATTCCAGCGACATGATTACCTCCTCACGGATCGAGTCGATTGCCGGATTGGTCACCTGCGCGAAAAGTTGCCGGAAATAATCATAAATCATCCGCGGCTTGTCACTAAGACAAGCAAGAGCAGCATCATTGCCCATTGAACCCAACGGATCACGCTTCTCATGCACTAACGGCAGTAGCATGAATTGCATTGTCTCTGTGGTGAATCCGAACGCCTGCATTCGTTTTAGCAATGTACTTTCCTCCAAACCAAAAGCCTCGCCAACTGAATCTATATCGTCTAAATCAATACGCTGATTCTTGATCCACTCACCATAAGGACGTTGGGCAGCAAACTCAGACTTAACCTCGTCATCCGGCACAATGCGACCTTGTTCGAAATCAACGAGAAAGAGTCGGCCGGGCTGTAGTCTTCCCTTGAAACGAACGTTTGCGGGATCAACCGGAATAGTGCCGACCTCACTGGCCATAATCAGACGGTCATCGTGCGTTTCATAATATCGACTCGGGCGGAGTCCATTGCGATCTAACACTGCTCCAATCGACTTACCATCAGTAAATACAATTGAAGAAGGGCCATCCCAAGGCTCCATAATGCAACTGTTGTATTCATAAAAATCACGCTTGGTTTGTGACATCTGCTTATGCTTCTGCCAGGCCTCCGGAACCATTAACAAAACCGCCTCCTGCAGCGTGCGACCATTCATGAGTAAGAACTCTAAAGCGTTGTCGAAGTTGCCCGAGTCGGAACACTCCGGCTCCATGATCGGGTAGAGCTTCTGCAAATCGTCGGCGAGCAAATCGCTCTCCAACGTGCCCTGCCGTGAGCGCATGGCATTTACATTACCACGAAGCGTGTTAATCTCGCCATTGTGACTCATAAATCTGAAAGGCTGAGCACGATCCCAACTCGGAAAGGTGTTGGTCGAGAAACGCGAGTGCACCATAGCTAAGTGTGTAGCAAAATCTGGGTTTGCCAGATCAGAGTAATATTCTAATACCTGAGCGGTGTTCAGCATACCCTTGTAAATCATTACTTTTGTTGAAAGGCTACAAATATAAAAAAGCAAACGCTGATCTAGTGTCTCATCAAAACGTAGTTGATGACTCGCCCGTTTACGAATCACATAAAGCTGTCGCTCAAAGTCATCCCCTTCCAACCCATCAGCCGCGCCTATGAAGAGTTGCATGATGTACGGTTCAGCTGCACGCGCTGCCGGACCGATATTGGCCTCCTCAGTACGAACTGGCACCTCGCGCCATCCGAGACATTTTTGTCCCTGATCCCGTATCAAAGCTTCAACAGATTCTATGCATTTTTCGCGTTCGGCTTCAATGGTAGGCAAAAATACTAAGCCCGCACCAAACCGCCCTTTCTGGGGCAAGTCTATTCCCAAATCCTTCTGTGCAACCTTACGCAAGAAGCTCTCTGGTAAACCAACTAAAATACCTGCTCCATCCCCAGTGTTAGGCTCGCAACCACAACCTCCACGGTGCTCCATGTTCACCAACATCTGCAGGGCGTCGATTACGTTTTTGTGACTCGGTTCACCTTTTAGGCTGGCCACAAAACCAACGCCGCAACTATCCTTTTCATTCGCCGGATCGTAGAGACCCTGCTTTTGAGGAAATCCAATCTGTCCTGTATGTTTGCTCATGTTCAGCAAAAATGCCCGAAGAGAGACAACAATGCCGGGTTGTCTCGGTTTGGGTATCTCCCCACAGTCCGAACCCGGCATTCCAAACCGTCAACTTAGACAAGCGCCAAGAGAAGGCCTCCGCAAAAAAGGCA
>DKGH01000202.1:8768-15275 GCA_002453165.1 Verrucomicrobia bacterium UBA6775
TAACTAATGACCGGCGAGAGTTGGACAAGGGTTTTTAATACGCGCTCTTTGCAACTGCCACCACTTGGCCAAGCGCTTTACCAATTGCATCTGGATGGAAATTGATTTGCCCAAACGAGGCCGATTCGGGCAATGTCTCTCAAGACTGTTGCCCGAAGAAAATTCACAATCGGAAACCATTGAGGCTCAGGCGTCTGAGGCCTTGGCCAAGGTGAAGCAAAACGGAGGGAGTCTCGCCACACTGCGGGCAGTCTGGGAGTCGCATTCCCCGGTTGTCTGGTCTCACAACAGAGACATTTATCGTCGAGCAGTCGATGCAGCTCTCAAGCTGGGTGAATCCTTTCTGGCATATGACATAGCCGACGAAGGCTTGGTCTATTTCCCGGACGAGGTTCGCCTGCTCCAGCTCAAGGCCCTTTCCCTCGCCCGAACAGGCACCACTAGCGGAGCCAACGACATTCTTGAGGAACTCCGAAAACAGGGTCACGACGACGAGGAAACGATGGGCATCCTGGCCCGCACACACAAGGACCTCTGGATGCTTTCCTCCACCGAGGAGGAGGCCGATTATCATTTGCTTCAGAGCCTCGGGTTTTACCTGGAAGGCTACGAGTCGTCCGGTGGCTACTACACCGGGATCAACGCCGCCTCGATGGCACTGGTCGCCGGGGAAACGGAAAAGGCGGAGGCCATCGCCCGTGAGGTGAGCGCTATTTGCAAAGAGAGCCTCGCCAAAGCGCCGCCCGACTCGGGCGAGTTTTACTGGCTTGAGGCCACCGCCGCCGAGGCTGCACTGGTCGTGGGCGACCTGGCCACTGCCAGCAAGTTTTACCTCAATGCCACCACCGAGCATCACCCCGGGGCAGCGGAGGTCAGCCGGACCCGGAGCCAGGCGCGGTTCCTTTTGCAGCACCTTGGTCAGGACAAACGCCAACTGGACGACTGTTTTGCGCTTCCTAAAATTGCGCTGTTCTCCGGGCACATGTTCGATCAACCACACCGCGACATCCCAAGGTTTCCCGCCGCGATCGAGAATGAAGTCCGCGAGGCTGTCGAACAGGCCATCCAACGCCACGACATTCAGATCGGCTACTGTTCACTCGCCAACGGTGGCGACCTGCTTTTTGCCGAGTCGTTGCTCAAGATCGGCGGTGAAATTCATATCGTTCTTCCGTTCTCCATTAAGACGTTTAAAAAATACAGTGTCCAAAATCCACTTGTACCCAATGCTGAGCACCGATTCGACAGGGTGCTGGACCAGGCCGCCACCGTCCGGATTCTCAGCGAACAAGGTGATCCACACGACGAGGCCGGATACAACTACTGCAATCAGGTAATCACCGGTCTCGCCGTGCTGAAAAGCAAGTTCCTCGGCATGGACATTGCCCCGGTGTTACTCTGGGATCACAAAAAAGGAGACGGCGGCGGCGGCACCGAGTCGGTGTTCCATAGCTGGAGTAATCACGGTGAGCGCGAAGTCGACATTCTCCGTATCGACCAAATTCTCGACGAACAGTTGAACAACGGCCTCACACTACCAAAACCCACCCCCCTGCCCCCCGATAAGTACCGGACCGTTGTTCACCAAAGCCCACAGGAGATCCGCGCCATGCTCTTTGCCGATGTGGTGGGATTCTCCAGTTGGCCGGAACATTTCATCCCCGTATTCGTCCGGGAATTCTTCGGTCGGGTAGCTGAATCCATCAAGGACTCCGCAGCCCGCCCCGTGTACGTCAACACATGGGGAGACGCAATCTGTGCCGTGTTCGAAAATGTCGAACATGCCGGCCGCACGGCTCTTGTTGTCCAGAATCTCATCCGGGATACCGACTGGACCAAGGTTGGCCTGACTGGAAAAGTAAACATTCGGATCGGCCTTCACGCCGGCCCGGTTTACCGCAGTTACGATGCCCTGATAGGAAAGGACTCCTATTACGGAGCGCACGTCAATCGGGCCGCCCGAATCGAACCGATCACCGATGAGGGCCAGATCTTTGCGAGCGACTCCTTTGCAGCGCTGGCAATGACCACAATGGCCAAGGGCTTCAGATGCGACTACGCCGGAACTCGCAAACTACCCAAGGGAGCAGGCACGATCTCCGCTTTTCTCGTTCGACCTACGAAGGAGGCTGGGCTTTAGCCAGGCGCTTGGCCAAGCGCTCGAGACAACCAGCGGCGTCAGCCATTGATTCCTGCTCAGAAGCCAAGTCCGGCACGACCGCTGCCAATTGATTAAACAGTTTGGCCGTGGACTCTCTCTCCGCTTGGCCAAGCGCAAGTTGCCCGGCCAAGCCCACGCACGGCTTGGCCAAGCGCTGACAAAGCTGAGCCACCTGCCCGGTCCCTTTGCCCATCGCCGTCTGAGAATCAATCGCCCCCTCAGCAGTTAACACTAAATCCGCAGCCGCGATACTCTCCTCCAAGTTTGTCACCTCCACAAAAACATCAAACCCAGATCGAAGGGTCGCCCCTGCGAAGGCCATCAACCCGAAGCCAAGCCCTCCGGCAGCACCCGCTCCCGGCGTGATCGCAAAATCCGTCCCGATCTTCTCCGCCATAATCATCGCCAGTCGATTGAAACAGGCGTCCGCTTGGGCGAAGTCCTCCTCACGCATCCCCTTTTGCGGGCCATAGACGCGTGTCGCTCCGTCCGGCCCAAGTAGCGGGTTGATCACATCTGAAGCCACGGTCACGCTTGGCCAAGCGCCTGGCTCCGGCTGGGTGATGGAAGCCAACTTGTCCAATTGATTCCACTGTTCAATCTCCTGTCCATCTTCATCGATAAACCTCCAGCCAAGCGCCCGGGCCATGCCAAAGCCAGCGTCATTGGTCGCGCTTCCCCCGATTCCGGCGATACAGGTTTTCACCCCCGCCAGACCAAGTTGAATGAGCAATTCGCCAACCCCGAATGTATCCAAATCAAACGGGTGGAATTGCTCACTTGGCAGAAGAGTCAACCCGTTTGATTGCGCCGTTTCAACCACCGCTTGGTCACATTGCGCGTTCAACCAACTAGGGATCCTCCTCTCACGGCCGGCCGCATCTGTCACCAAAAAAAGGCGTTCACTGAGGCCAATCGCTCCCGCCATCACCTCCCCGAATCCTTCGCCTCCATCGCTCATGGGCAGCATTTCGATGGCATCCCCCGGTCGGACAGCTCGCCAACCAGAGGCAATAGCCTCGGCCGCCTCGCAGGCGGTGAGAGAACCCTTGAATTTATCTGGAATAATGAGAACTCGACTAGGCAAAAGAAATAAGTTGCCAAACCTCTCCCCGATGGCAATCTCTTTGTAGCCTTTGAGGCTTAAAAAAATGGATACACCAAAGATTATCGCCTACATGAAGCCGTCCTGCGGTTGGAGCAATGGCGTGCGCGCGGTGATGCGCAAGTACGACCTGCCATTTGAAGATCGGGACATCATCAACGACCCGGAACAGCGACAGGAAATGATCCAGAAAACAGGCCAGATGCTACAACCCTGCGTGGAGATCGACGGCCAAATGCTTGCCGATGTCAGCGGTGAAGAGGTCGAGGCCTACATGCTGTCTAACAATATAGTTAAAACCAACGACCGCGAAGCAGATGCTCCCACTAACCAACCCTGCGAACACGAAATGCAGGGCAGCGACATCACTTTCCGTTAATTCGTCGCAACCCCTTTTTCGGGCGGTCGATCAGCCGCCCTTTTTTTGTGCATTGGCCTGGTCGAGTTTCAAAAAGACCATCACAAAACCTGACCCTACTAGGAACGCAACGATTGTCGCGAAAGTGTTCCCATCCATCGGAGGGACAGCCCACCCAAGATCAATTCGTTCGAAACCAACATTCTCATCCCCCAGTTCCTCGTAATTACGAAACGGCCACAGTCCCACAAGCGACCCAGCCATGAGGCCGGTCAGGAATGCAATGGTCGGATCGTGAAACCGCGCCAGGACCCACTTGAGCAAACGGGTGAACAATAGCAACCCCAACCCACAACCAAGCGCGAATAGGCTCACGATCACCATGTCACGCTCGTTGACCGCCTGCAGAATATCGAAGTAAACGCCGAGCAGAATCATCACAAAAGAACCGCTCACCCCGGGCAGAACCATGGCCGAAATCGCGATCGCTCCGCACAACACGAAAAAGGCAAGCCGCCCCACGCCCACTTGGCCAAACGCAGGTTCCTCCTGACTGGCAGCGGGAGTTGCAACCTGCTCCGCCTTGGCTCGTTTCATTTCAACCTTACGCTTGGCATCGGCCAATTGCTCGTCCGGGTCGACTGAGAAAGTCAGCGCCATGACCAGGCCAAGCGCTACCATCGCACTCAAGATTTCCACTCCCCCGAACCGGCGAATCATTTTGAACGGGATCACGATGGAAACCAAAATCAGCCCGGTGAAAAAGCCGTAGGTTGGGTCGTGATAACCCTTAAGCAGCCACACCATTACTCTCGAAAACACGACGACAGCCACCGCTCCGCCGACGGCGATCCACGACAAAAACGCCCCATCTATCCTTCGCCACTCTGCAGCAAACCGCTGCTTTGACTCTTTGCTAAATCGCAACACTCCCAGTGTCGCACCGAATGTTCTCGGGCCGAACTGGCCAATCGCCGCGATCAAACGCTCATAGATTCCCAGCGCCAGCGCCATGCTCCCGCCGCTCACGCCAGGAATGATGTTGGCGATTCCGATCAGGAACCCGTGAAGGATGCTTTTGAGACTATCGACCATGCCCGGCGGCTATTCCAACTCACCCACTGCGTCAGGCCAAACAAAAACGGCAGCCGATTTCACGACTGCCGTTCGAAATACTGGTTTCGTTTTTTACTGCAGCTTGCCCAGCGTCTCCTTGATCGCGTCGAAGTTCGGGAGATCCTTCGGTGTCGGAGTCTGCTCGCTGTATTGCACTACGCCGTCCTTGTCGATGACAAACGCCGCGCGGGCAGAGACAGAGCCAAAGCCCATCAGGTCATCGAGTAACACGCCATAGTCGGCGGCCGCGCTTTTGTTCAAATCGCTCACCAACGTGATACCGATGCCCTCCTTTTGCGCCCACGCCTCCTGCGCGAACGGGCTGTCCACGCTGATGCCGATGACGTCGGCGTTCAGGTCGGTGTACGCACCAAGACCGGCGGTGATGTCGCACAACTCTCCAGTGCAAACACCGGTAAATGCCAGCGGGACAAACAGCAGCACTGTGTTTTTGCTGCCAAAGTTGCTGCTAAGGGTGACGTCGGCGACGTCACCGCTGCTCTTCGATTTCAGGGTGAAATCCGGGGCCTTGGTTCCTGCTTCGATTGCCATGATTATTAGGGATAGTGGTTATACGGCGTACTCGCCGCGACCCTTTTAAGGATCGCTTGGCCAAAGTCAACCCCGCTTGGCCAAGCGGCTTGTTTGGCCGGGGGCAAACCGGTAGCTTGGCTTGGTTCTCCGATCCCGGAGGGCGGAGGGTCGCCTCCGGCTTGCCGGGGGAGGAAAGTCCGAACTCCGCAGGGTGCGATGCCGCGTAACCCGTCTTCAGGGCGGGATGCACGCGGGAGGTGGTGTCGCAAGGCACCATCGACGGCCAGTGCCACAGAAAACAAACCGCCCGGTTCGCCGGGTAAGGGTGAAAAGGTGGGGTAAGAGCCCACCGCCCCAAGAGCAATCGCGGGGGCACGGTAAACCCCATTGGGAGCAAGACCAAATAGGGAGCCCGGGGCGGCCCGTCCCATTGAGGCTCCGGGTTGGGTCGCAACAGATAAATGGCCCTCTCCGCAGCCGGCTTGCCGGCCAGCGCAGACAGAATTCGGCTTACAGCCCGCCCGGGATCGGAGACATTTTTATCGTGGCAACCCCCGGTTTTGCCCGTTTTTATGCGTTTGACACCCGCCAATCTCTTACCTACGCTCCTTGGCCCATTTTAGGGACAATTTAACGATGTCAGAGGAAACGACACAAACACCCGCGCCCAGCGGCGATTCGCAGGAGTCGAAAAAACAAACGGTACGGATCAGCCTACCGCCCAAGCCGGCTGCAGCCCCGACCATCAAGATTGCCGTTCCACCGGCTGGAGCCGCCAAGACGGCTGACGACAGCGGCAAGGCTGCCTCCACCATCAAGATTCCGGTACCACCCAAGACTGCCAAACCCGGTGTGGGTGTCGCCAAGCCAGCCGCGGCCAAGGCTGCAGCACCGCCGGTCGAGAAGAAATCTCCCGAGGCGGAGAAACCTGCCGAGGCCGCTGCTGAAGTCGCCGCCGCACCTGTCGAAGCCAAGGTCAAGACCGGCAAAAAGAAAAAGGCCAAGGTGCGCAAGGCTTCAACTTCGGATGGCACGTTGGAGCAGGCGTTTGCCGCGATCTCCGCCTTAGGAGCAATCGGCTTGGCGTTCTTTCTCGCAAAACTCGGCGGACTCTTAGGTTAATCATTCCAAAAAATGGCATCTGAAAAAGTTGTTACTTTGACCGCCGAAAATTTCGACGCGGAAGTAATCCAGTCCACCACGCCCGTGCTTGTTGATTTTTGGGCTGAATGG
>DKGH01000202.1:15593-18485 GCA_002453165.1 Verrucomicrobia bacterium UBA6775
TTTTGGGCTGAATGGTGTGGCCCCTGCAAAATGATCGGCCCGGTGATCGACCAGTTGGCCGATGAAAACGACGGCAAAGCCAAGGTTGGTAAGGTCAACATCGACGAACACCAACAGCTCGCCGTTCAGTACAACGTACAGTCCATCCCCACCCTGCTCGTCTTCAAGGGCGGCCAGGTGGCGGAGCAAAAAGTGGGCGTAGCCAGCAAGGGCGACCTGCAGGCGATGCTCGACAGCCACGCCTAATCGCGTGACCCTTCCCGGGAGGAATGGCCTCCCTGATTGAAACCCCTCGCAGCTACCAGCGGCGTTCTGAGTTTTATCATCAACTCAGCATGCTGCAGCAGGCCGGCGTGGGCATCCGCGACTCGCTGCACCAGATCAACCATCACTCCCGCCAAGAGGCGGAAGAAATACGGGAGACCCTCGATCAAATGGGCTCCGGGGCCACGTTCTCGGAATCGCTCAGTGGGCGAACCCATTGGTTGCCTGATTTTGATCGATTGATGATCGAGGCCGGTGAAACCAGCGGCCAACTCGACCAGACGCTCCGCATCCTCTCCGAACACTACGAGCATCGCTCAAGTCTAATACGGCAGGTATTGCTCAAGTTAGCCTACCCCATTCTGCTAATTCATTTTATCATACTCATGCCTGCGATTATCGGCTTTGGCCAGGCGCTGGTTGGCACAGGTGGCGCTTCTTTATTCAGCGCGTTCGCACCATCGCTCGCCACGCTGGCTGCCAGCTACGCACTCGTGTTTGCGATCATATACCTTGGCCAAGCCAACCGGGGCTACGCCGTGCGCTCATTCCTCGAGAAAATCTGGCACAAGATTCCGGGGTTCGGCAACGCGCTCAAGGAGATCAAGCTGGCACGACTGGCCTTCTCTCTGCACGCCCTGCTCAACGCCGGAGTCACCGTACGGGAGGCTTGGCAAAACGCAGGCAACTCTTCGGGCTCGCCCTGGCTCGCAACACTCGTGGGGAGGCTGATACCGAAAATTGATGCCGGCCTGACTCCGGCCGAGGTCGTCCGCACCGAACCGGAGTTTCCCCTGATCTTTCGTGACCTCTACAGCACCGGCGAAACCTCCGGCCAACTGGACGACTCGCTCCCCCGCTTGGCCAAGCACTTTCAGGAAAACGGAGTACGCCACTTGGTCACCTCCTCGGCAATTGCCACGGCGGTCGTCTACGGAGTCGTTGCCATCGCGGTGGCGTTCATCGTCATCAGTTTTTGGATGAACCATTACGGTTCAATCATGAACATGAACTGACTTTCGCGCTTGGCCAAGCGCTTGGCCAAGTCTACTCTCCGGCCATGGATTCGTTGCTGAAATTGTTGCGCGAAAACGCCGCCCTCTCCACTGAAGACTTGGCCGGCATGTTGAGCCTCTCTGAGGATGAAATCCGGGCGAAGATCCGCCAAGCGCAGGCCGATGGAGACATCCTCGGCTATCAGGCAATCCTCAGCGACGACGCCACGGGCACCGACGGTGTACAGGCAGTGATCGAGGTCAACCTCACACCCGAGCGCGACGGTGGCTTCAACCGCTTGGCCAACCGGATCGCCAAGTACGACGAAGTCAGCTCATGCTACCTGATGTCCGGCAGCTACGATATTCTGGTGATCGTCGATGGCGCAAACCTCCGGCAGGTCGCCTCGTTCGTCTCGGAAAAACTGGCCACGATTCAGGGAGTCACCTCAACGGCAACGCATTTCCTGCTCAAGCGCTACAAGGAAAACGGGGTAATGCTGGGCGGCGAAGAGGAAGCCGAGCGGCTGGCAGTCACCCCTTGAGGCCGTAAAACGCCGACGCCACGCCTCCGAAAAACTTAGCCTGCGCCTCGGCGGAAAACTGGCTGAAGTACTCCTCGGCCAAGTGATAAATCCGACCATATTCGCCGCCCAACCTGCACACCGGCCAGTCGGAGCCATACATCAGGCGATCTTCCCCAAACGCCTCAAACACAACATCGAGGTACGGCCGAAAATCCCCGGAAACCCATTGCTCCCAGTCCGCCTCCGTGACCATGCCGGACACTTTGCAGGTCAGGTTTTCGAATTGGGCCAGCTCACGGATTTGTGCCTCCCACGGCATCAGCGTTCCCGCCTTGATTAACGGCTTGGCGATGTGGTCGAGAACAAACGGCTGTTCCGGAAATTGTTTTACCAATTCAATCGCAGCCGGGAGTTGACGGGGAAATATCAGAATGTCGTATCGTAAATCGAACGCCTGCAATTTGCTGATGCCACGTATAAAATCCGGCCGAAGCATGAATTGATCGTCCGGTTCATCCTGAACGACGTGGCGTACCCCGACAAATTTCGGGTGAGACGCGAACTCTGCCAATTGCTCCTCGACCGCCCCCGACCGAAGGTCCACCCAACCCACAACGCCCTTGATTGAATCATGCTGATCGGCAAGTTCCAAAAGCCAGCGGGACTCCTCTAGGGACTGGCGGGCCTGTACCGCGACCGATCCGTCAAGCCCGACTTGATCGAGCTCTGCCTGCAAATCCCCTGGTAAATGATCGGAACGAAGCGCCGCCAATTCATCGGTCATCCATGGGTACTGACCCGAGTCGTAAACCCAAAAATGTTGATGTGAATCAATTCTCATTTGCAACCGTCGCATTGGAGAATGACCAACTAAATGCATTACCGCAAGCTGATATCATCGTCACAACAGACTAGCATAAAAGTGCAGGCCAAGGAGTTCTGGGCGATTCGACCGAGTGATTTCCGTTAACTGCCGTTAAAGGCAAAACGCCCCGTCAACATTTGCGCTGTGTGGGCTTTTTATTTTATCCAAGGTTAAGTGGCGGACCATTAACACTAACGCTGGTTACATCGCGGGTTAGTTTTGCGATGATCGCCGACAGAAG
>DKGH01000241.1:0-4955 GCA_002453165.1 Verrucomicrobia bacterium UBA6775
GGCGGCAAGGGTGGCGACGTGATTCTGCAGGCAGACCACGATATCAACAACCTCATCGCGCAGTACTACTCCCCGCACCTTCACGCCAAGGACGGCCGCCCCGGTGAGGGCAAAGGCAAGACCGGGCGCGGCGGAAAAAAGCTCATCGTCAAGGTGCCTTGCGGCACGCTCGTCTGGAAACTGCCCACACCCAAGCCACCCCCGGAGGAGGCTGACGTGGCTGTTTTTCGAAAAGCAGGCAGCGCGGAGGCGCTGGAAATCAATTTCGAGGCGCAGCCGGAAGAGGAGCCCGAGCCGGAACTGCTTGAGCCGGAGGTTATCGCGGACCTCACCGAGGACGGACAACAGTTCATCCTCTGCGCCGGCGGCCGGGGGGGAAAGGGCAACATGCACTTCACCTCATCCGTCCGACAGGCTCCGCGTTTTGCACAGAAAGGTGAGGATGGCGAAGAGGGCACGTACCGACTGGAGTTGCGAATGCTGGCGGAGATCGGGCTGGTCGGCTACCCGAACGCCGGCAAATCCACCCTGCTATCGGCGATCTCCTCCGCCCGTCCGAAGATTGCCGCATACCCCTTCACGACACTCCATCCGAATATCGGGATTGTTGAGTTTGTCGATTACTCACGGCTGACTGTTTGTGACATTCCTGGGATCATTGAAGGGGCTCACAACAACGTCGGGCTGGGCCACGCGTTTTTGAGGCACGTACTCCGCTGCCACGTCCTGGTGTTCATGATCGACATGGCCGGCACGGACAACCGCGAGCCGTGGGATGATTTCCGGCAACTTTTGACCGAGCTGGAAATGTACAATCCCGAGTTGCTGAACCGCCCCCGGCTCGTCGCTGCGAACAAGATGGACGAGGAACCGGCCGCGGAAAAAATCAAACAATTTCAAAAAGAAGTCGGCCTGGTCGATGTGGTGGAGATTTCTGCGGCGTTCGATCTCGGCCTTGAAGATTTAAAAATCAAAATGCAGCAAATCGTTGCCGCACAACCTATCGAATAATATATGCTGAGAGCCGGAATCGTCGGCTTGCCCAATGTCGGCAAGTCCACCTTGTTTAACGCCGTTACCCGCACGCGAAAAGCGGAGTCGGCGAATTATCCGTTTTGCACCATCGACCCCAATGTCGGTGTCGTCAGCGTTCCCGACAAGCGACTGGATGAACTGGCAGCGATCTCGAGTTCGCAGGAGATCATCCCCGCAGCGGTGGAGTTCGTCGATATCGCCGGGCTGGTCAAGGGCGCCTCGGCGGGGGAAGGGTTGGGCAACCAGTTTCTGAGCCACATCCGTGAGGTCGATGCGATCGTGCACGTGGTGCGCTGTTTTGAGGACAGCGACATTCACCATGTCGAGGGAAGCATCGACCCAATCCGTGACATTGAGACAATCGCGACCGAGTTGATCATAGCCGACCTCGACGCCGTTCAGAGGCGGCAGGAAAAACTCAACAAGGAAGCCAAACGCGGCGACAAGGCGGCGGCGGCATTGATGGACATCATTGCCAAGATCGAGCCGCACCTTGGCGAAGGTAAACCGGCAATCACCTGCGAGCTCACGCCCGACGAGGCCGCCTTGGCCAAACAGTTGTACTTGCTTTCAAGCAAACCGACTTTGTTCGCGGCAAACGTGAAGGACTCCGAGCTTGCCGAGGCGGAAAACAACCCGTTCGTGGCCAAGGTCCGCGAGTACGCCGCCAAACATCACGGATGCGAGACTGTCGTGATTAGCGCACAGATTGAGAGCGAGTTGATCGACCTGTCCGACGAGGAGGCCGGCGAATTTCTATCCGAGATGGGTGTGAAGGAAAGTGGCGTCGGGCAGCTGATTCAAAAATCGTACTCGCTGCTTGGCCTGCAAACCTATTTCACGACCGGCGAAAAAGAGTCGCGCGCGTGGACAATTCGCAAGGGAGACACCGCTCCCAAGGCGGCCGGCGTCATTCATGGCGATTTTGAGCGTGGCTTCATCAAAGCTGAGACGGTCGCCTACACGGATTTGATTGAGTGTGGCTCGATTGCTGCTGCCCGGGACCGTGGCTTGTACCGGATGGAGGGCAAGGAGTACGTTGTGCAGGAGGGCGACGTAATGCTGTTTAAATTCAACGTGTAACAGGCCAAGCGCTTGGCCAAGCGATGAGCGAACAACGACTGGTTTATTTGGATAACAACGCCACGACACGGGTTGCGCCCGAGGTCGTCGAGGCGATGTTACCCTGCCTCACTGAGCATTGGGGCAATCCGTCAAGCGCCTATTCGCTCGCCGCAGAGCCGGCACGGCTGATCGAGGAGGCGCGCGAACACGTGGCTCGGCTGATTGGCACCAACTCTCGCAATATCGTCTTCACCAGTTGCGGCACGGAAAGCAATAACGCCGCACTGCAGGGAGCGACCCTCGCTAACCCGGCCAAGCAACATGTCGTGACGACCGCCGTGGAGCACTCGGCCAACATCAAGTTTTGCCGGCAGCTCGAAAAACGAGGCTACGAGGTGACCCACCTGCCGGTCGACCTCGACGGAGCGATCGACCTCTGCGACTTGCAGGCCGCCATCCGGCAGGACACCGCCATCGTGTCCATCATGTGGGCGAATAACGAAACAGGCGTGCTGTTTCCTATCGAGGAAATCGCAGCCATCTGCCGGAGTCATGGCGTTTTGTTTCACACGGACGCAGTGCAGGTCGCCGGGAAGGTTCCCATCGACGTTCGGGAATTGGGTGTCGATTTCCTCTCACTCTCCGCACACAAGCTGCGTGCGCCGAAAGGCATCGGCGTGCTCTACGTGAAAACTGGCGTGCCGTTCCAACCGTACATCGTGGGTGGCGGACAGGAACGCGGCCAACGGGGCGGAACGGAAAACGTGGCGAACATAGTCGCCTTTGGCAGGGCTGCTGAATTGGCCCTGAGCCATCTCGACGACGAAAACACTCGCGTCAGGGCACTGCGCGATAAACTGGAGAACGGAATTTTCAAGGCCATCAAGGGATCCGTCCGCAACGGGGGAGGCGAGCCAAGGCTGCCGAACACAACGAACATCGGGTTCGACGGCGTCGAGGCTGAGGCGGCGTTGCTGCTGCTGGATCGCGAAGGCATCTGCGCCTCGAGCGGCTCGGCCTGCACCACCGGTTCCATCGAGCCATCCCACGTACTCGCTGCGATGAACGTGCCCCTCTCCCGGTCGAAGGGTTCGCTGAGGTTCAGCCTCGGCATCGAAAATACAGAGGAGGATGTCGATCGGTTGCTGGAGAAACTCCCACCAATCATAGAGCGACTCCGCGACGTCTCACCCGAAGCGCTTGGCCAAGCGGGGGAACCGCTCGCCGCTGCCTACTAGCCAAGCGCGGCGATGGTTGCCTTCATCGCTTCCTCGTTTTCGAGCATGCGTTCCACCAGCTTGAATTGAACCCGAGCCCGGTCGAGGTTTTGCCCTTCGCGATGCACCCGGAAATAGGTGTCGCCGTTTAAGTGGTCAGTGAGGAACCGCACGCCCAGTTGAAATGTGATCACCTTGCCGGCCTGGGCGAGATAACCTTTCTCTGCTTCACTCAAAAAATCGTTGGCTTCACTGAGGTAGCCCTTGGCTAAGGCGTCGAAAAAATCCATTCGCATAGTCACCTTATCGAGGTCGCGCTCGTCCTCGTCGGCTGGGCTGGTCAGCGTCCGCACCATGTCGCCAAAGTCGTAGTGGATGAGCCCCGGCATTACGGTGTCGAGATCGACGATGCACATCACTTCATCGGTGTCCTGATCAAGCAGCACGTTGTCGATCTTGGTGTCGTTGTGCGTGATACGCTGCGGCAGTTCGCCCTTGGCCTGAGCGTCGGCAAAAATCTGGACGATGCCCCGGTTGGTCTGACAAAATTCAATCTCCGGTTTTGTTGCCTCAACCCGGTTTTGTTTGTCTTCCCTAACCGCCTTTTCCAGTGCGTCGATTCGTAAAACACCGTTGTGAAACTGTGGAATGGTTTCCTGGATTCGTTCCGTCGGCAGGTCGGCAAGTCGTTTTTGAAATAATCCAAACGCCCGCCCCACCTGCTCCGCCTGCTCAGGTTTCTCGGCAACGTGACTGGATTTGACGCGTTCAATGAACACATAGGCACGCCAGTAGTTGCCAGCACTGTCCATGTAATAAGACGCCCCACCCCGGGTGGGAACCAGCGTCATTGTGCGGCGGGTCAGGTCAGCGGAACTTTCCGAGGCAATTTTTTTTCGAAGGTGCTGGGTGGCTTCCTTGACGTTTTGCATCACCACCGCTGGCTGCTGGAAAACGTGATGGTTGATGCGCTGCAGGATGTAACGGATCGGGCTCCCTCCCTGTCGACAATTGATGATGTAGGTGTCGTTGATGTGCCCCTTGGTCCACGCATACCCATCAACAAACTCAGCCACGATTTGGAACTGGCCGACCAGCTTCTCAAGGTTGTACCCGTTTACCTCACTCACGTCCCCGTTGATTCGTCTGTTTTATTGACCAGTTCAAGCGGTTTTTTCCGCTTGGCCAAGCGCTTGGCCAAGTTCAGGAACAGCCGAGGCTCTCGCCGCAGTTGAGACACTTGAAACAGGCGCCGTTGCGCACGGTGACATTGCCGCAGGTTGGGCAGGTCGGCGCGTCCTCCATGAAATGCGCCACCGA
This sequence comes from Verrucomicrobia bacterium UBA6775, assembly GCA_002453165.1. Taxonomy (GTDB): domain Bacteria; phylum Verrucomicrobiota; class Verrucomicrobiia; order Limisphaerales; family UBA1096; genus UBA1096. The sequence continues at coordinate 4,638 of DKGH01000241.1, forward strand.
TTGGCTGATGGCCGAGCTGTCATGGGAATGCGTGGCCGCGTGCGCGATGGATTCCCCGTCGCTGCCGGATACCGGCAACTCCACCACCGGCTTGTTGACCCGCTTGGCCTCCTGCTCCTGCAGACCCGGGATGTTCAATTCCTGTTGCCCAACGCCGATGCCCCGGGATTTCTCGATGAAGCCCGGAATAAACTGCGACCCCATCCAGCGAAATACATAGTCGATGATCGACGAGGCCCGTCCAATCTGGGGGTTCTTCGTGAATCCAGACGGTTCAAATCGCTGGTGGCTAAACTTGCGAACGAGAGCATCGAGCGG
>DKGH01000241.1:5355-41871 GCA_002453165.1 Verrucomicrobia bacterium UBA6775
GTGGAGCCTTCCTTGGCCATGGTGATGAACATCTCACCGGGTGTGCCGTCCTCAAACAGGCCGATGGTGAGGTAACCCTCGTGGCCCGCGATGTCGAATTTGTGAGTGACCGCTGTTCGCGTCTCGGGAAGCCGTCGCCGGAGAGGTTGGTCGATCTGCTTTTGCAGACCGACCAACTGTTCCTCCAGTTCCTGGATCCGCTCGTCCACCGCCGGGGCGGAATCCTGTTCGGTTCCCTCTCCGGTTTTCGCGGTGTTGAGCGGCTGGGATCGCTTCGATCCGTCACGATAAATCGCAACGCATTTCAGCCCCAGCTTCCACGCCTGCACATAGGCATCGGTGATGTCCTCCACCGTGCATTCCTTGGGCAGATTCACGGTCTTGGATATCGCGCCGCTGATGAACGGCTGGGCAGCGGCCATCATCTTGAGATGTGCCATGTAATGAATGCTGCGTTCGCCGCGGAACGGCTTGAACGCGCAGTCAAACACATCCAGATGCTCGGGCTTGAGCCCGCTTTGTCGGGTTTCCCCGTCCTCCTTGACGTCCTCGATGGTGTCAAATTTTTCCACGTGCGCGACGATGTTCCTGATTTCATCGTCACTGTAGCCGAGCCGGTTCAACGCATCCGGCACAGTGCGGTTCACGATCTTCAACGTTCCCCCGCCGGCAAGCAGCTTGTACTTCACCAGCGCGATGTCCGGCTCGATGCCGGTCGTGTCGCAGTCCATCAAAAACGCGATTGTGCCGGTGGGTGCCAGCACGGATACCTGCGCATTGCGGTAGCCGTTCTCGTCGCCCCTGGCCAACGCGGCCTCCCAGCATTCTCGAGCGGCGTCCTTCAGGTAGCCAAACTCGTCGCTGGACTGAATCTCCTCGACCGCATCGCGGTGCAGTTGCATCACGCCGCGCATCGACTCCACATTGTCCTTGGCCAACGGCTTGGCCACGTTGACGCAGCGGGAATCCTTGTATCCGGGAAACGCCCCATTGGCCCCGGCCAACTCGGCTGATTGCTCGTAGGCGTGGCCGGTCATGATGGACGTGATGGCTCCGGCCAGCGCCCGGCCCTCATCAGAGTCATACGACAAGCCATAGCTCATCACCAGCGAACCAAGGTTCGCGTAACCCAAGCCAAGCGTCCGGAAAATATGGGAGTTCTCCGCAATGAGTTGGGTTGGATAACTGGCGTTGTCGACGAGAATTTCCTGTGCGGTGATGAACACCCGCACGGCCGCCTTGAACCGCTTAACATCGAACCCGCCGTCCTCGCGCTTGAACCGCATCAAGTTTAGCGACGCCAGATTGCACGCGGTGTTGTTGAGAAAAACGTATTCCGAGCACGGGTTGGTCGAGTGGATCGGCTCAGTGCCCTTGCATGTGTGCCACTTTTGAATCGCGCCGTCGTACTGCACGCCGGGATCACCGCACACCCAGGTGCCCTCGGAGATTTTATTGAGCAAATCGCCGGCCTCCTTCTTTTCAAGTTTGTCGCCGGTGGTCACGGCGCGGGTCCACCAGTCGCCCCCGTCGAGGGCAGACTCCATGAACTCATCACTCACTCGCACGGAGAGGTTTTCGTTCTGGTACATCACGCTCCCGTAGGCGTCGCCGTTGTATGAGCCGTCGTAACCCTGCTCGATCAGAGCCCATGCCTTCTTTTCCTCGATCTGCTTGGCGTCGATGAACTCCTCAATGTCGCCGTGCCAGTCGCGGATGGTGTTCATCTTGGCGGCGCGACGCGTTTTGCCGCCGGACTTCACGACGTTGGCCACCTGGTCGTAGATGCGGAGGAACGCCATCGGGCCGCTGGGCGTGCCGCCGCCGCTGACGGTCTCGCGTTGCGAGCGGATGGGCGTGAGGTCGGTGCCAGTGCCGGAGCCAAACTTAAACAGCATTCCCTCGCTGTGAGCGAGTTGCAGGATGGACTCCATGTCGTCGTTGACCGACTGGATGAAACAGGCGCTGCCCTGCGGAAACTCGTACTGCGACGTGGCGCGTTCCGCTTGGCCAAGCGCTTGGTTGTAATGCCAGTTACCCTTGGCTGAGGTGCTGCCTGCGCCGTACTCGTGATGAAGGCCAACATTAAACCAGACCGGTGAGTTGAATGCCCCGTGCTGGTTCAGGCAAAGCCACGAGAGTTCGTCGTAAAAAATCTCACCATCCTTTTTGCTGAAGTACCCATCCTTGACGCCCCAGTCGGCAATCGTGCGGGCCACGCGATGGATGAGTTGGCGAACAGAGGTTTCCCGCTCGGGCGTACCTTGTTCACCATAAAAATATTTTGAAACCACCACCTTGGTCGCAAGCTGCGACCAGTCGGCCGGCACCTCGACGTTTTCCTGCTTGAAGATGACGTTGCCGCCCTCGTCGGTGATTTCCGCCGTGCGCAGATCCCATTCCTTTTCGTCGTACGGATTCGTTTTCGCGTTGCTGAACACCCGATCGACCTTGACGCCTTTCCGCTTTTTGCCCTTGGCCAAGCCGCCGCGCTTGGGCGTGGCCACGCTTGGCTTGGTGGAGCGACGCGGGGCACGCGAAGTGGGGACCGTGGAGGAGTCGTTGGTGTCAATCATGGGTAGTTTCAGTCGCTTAGGTTGTAACGCGCAAAAACCTCACTCCAAGGAGATTTTTTGGGCCAACCACCTTCGAAAGCTCGGTTGAGCTGGGCAAACGACCGACTGTTACCACAATTTGTAGTGGTATCAAGTTTTTAAACCACAAATTATTGTGTTTTTTATGACGAAACCGAAAAACTGGGCCGATTTGCGCTTGGCCAAGGTTGACCCTTGCTCCGCAAGTGCCTGAGCCTCAAACTGTTCCGTGCCATGGCAAATTATTTGATCGAACAACTGGACGAGATCGAGCCGACGCCCTGCCCCTGCGGCTTGGCCAAGCGGGCGTTCGCCGGTGAGCCGGGGGCGGTGGCCAGTCTGCACGAAGTCGAGATCAAGCAGGACTCCAAGGTTCACTACCATAAGCGGATGGCAGAGATTTATCTCGTGCTCGAGGGTGAGGGGCATCTGGAACTGGATGGGGAACTCGTGCCAGTGCGGCCGATGACCACGGTTTACATCAAGCCCGGTTGCCGGCATCGGGCGGTGGGGCGGCTGAAAATCATCAACATCCCGGTGCCCGCGTTCGACCCGGAGGATGAATGGTTTGATGCGTGATGCATGGTTTCGGCTTGCCGCCGGGTTGGCTTGCCGATTGAATCCCTCGCCCCGCGAAATGCGGTTCCTGTCAACTTAGCAGTGCATACTCTGATTCTAGTTTTATTGGGCCTGACCTCGGTGATCAGCTTGACGTTTATCATTGAGAGGGGCTGGGCGCTGCGGCGGAGCATCATCCTGCCGCAGCCGTTGGTGGACAGTCTCGACCACTGCCACACACGCGCGGACGTCAACACGGTGTTGCGGTTTGCGGAGCACCACAAGGAGACCCCGCTGGCCCGGTTGACCACGACAGCAGTCGAGCACCTCGAGTGGGCCAAGCCGGACAACGTGGAGGCGCTGCAGTCGCGTGCCCGGCATGAGGTGAGCCAGATGGAGCGGGGCCTGGTCGTGCTGGAGATCATCACCGGTGTCGCCCCGTTGCTGGGGCTGGTCGGTACGGTGGTCGGGCTCATCGAGATTTTCGGCACCATGGCCGACGGGGCAACCGAGGCATCAAAATTCGCTGATGGCATCTCGACAGCGCTGTGGGCCACGCTCTCCGGGTTGAGCATCGCCATCCCGTCGCTCGTCGCTTGGAGTATTTACAACAAGCGCGTGGAAACGTTTGCCATCGAGATGGAGACACAGCTCGATGTGTTCCTCCGCAGGCAGTACCCCAACGAAAACGGGAACTGATCTCCATGCGATTCCTGCCGCGCAAACATCGTAAGCCGCCCACCGTCATCGTGGTGGCGCTGATCGATGTGCTGATGGTGGTGTTGATCTTCATGGTGGTCTCCACGACATTCAAAAATCAGGCCGCCGTGCGTCTCGCGTTGCCAGAGTCGTCCCAGGCACAACGGGAGGCGGCGGTGAGTAAGGCACTGGTCATCACCGTAGCTAAGGAGGCTCCTCATTTTTATTTCGGGACTGAGCCAGTCGAGGAGGCGGCGCTGGAGGCCGAGCTGAAAAAAGCGATGGAGGGAAACCCCGAGCGCGGACTATCCATCCGCTCCGACACCGACGCGCCGTTCGGAAAAATCATCAAGGTGATGGATGCCGCGAAGGCGGCGGGGGTCAAGGGAGTGAAGGCATTCACCAAGGAAGCCGGCGGCGGATGAGCAGCGACACTCCATCCGACATCCCTCCTCCCGACAGCATGCACCTCTCCTCAGCCACCGGCTGGATGCAGCTGGGGAACACCGCCGAGGCGCTGGCTGACCTGGAAAAAATCTCCGAGACGCATCGCGCCCACTTCGAGGTACTGCACCTCGAGTGGCACATTCACGCACAGAAGAAAGATTGGGATCGCTGCGTGGAACTGGGCGGCTATATGGTGGAGCGGCACCCGACAAACCCCGCCGGTTGGATCAACCAGGCCAATGCCCTGTTTTATCTCCAACGCGGGCACGATGCGTTTCAAATGCTGGAACCGGTGGCTGAGCATTTCCCAGAAAACGAGGCGATCCCCTACAACCTCGCCTGCTACGCCTGCCAGTTTGGAGACCTCGAGCTGGCACTCGACTGGTATCGCGTTGCGGAAAAAGTGGGTGAACCGGAGAAAATACAAGAGGTCGCACTGATGGACCCGGATATGGAATTGCTTTGGGAACAGATCAAGGAATGATCGACCTTTTTTCGATCCTTACAACCTAGCTCAAAATAATTTATTTTAATTCTCTGGTTGACAGTTTTTCTTAAAGCGGCATTATTGTCCGCTGTTCGCTTAATACGTAACTGCAACCGTTTATTTCAATGAGCAAGAATACCAAAGTCGCCAACGAGGAGTGGGATTTTTCCGTTCTGGATAAAGCACCCCGTTCGCTGATTCATCGCGCACTTTTATGGGAGCTGGATCGCGAGATCGGAAGTGGAAAAGAACCGTTCCTGAAAACCGCAGAATGCCGCAAGGCGCTGGCCGATCCCAATTCTTTTAGAGGAACCGCGACCGGCGTGACAGAGCTGGGCCGGGGCAATGCCAAGACGCGTCCTTTTGAAGAAGCGATCAATTTTGGCATCGACTGGTCCCAGCCAAGGGACGAGTTGGTGCGTCAGTTCGGTCTCTGGCTTGACACACAGGAGTCGACCGGCCGCCTGCAGGTCAAGCCGGCGCTGGGCAAGCCGCGTGATGCCCTCACGATGCTCCGGAAGATTTCCATCGTTCGACTGAAGAATGGTGGGCTCTCACAGCGCGTGGCGGCAGACACGTATCCCGATAAGAAGACCTATCTGAAGAGCCTGACCAAAATCAACTGGACCACGGCGTCACGGGAGGTCGACAAGGCCTGCAAAAAACGCCAGAACAAGCTGAAGACCATCGAACGGACGATGGGCAGCAAGGACTGGAAGAAAGACGTCTACGGCGGGTAACCGGTCTGTAACCAAAAACAATTTGAAGCGACACCGTGGGGTTCCCCCGGTGTTTTTTTTGCGATTGGCCAAGCGCTTGGCCGACGGATTGCCTTGCGCTTGGCCAAGCGATGAGTCCATAAGGCGGCGTGTCTGACTGGCTGACATCGATCCTGCTTGGGATCATCGAGGGCATCACCGAGTTTCTCCCGATCTCGTCCACGGGCCACCTGCTCGTGCCTCAGCAACTGGGCTGGCTGGAGAAACAGTCGGACGTGTTTAACATCGCCATCCAGGGCGGTGCGGTGATCGCGGTGTTGTTCAACTTCACCGACCGCGTCAAGCAACTGGTCTTCAAATGGCGCGAACCGGAGGCACGCGATTACATGGCCAAGTTGCTGGTGGCGTTTTTCATCACCGGCTGCGGCGGGGTGTTGATCGACACGCTTGGCTTTGAACTGCCGGAGGAGGTGCTGCCGGTGGCGTTAGCGCTGTTGATTGGCGGCATCCTTTTTGTCGTGGTGGAAAAACGACTGGGCGACCGCCAGGCGTTGACGCAGGTGACATGGGCGATCGCCATCGCCATCGGTTTTGGCCAATTGATTGCAGCGGTGTTTCCGGGAGCGTCCCGTTCCGGCTCCACGATCCTGATCGCACTGCTGATGGGGCTGAAGCGTGTCCCGGCCATTGAGTTCACTTTTCTGCTCGGCGTGCCAACGCTGCTGGCGGCCGGGGCGTACAAGGTGCTCAAGGCGATTGGCACCGAGGGAGTCTCGGAGGATTGGTGGCAATTGGCATTGGCCTCGCTGGTCTCGGCCGTGACCGCGTTTGTCTCGGTCAAGTGGCTGTTGCGCTACATCGAGACCCACACGTTCGTGGTGTTCGGCTGGTATCGCATCGCACTTGGCCTGATTTTGCTCATCATCACGTTCACGTAACATACCTTTTCAGGGGGTATTACGGTTGACGGCAGCTTGGTTTGCCGCAGAATCCCCCTCCGCGCCTGCGCTTGGCCAAGTTACCCCCGGCCACGCTGATCCCACTTTTTTCGTAACCTACCGAATGGCAATGGAGTAGTGTCAGGGCGCAGTTTCTTTGGTGAAACGAATGGATAAAACGTTAATAGGCAACATGATGCTCCTCGCCGGGGCGTTGGCACTCGCGGGGTGTGGCTCCGCAGAACTCGAGAAGGAAAGCTCGAAGAAAAAGTCGAGGTCCTCCAGCAAGGCCAAGCCGGTGCTGGTGGAACTGGCCAAGGTGACCCATGGCCCGATCGAAAAAATCCTCGAGCGTTCCGCACCACTTGAGGCCGAGGCTCAGGTGGAGGTCCACGCCCGCACGAGCAATCCGGCGGTCGACCTGCTGGTCGAGGAGGGCGACAAGGTCGAGAAGGGGCAGGTGCTCCTGCGGCTCGAGAATGATCGCCAAAAGAATGACTACGATCAGGCGAAGAGCCAGCTCGACAAGGAGCAGATCGACTTCGCCCGGCAGGAAAATCTCTACAAGGACAATCTCATCAGCGAGCAGGATTTTCGCAACGCCAAGTTCTCGCTGTCGCAACGGCAGTTGAGTTTTGAGGAGGCGCAGCGGCAGTTCGAGTACACCGAGGTGCGCGCGCCGATCGCCGGCACGATCACGCTGCGCGACGTCAAGGTGGGTGATCAGGTCGGCAGTGGGCGAAAGATTTTTGAGATCATCGACTTTGAATCCATCGTGGCAGTAATCCATGTGCCGGAGCAGTATCTGCCGGATCTCAAGCCGAACATGGAGGCGAGGCTGATCTCCAACACGCTCGGCGCTGATAACATCATTCCGGCGTTCGTTAAGCGGATTTCACCAATCGTCGAGGCGCGTGCCGGCACGGTGAAAGTCACGGTCGCGGTGAGGGAACTGGGCGCATTGCGGCCCGGCATGTGGGTGGATGTAGAGCTGGTGCTCAACACCAAGCAGGACGCCATCCTGATTCCGAAAAAATCGATCGTCTACGACAACGACCAGACGTACGCGTTCAAGATGCACCTCAACAGCACCAATAACGTGAAAAGCGTGAAGCGCCACCTGGTGTTGCCACTCAATGCGGACAAGGTGCATATCGAGCCGACCGACGGTTTTGCCGTGGGCGACATGATCGTGGTCGCGGGCCAGTCCGGCCTGAAGGAAAATTCGCTGATACGTGAGCTGGGCGATCCGTTGCCGGGCGAAACCAACGCCGTACCGGCAACCGTCAGCACCAACACGGCCGCCAGCACGAACGCTATCAAGTAACCTCCCGACTTCCGTTACGGAATGGAGTCTCCACATCGCAACCCAAACTTCACCACCGACCGACCGGTCGCGGTGTTGATGGTGTTTCTGGCGGCGATCGTTTTTGGCTATTTTTCACTGAGACAACTCCCGGTCACGCTCATGCCGGAGATGAGCTACCCTACCCTGACCGTTCGAACCGAGTATCCAGGCGCCGCGCCGGAGGAGGTGGAGAACGACATCAGCCGTCGCATCGAGGAAGCTCTCGGCGTGGTCGGCGGCCTCAACGAGATCAGTAGCATCAGCCGTGCGGGAGTGAGTGACGTAATCCTCGAGTTTGTCTGGGGCACGTCGATGGTGGACGCCATCCAGAACACGCTCGAGAAACTTGACCTCGTCCGGCTGCCGCGCGAGGCGGAGAAGCCGCTACTGCTGCACTACGACCCGTCGCTGGACCCGGTGATGGAGCTGAGCCTCTCCGGCTCCAGCAAGAGCATCAAGTACAGGGGAGACGAGGGACTGCGGCGCCTACGCCGGATTGCGGAGCTGCAAGTCAAGCGCCAGATCGAGCCGATCAAGGGCGTGGCTGCCGCCCGTGTGCGCGGAGGCCTGGAGGAGGAAATCCACGTCCTCATCGATGAAGCCAAGCTGCAGCGTGTCAGCCTGTCCATCAATCAGGTGATCAGCCGTCTTCGTGCGGAAAACATCAACGCCGCCGGTGGACGAATTCAGGAGGGTGGCGCCGAGTACATGATCCGCACCATCAACGAATATCAAAGCCTCGAGGAGATCGCGAACACCATCGTCTTTCGCCGGGAAGGTCGCGAGATTCGCGTGAAAGACCTAGGGCAGGTTGTCCACGGTCAGCGCGACCGTGAGATGATGACCAAGACCGACGGCAATGAAAGTGTCCAAATTGACATTTACAAGGAAGCCGACGCCAACATGATCAACGTGGCCGAGCAGGTCACCCGACTCATCGGGAAGACCTCCGGCTCCAGCCGATCCACGCTCGCCGGCAAACTCCGCGCTGAAGAGGATGCCTATCTCCGGGTGGTGGCGGACCGATCCATCTTTATCGACAGCAGTATCTCAGAGGTAAAAAGCACAGCATACGTTGGCGGCATGCTGGCCATCTTTGTGCTGCTGATTTTTTTGCGCGACCTGAGGACGACCGCCATCATCGCGCTGAGCATCCCGATCTCGATTTTCATCACGTTCGCGCCGCTGAACATCCTTAACGTGACACTAAACATCATGTCGCTGGGCGGCTTGGCCATGGGTATCGGCATGCTAGTGGACTCCTCCATCGTGGTGCTCGAGTCGATCTATCGTTGCCGCGAGGAGGGCGATTCCATTCGCAAAGCTGCCATCCGTGGCACGAAGGAAGTGCGCGGTGCAGTGATCGCCTCGACCCTCACCTCGATCTGTGTGTTTTTTCCGATGGTGTTCGTAGAGGGTCTTGCCGGACAGGTTTTCAGTGACCTTGGCCTAACGGTGGTCACCTCATTGATCGCCTCGCTGATCGTTGCGGTGTTATTCATCCCGATGTTGGCCAGCCGCACCGGGTTTCAGTTGAAGTCGGACGCAGGCATGGTCTCCCACTTTTTTGGCACCATAAACGGGCGGATGAGCCTGAGATCGTACTGGCTGCGCTTCGTACTCCCAGCCACCGCGTTGCTGGGTGCCATGCTGGTTGTGGTTCTCAGTTACACATGGTGGATGGTGGGTGCCATGGACGATCCCAAGTTCGAGGAAGAAATCGTTTACGGCGCCGTGGCGATGACGGTATTTAGTTTCTGGCAATTGGTCTGTTTTATCCCCGGCATAATCGCCTTGGCCAAGCGCCTGCACGACCTTGGCTGGACAGCCTGGTGGCTGCTCGCCGCGGCCGCGCCGCCGGTCGTGGCGATGATCGCTTTCGTCGTGGCGGCGATTGCGCTTGGCGAGAATTTTAAACCGGAAACGTTTGCTTTGTTTGGAGTCAGTTGGCTGTTAGTGCTGGTCAGTTGGGCGCCGGCGGGGCTGCTGACCCTGCTCTGTTCGGTTGTTCCCGGCTCAAAAAGTGAAAACCGCTTTGGCCAAGCGGACCACGAGGGGCAAACCTTGGCCAAGCTCTGGAGTTCGTTCCGAGCGTTTGGCGAGAGCCACCAACGCAACCGGAGAGTCTTCCTCGCCACGTCGCCCTACTTTGCCTTACGCTTGGCCGTTTCGTTCCTGTTGGAATTGATCGGCCTGTCCTTGGTCTGGGCAATACGCGCGGTGTCGTTTGTGGGCCTGACTGCCTATCGTGCCATCATGAAAATCGGCTCCGTATTTGGGGTTTTGCTTACAAAGGTTTTCGGCAAACCGAAGGACGATTCAACCGACGGCACAGGCAAAGGATTTTATCGCTTGCTGATCCGCTGGGCGTTGGATAGCCCGGTGGCGATGATCGCACTCGCGGCGGTCTGTTTTTGGGTCACGTACTCCGTGGGGCGCTCGCTTGAAACCGAACTGCTCCCCGAGGTACATCAGAGCGAATTCACTTTTGAAGTGTCCCTCCCCGTTGGCACACCGCTGGACGAGACGGTAAAATTGCTTGGCGATGTGGAGCAAAAGATCCTCGATTCCAAAAAAGACAAGGACAGCAAAATTGAAACCTTGCTGGTGATGTATGGCTTCGACACCAGCAACATGAAGCGCTCCGACGAGGGCGAGCATTCCGCGCGGTTCAAAGTGTTGCTGAAAAAGACGAACAACCCGCACAAGACAGAGGAGGAGGTCATCGCGCAATTGCGTGAGATGTTCGACGACGTGCCGGACGTCACCACCCGCGTCACGCGCCCTGTTTTGTTCAGCTCTAAAAAACCGGTCGTAATCCAGATCAATGGCGAGGAGTTGCCGGAGTTGAAGGAGTACTCAGACCAGGCCACGGCGTTGCTCTCCAAGGAGGCGGAACTGGCGGATGTCGAACCGACGCTGCGAAGCGGTGCGCCGGAGGTTCAAATCACCTACGACCGCCAGCAGATCATCCGGCACGGCCTCAACATCAACTCCATCGCGGAGCAAGTGCGCGACATGGTCAAGGGCTCGGAGGCCACCCGGCTCAACCGCCGCGATCGCCGTGTACCGATCGTGGTGCGCTTGGCCGAGAAAGATCGCGAACAGGTTGCAGACGTCGGTCAACTCACGGTCAACCCCGGTGACGAGACACCGATCCCGCTGAACTCCATTGCAAAGTTAACAGTGGGCGAAGGGCCGAGTGAGATACGCCGCATCGACGGCAATCGCGTGGCTCTCGTGCAGGCCAACATCGGCAGCGGGTCGCTTGGCTCGGCGGTGAAAACAGCCGAGACATTGCTTGAAAACACGCTGGATTTGCCAGGTTACATGGACTTTCTCATTACCGGACAAAACAAGGAGTGGCAACGCAGCCGTACGAGCCTGTTCCTCGCGCTTGGCCTTAGCCTGTTCCTCGTCTACGTGATCATGGCTTCACAGTTCGAGTCGCTCGTCCAGCCGTTCATCATCATGTTCACCATCCCGATGGCGTTCGTCGGCACGGTGCTTGGTCTGAAGTTTATCGGCATCAACGTCTCCGTGGTTGTGTTTCTCGGAATGATAATGTTGGCGGGTATTGTGGTAAACAATGCTATCGTGTTGGTCGATTACACCAATACACTGCGCAGCCGCGGGTTGGCGCTGAAGGAAGCCATCATCCAGGCCGGCTGCGTCCGGCTGCGCCCGATTTTGATGACCACCGCCACCACCGTGCTTGGCCTGTTTCCGATGGCGCTAGGCCTGGGCGACGGTGCCGAGATCCGCACGCCGATGGCAGTGGCCGTGATTTGCGGTCTGCTCACTTCAACCGTGCTGACGCTTCTCGTCATCCCGACAATTTACTACCTGTTTGGACTGGTCGGCGAACGCTATTTCAAAGCTGTGGAGGCGTAACGGAGCTTGGCCAGGGCCTAAAGCGATGCAAACTAACAAAATCGCCACTGAAATCACGCGACTGTCCCTAAGTCGCAAGGTTACGGTGTTTGTGTTCTTTCTAACAATCCTTGCCGTTGGCTTGGTCGCGGTTGGCAAATTGCCGTTGGAAAAATATCCAAAAGGTCAAGAATCTACTCATATCCGTATACGAACCGGCTGGAGCTCCGGTGTCGCGGAGGAGGCCATGCAAAAGATCGGTCTGCCTATGGAAGAAGAGCTAAGCACGGTGCGTGGCATAAAGTCTATACACACCCGCAGCTCACAAACTTCCGCCGAGGTTAGTCTCAGCTTTAAGCGAGATACAGACATGGACGTAGCATACCGCGAGGTGCGCGATAGGATGGAACGCGCATCACTGCGGTTTCCAGATGGAGTAGATGAATACCGAATCTACAAGTCTGGTGGGCCAAGCCAAACAGTATGTCGTCTATCCATTCGCTATAATAGCGATGAAAATCTTTACAACAACATTGAAAAAAATATGGTGCGCCCTCTCCAAAGGATCGACGGTGTAGCGGACGTAAGTTTTCGGATTCGCAGAAAGGGAATTCAGATCGAAGTCGACAAAGACCGAGCTGAAGCCTATCGCCTTAGCATTAGTAGACTCTCAAGCCGGCTTCGCGGTGACAACTTCACCCTATCCAGCGGCACAGTAATTGATGGTGGAAAGAAATACCTTCTAAAGTCGACCAGCACCTTTCATTCAATTGAGGATCTAAGAAACCTTCCTATTAGTGACACCGTTTACCTCAAAGACATCGCCACTATACGATACGGTATAGATGATATGTACCAAGATACCGAGCGCTGGAATCAAATGCAATCGGCTGGCATATCAGTAGTCAAGGAAAGCGGAGCTAATACAGTAGAGGTTGGAGACGCAGTGGCCGCAGCGATTGAGGAAATTAAGAATAACCCAGAGCTAGCACAATATGAAATTAATCTTTATCAGAATTACGGAGATGTCATTAAAAAACAACTCGGGAGCCTAGTGAACAATGGATTGTTCGGCGCCTGCCTCGCAGCGGTTGTACTTTATTTTTTCCTACGCCAATTTCGACTAACAATGGTGATCGCACTAGCAATACCGCTGTGCCTGTTCATCTCGATGACAATAATGTTCTTCGCCGGTGACTCGCTGAATATGACATCGATCCTCGGCTTGGTAATATGTGTCGGGCTGCTGGTGGATAACTCGGTTGTGGTAGCGGAAAATATTCATCGGCATTACCATGCTGGACTCTCCCGGCATGAAGCGTGCCTGCGCGGAGTGGGAGAGATCGGGCTGGCGGTAACGACGGCCACACTGACAACGATAATTGTATTTCTACCTTCGCTGCTCGTGGGAGGAGAAATGCGCTTCATGCTGTATCAGCTTGCACTCCCGGTGGTCTCCGCACTACTGGCCTCTCTAGCCACGGCAATTATTTTTATACCTTTGTGTGTTTACCTGACGGCAGGTGCTAATCATCCGGATGAGTCGCACCCTAAAAAGACAAAGAGAGATACTATAAGGAAAGCACTAGCTACAATATACAACTGTACGTTCGAGAAGCTAAACTGTGCCTACAACAAGGCGCTCAGATACTACCTTTACCGCCGATTGGACTTAGCGTTTATCCTGATCCTTCTCCTGTCAGGCACGTACTTTTATAGTTTCCAAAAAGTGGAATTTTCCGGCTATCGCAGAAGCGGTCCGGATGATTTTCACATGAGAGTGCGCTTTCCCGAACACTACACAATTGAGCAGAAAAATGCTTTTTTCACACAGGTCGAAAATATCGTGGAAACCAACAAGGTCGATCTTGGAATTTCCAGTTACAGAATCGAGTTTGACAAACGCACCCATGGAGAATTCGAGGCAGACTATTCCAAAGAGCATGGAACCGCGGGGATTCCACGTGAGGAGATTCCCGGCCACCTTTTCAAAATGTTTCCTGAGATTCCGGGCGTCAGAGTTTATTATTCCGGCATGGACACAGGAGGTGAAAAGCGAAATGATGAAAAGTCTAGACAACATTTGCGTTTGGTCGGTGACGACGCCCGGCAACTGGAGGAAGTCGGTGAAATGCTTCGAGCGGTTTTTGAAAATCTACCCGGCGTGCTCTCCCTAGAAGACAAAGACTCCGACGATGCGCCTAACGAAATGGCGCTGATAATCGACCGAGACAAGGCCAGCTCCATCGGTGTCGCCCCAAACGATGTTGCAAGTGTTGTTAGTAGTGCCCTGCGTGGCCGGTCGCTGGCGGATTTTAATGGAAATGGGCGCCAAATTCCGGTTAATATGCGATTAAGCGAGGAGGATCGCGCAGAATTGGAAGACATAAACAATTATCGCGTCAAGAGTGATGATGGACGCAATGCATCCATTGGCTCACTGACCAAGCCTGCAATGCTTAAAAGTCAATCCCACATCAGGCGGGAGAATAAAAAAGTTAGTTACTATATAAGCATGAAGCTTGAATCGGGAAAGGAGAGAGAAGCTCGCAGGGCAATTTACGAGGCCCAGAAAAACATCGATCTCCCGGAGGGTGTTTCGTTCAATGATCCACCTGAAACTTTTGATGACGACGAAGTTTCGGCCAGTCTGATAGCTATGGGGCTATCAATTATATTCATTTATATGCTCATCTCGTTTCTTTTTGAAAGCGTTCTAATGCCGCTATCGATCGTCCTCACAATTCCACTAGCAGCCATAGGTTCAATATGGGCACACTATTTTAATGGAACCAGCATCGACGACATGGGGATGGTGGGCTGCATTCTGCTTACAGGCGTAGTGGTCAACAACGGTATAGTACTTATCGACTACGCTAACCGCCTCCGCACTGGAGGCATGGAGCGCAACGAAGCGTTGCTTCTGGCTACACGTTACCGCTTCAGACCGATTGTGATGACTGCAATGACCACCATGTTTGGCATGATTCCACTAACCTTCGCCTCAGCCGAGGCAATGGGAAGGAGTTTTGAAAGCTTTGGCTTCATGATTATCGGCGGTATGGCTTCGGCCACCCTATTCACCCTGCTGGCAGTACCGGTTTTTTACACTCTGATTGATGACGCCCAAAATGCGCTGAAAAACACCCTCGCCACGGTCTTGGGCCGTTCATTTAAGCAAAGTATGGGAGAGTAACCTGAATAACTTGGCCAAAGTATTCAATTACAATTTGCGATCTTGATCCAACACGGTCTTTTGCATCACTCTGATGAGAGATTAGCCAATCGAAAACCTGATGGAATCCAACGAACTAGCTGCGAAGATAACCCGGTTGTCCCTCAATCGTCGGGTTAGTATGCTAGTGCTTTTCCTCACAATCATAGCAGTAGGCTCGATTGCGATTATTCGCCTTCAAGTAGAGCTTTTCCCAAAGGGTTTCGAGGGTGATTCTATATCTATACGTGTGCATTGGAAATCTGCTGTTCCTCAAGAGACAATGGAAAAAATAGGCATACCTCTTGAGGAGGAATTGAGCACAGTAAGAGGCATTGACTCAATGACTGCATCTTGCTCTTCCAGTTCGGCTTCGGTAGATCTCAATTTCAAACAGGGTACAAATATGGACATAGCATACCGCGAAGTACGCGATCGACTTGAACGTGCCAAACTGCGTTTTCCCGAGGACGTGGAACATTCTTACATTCACAAAATGGACATGTCAGGGATACCCGTCTGCATGATCGGCATGGCTTACGACGTGCCTCCGGAGGTGGACTTGTATGATTTTGTGAACAAGAAAATCGTCATTCCACTCACGCGGATCGACGGCGTTGCCAACGTCGACGCACGCGGCCTGGACGAAAAGGAAATCATCATCGAGATGGATAAGGCCAAGTCCGAAGCGTACGGCCTCGACATCTATTCACTGTCACGAAAACTGCGCGGCGACAATTTCAACCTCGCCAGTGGCAACGTGCAGGACGGTGGTAAAAAATATCTTCTCAAATCCACCAGTACCTATCACACAATCGACCAATTACGGAATCTGCCGATTAGCACGAACGTCATCCTCAGCGACGTGGCGGTGTTGAAATACGAGCCTGAGCAGCGCCGCTATGTCACACGCGTGAACTCCAAGAAGGCGATGGCCATCACGGTGACCAAGGAAAGCACCGCCAACACGGTGGCAGTGTGTGATCAGGTCGTGGCGGAACTGGAGCGGATGAAACAGGACCCCGAGCTAGCCGCGTTCGACCTTCACATGTACATGAATCAGGGTGGAATCGTGATGACACAGCTCAACACACTTTTCACCAATGGCAAGATCGGGGCGTTTTTTGCCGCGATTGTGTTGTACCTTTTTTTGCGGCGTCTACGGATAACGTTGATCGTCACGCTGGCTATCCCGCTCTGCCTGTTCATCTCGGTTGCAGCGATGTATTTCGCAGGCGAGTCGCTCAACCTGTTGACCATCCTTGGGCTGGTGATTTGCGTGGGCCTGCTGGTCGACAACTCAGTGGTGGTGGCGGAAAACATCCAGCGCCATTACTACAACGGCATGTCCCGTCAGGACGCCTGCATCAAGGGCGTGCGGGAGATCGGGTTGGCCATCACCACGGCCACCTTCACCACCATCATTGTTTTCCTGCCGGCACTGTTGGTGGAGGGGCAAATGCGGTTTTTTATGATGCGCCTCGCGCTGCCGGTGGTGACGGCACTGCTCTCGTCACTCGTCATCGCGCTGGTGTTCGTGCCGCTGTGTGTCTACCTGACGCTCAATCGCAGGCCGCTTGGCCAAGCCGCTTGGCCAAGGCGAACTGCTGAGGCGTTTCGCACCCGGCTTGGCAATTTTTACAAGGCTACATTCGAGCGATTCAACCGTTGGTACAACCGTACGCTGCAGTACTACCTCCGGCGACGAATCGATCTGGCGTTCATTTTTCTTGTCCTGTTTTGCGTGACATATTTCCACACATTCAGAGAGGTGGAATTCTCCGTTGATGAAAAACGTGAGGAGAGCCAATTCAACGTCTCGTTCCGTTTTCCCAGCCAATTCAACATGGAGGATCGCGGGAAATATTTCGATCGGGTTGAGAAGATCATGGAAGAACGGAAGGAGGAGTTCGAGTTGGAGGGTTACTTTGTCCGGTACAGCACATGGTCCGGTTCGCTCGAGGGCTGGTTCAAGACGGATCGAAAAAGCGATGTCCCTCCCCGTGAAATGGCCGAACGAATCTTTAAGCTGCTGCCGGAGGTGCCCGGCCTGAAAATCGGCTACGAACGCCGGGGCGAAGGCGAGGAAAAACAGGATCGCAAGGAGCGCTACTACGTGCGGTTTATCGGCACCGACCCCATCCAACTGGACGAAGTCGCAGAAAGCCTTAAGCCGGTTTTTGAAAATCAGCCCGGCGTACTGGCCCTGCAGGAGCGACAGGACGAATCACCCAATGAGATGGCGTTGGTTGTCGACCGCGAGCGGGCCAACTCCATCGGTGTCAACCCGACCACGCTGGCCGGGCTAGTCGGCAGTGCACTGCGTGGCAGCACCTTGCCGCGGTTCCAAAACGAGGGCCGACAGATCCCGGTGCGCGTCCGGTTCAGCGAGGAAGATCGTGCCGAGCTGGCTGATCTGAATAACTTTCTCGTGCCAACAGAGGACGGGCGCTTCAGCTCCGTGGGCACTCTCACGCGCCCGGCCATGCTCAGCAGCCCGCGCTACATACGGCGCACCAACAAATCCGTCAGTCACACGCTGACAATGGAGTTGGAGACCGGCCGGGAAGACGAGGCCCGCAAGGCCATCGAGGCGGCCAAGTCGAACATCGACCTGCCTGAAGGGGTCTCATTCAGCTCACTGCGCAAGCCCTTCGAGATGGAGGACATTCTCACCGGGGTGTTCGCCCTGTGGATGTCGATCCTCTTCATTTACATGCTCATGGCGTTTCTCTTTGAGAGTGTGCTGATGCCACTCTCGATCGTGTTCACCATCCCGCTCGCGGCCATCGGCGCAGTGTGGATTCACTACCTCACCGGAATCAACATGGACATACTGGGTATCATCGGCGGCATGTTGCTGGTCGGCGTGGTGGTAAACAACGGCATTGTACTGATCGACTACGCCAACCGCCTCCGGCGCGAAGGGCGCGACCGCACGACTGCACTGCTGCAGGCCTCACAACATCGTTTCCGCCCCATCGCTATTACAGCACTGACGACCATCTTCGGAATGATCCCCATGGTCTGGTCGGAGGGAGGCGAAATGGGCCTGAGCTACCGCAGCTTTGGCCTGACGCTGATCGGCGGGATGTTCTCGGCATCGCTCTTCACACTGCTGGTGGTGCCGGTATTTTACACACTGTTCGATGACGCCCGGGAGGCGCTCACCAGCACACTGGCAGGAGTGTTTCGGCGGCGGAGGGCGTCCGGTCTGGCCAAATGAGCCTCGGGGATCCGCCGCTTGGCCAAGGTATTTCGGGTTGACCGGGTGCACGGAATTCGCCATAAATCCCGGCCCGGCAAGGCGTGTTGGTCTATCGGTTAGGACGCCGCCCTCTCAAGGCGGAAAGACGAGTTCGATTCTCGTACACGCTGCCATTTTTCCCCACTGTCACCCCCTGCCATGACGCCCTTCCAGATTATCTTCACCCCCACCGCCGCGGCGGAGCTGGGCACTCTGCCCAAGGAGCTGCAACTGGAGATACTCGGCGAATTCCGTGGGCTCCCGCACGACATCCGCAGCGACGAGATGGACAAGTTCGGCCGGCTCAATCGTGACGGCCACCACATGTTCCGCTTCCGGCTGGGCAACTACCGGGTGTATTTCGAACGGCACGACCTCGGGGTGTTGATCCACCGGATTCTGCACGCGAAAAAACAGCTGCGAGATTTTCTCTACCGCAACAAGCTGCCCGGCGGCGAGGACAGGACGCTGGAGGAAAATCCGGAATTCTGGAAGCTGATCGAGGAAGCCAAGTCGGCCACCTGCTAGGCGCATTTAACGCTACTGCAAATCCTCACCCAACTCGACGTTCCAGTAGGCAATGTCGAGAAAGTGCCGCCAACTCTCGTGGTAGTGCAGGCTGAACCGCACCTGCATGAACGGATGCCAGCGCGGCTTGCGCGGCTGCCGGATCAGGTGCATGCCGGCCTGCTCCGGGGTGCGGTTGGACTTGCGCGTGTTGCAAGGTATGCAGGAGCAGACGATGTTCTCCCACGTGGTCGGGCCGTTGTGCTGACGCGGCACCACGTGGTCGAGATTCAGGTCGCGCGTGTCGAATTTCTTCCCGCAATACTGGCAGGTGTTCTTGTCGCGCTGAAAAATATTGTGGCGGGTGAACTTGACCTCCTTGCGCGGTACGCGGTCGTACACCATCAGAAGGATCACCCTCGGGAGCCGCAGCGAGATGCTCACGCCGTTGATGCATTCCGGGCCGGGCTCGCGCTCGGAAAAGTCGGCCCACTCGTTGAAACTGAAGGTGTCGAAGTTGCCCTCCTGGCTGTGGACGACCTGCGCATTGCCCTCGAACAACATGGATAGCGCCCGCCGGGCAGAGCAGATATTGACTGCCTGCCAAAGCCGGTTGAGCACCAGGACCGGTTGTTCGAGTACCGTTGTCATGCCCGGAAAGGGCGGCAACCTAGCACGGCATTTTCGCGCCTGTCAAACAACGCGCTTGGCCAAGCGGAAGGGAGAAGAGAATACAGGAGCGGGGACATTCCTGTCCCCGTATTTAATCCACCCGCTGATTCGGAGACAGGAATGTCCCCTTTCCTTTGCTTCGCTTGGCCAAGCGGGACTTAATTCAGGTAGTCGCGTGGGTCGGCGACGTGGCCGGCTAGGGCGCTGGCGGCGACGGTGGCCGGGCTGGCCAAATAAACTTCACTCTCCTTGCTGCCCATGCGGCCGGGGAAGTTGCGGTTGGTGGCGCTGATGCATTTCATGCCGCCTTCGTTCATGCGGCCGAAAGTGTCTACCGGCCCTCCAAGGCAGGCGGAGCAGCCGGCGTTCTCGGTCATCCGCACGCCGGCGTCGGTGAGGATATTCCATACCGGCTTGCCGTCCCACTCGGTGGTCTGCAGGTCGTTGACGATCTCAGGGGTGGCCGGCACGCCAAAGGTGTCGATGCGGACCTCCTGCCCGCGCACCACCTCGGCGAACGCCAAAAAGTCACTCGTCTTGCCGCCGGTGCAGGAGCCGATGTAGGCGCGGTCGAGTTTCATGTCGGTCATCTCGCGGGCGAGCTTGCGGTTACCCGGGTCGGGGTGACAGGCAACGGTCGGCTCGAGTGCGCTCAGGTTGATCGTTGAGTCGTAAATGAACGTCTCGTTTTCGTCGCGCTCGACCGGCTCGAAGTCGCTCTTGGTGCCGTTGCACTGGGTGCGTTCGTCGACGAGCGCCTTGGTTTTCTCGTCGTACTCAAAAATACCGTTCTTGCCGCCGGCCTCGATGGCCATGTTGGTGACGGTCATGCGGTCGTCCATCGACAGGCTGGTCGCGCCCGGGCCGTCGAACTGCATCGCGCGGTAGGTGGCGCCGTCGAAGCCGATCTCGCCAATCACGTGCAGAATGATGTCCTTGGCCATGACGCCCGGCTGCATCTCGCCCTCGAGACGGAAGTGCATCGTCTCCGGAACCTTGATCAGCAGTTTGCCGGTGCCCATCACGAAGCCGGCGTCGGTGTTACCGATGCCAGTGGCGAACTGGTTGAACGCGCCGGCCATACAGGTGTGCGAGTCAGTGCCAAACAGAATCTCACCGGGACGAAGATGCCCTTTCTGCGGCAGGGCCGCGTGACAGACGCCGGCGTAGCGCGAGCCGTACTGGCGCTTGAGCAGTCCCTGCGAGGCGTCGAATTGCCACTTGCCATCCTCGTCGTCGATGACGTCGTAAAAGTACGGCAGTGCCTGTTCCCGTGCGAAATCGCGCAGGATGTCCACGTTGCGGTTGGACAGCGAGTCGGAGGTGAAAATGTAGTGGTCCGGGATGATCACGATTTTTTTCGCGTCCCAAACCTTGGCGTCCTCGCCGAATTCGCGCTTGAACACCCCGATCGTGCCGGGACCACAGACGTCGTGCGTCATCAACGTGTCCACGTTCACCCAGACATTCTCACCGGCGGTCACCTCACTTTTGCCCGCTGCCCGGGCCAATATTTTTTCAGTCAGCGTCATTACAGCCGGGACAATGTACCGGCGCAAAACCGCTCACGCAAGGAAGCGCTCAGGGTTTAGGATTTCGATATTAGAGTTTCGAATTTCAAAACTAGGTGTGAATGCCGGCGACGACGTCGCGGCTCTGCAGTTCGGGCGTGTATGGCTCGAGTGGCATCGGCTCGTCGTGGTCGAGGTGCTCGCGGCAGATGGCAAAAAAGTCGGCCTTGGTCTGGGCGCGGCGGATGTCGTGCAAAAACCGGCCCTTCGCATCAACCCCCAACCCGAAGTAGTTCATGTATTTTTTCATCTTCTGCACCTGACTTCGCTCGATGTAATTCTCC
Organism: Verrucomicrobia bacterium UBA6775; assembly: GCA_002453165.1. Lineage (GTDB taxonomy): Bacteria > Verrucomicrobiota > Verrucomicrobiia > Limisphaerales > UBA1096 > UBA1096. The sequence continues at coordinate 26,514 of DKGH01000241.1, forward strand.
GGGGCAGTCATCTCAAACAGGTCGGCAACATAGTCAAGTACCTCGCGCCCGCTTGGCCAGGCGGGCGGCTTGCCCCGGAGATGCTCCCGAATCTGCGTGAACAGCCAAGGGTTGCGGATGATCCCACGTCCGATCATCAGGCCGCGCACGCCAGTCTCGCCAAGCACCGACTCGGCCTTGGCTGCGGAGTAGACGTTGCCGTTGGCCAACACCGGGCAGCCGGCCTCCGCAACCGCGCGTGCGATAAAGTCGTAATGCACGGCGCTGCGGTACATCTCCTTGACCGTGCGGCCGTGGACGGTGAGCAGGTCGAGGTCGTGCTTCTCAAAAATCGGGAGCAACTCGTCGAACACCGCAGGGTCGTCGAAGCCGATCCGCGTCTTCACCGTGAACCGAGTCTCCACCGCCTCACGCAACGCGCCGAGGATACGGTCGACGCGTTCCGGTTCGCGCAGCAGTCCGCCGCCGGCGCATTTCTTGTAAACGACCGGCGCGGGGCAGCCGAGGTTAAGGTCGACCGCGGCGATGGGATGCTGCTGAAGCTCGCGTGCCGTGCGCACGAGGTCTGGAATGCTGTTGCCGATCATCTGCGCGACGACCGGCCGGCCGGTGGGGTTCTCGGTGATCGAGCGCAGGATCGGTTTCTCCAGCCGCGAATCGGCGTGCACGCGAAAATACTCGGTGTAGTACACGTCCGCGCCGCCGCGGCTACGGATCACACTCCAAAACGGCAGATCGGTGACATCCTGCATCGGGGCCAGTGCCAGCACCGGCTCGTCCCGCTGCAACAGAGCATTAAATTGTTCAACCTGTTCAGTGTGCGACATCGCGCTTGCGGTTTCTCCCGCCTGACCAAGCGCTTGGCAACTCCAAAACGGCGGTGGCTTGCCTTGGCCAAGCGTTGTGGCGAGAATGCCGCCGAAGCCATGCGCAAATCAACCTGTCATCCAACCCGCCGGGCGGCCTGCCATCGCCGCCGCTTGGCCAAGCGCTTGGCCAAGCTGTTACTCTTACCAGTCATGGCCAGTACTCAACTTTTCGGCGCCGGCTACGACCGGCCTTATGGTGACCCCAAGCTCAGCCGCTCGGTGGTGATGGCGCCCAACGGCATGGTCGCCACCAGCCACACGCTCGCCGCTGAGGCCGGGGTGGACGTCCTCAAGCGGGGAGGCAACGCGATCGACGCCGCCATCGCGGCCAACGCCGTGCTCGGTGTGGTGGAGCCGATGAGCTGCGGCATCGGCGGCGACCTGTTTGCCATCGTGTGGGATGCGAAGTCGAAAAAACTCTACGGCCTCAACGCCAGCGGCCGCTCGCCGCTGGGCATTTCACGGGAGCTGATCCGCGAACGCGGGTACGACCGCATCCCGCTCAAGGGGCCACTGAGTTGGTCGGTGCCGGGTTGCGTCGACGGCTGGCAGGTGTTGCACGACCGATTCGGCAAACTGCCGCTTTCCAAGACACTCGCACCGGCGGTACGCTACGCGCGGGACGGTTTTCCGGTCACCCAAATCATCGCCGGTTACTGGAGCGGCAGCGAAGGGATTCTGGGCGAAACCAAGACTGCCAGCCGGGCGTTCCTCAAGGATGGCAAGGCACCGAAGGAGGGTGAGCGGATGACCAACCGCGATCTGGCCAAGGTCTACCGTGCCATCGGCCGGGAGGGGGCAAAGGCGTTTTACGAGGGCTGGATCGCCGAGGAGATGGTTCGCTACAGCGAATCGGTCGGCGGCCTGATCACGATGGAGGATCTCAAACGCCACACCTCGGAGTGGATCGAGCCGGTCAGCACCAACTACCGCGGCCGTGAAATCTGGGAGCTGCCGCCACCCGGGCAGGGCATCGCTGCGCTGCAGATTTTGAACATCTTCGAGCCGCACGACATCGCCGCGATGGGACACAACTCGGCCGACTACATTCACCTGTTCGCTGAGGCCAAAAAACTGGCGTTTGCCGATCGGGCCAAGTTTTATGCCGACCCGCAGGTGGAGAAAAACCTGCCGATCGCGGAGTTGATCTCGAAGCCGTACGCCGCACGGCAGGCCAAACGCATAGACATGGCCAAGGCCGCGCAGCGTGTGCCGGCCGGCGATCCGCAGCTCAAGCACGGCGACACGATTTACCTCACCGCAGTGGACAAGGATCGCAATGTGGTGTCACTCATTCAGAGCACGTACTACGGCTTCGGCTCCGGCCACGTGCCTGGCAACGTCGGGTTCACCATGCAAAACCGGGGCACACTGTTCGCGATGGACGACAAGCACCACAACCGGCTCGAGCCGTTCAAGCGGCCGTTCCACACGATCATTCCCGCGATGGTCACCAAGGACGGCAAACCGGTGCTGTCGTTTGGCGTGATGGGCGGCGACATGCAGCCGCAGGGCCATGCGCAGGTGCTCGTCAACATGATCGACCACGGCATGAACGTGCAGGAGGCCACCGACGCCGCGCGCGTGCGCCACGACGGCTCCGACACGCCCACCGGCGACGTGATGACTGACGGTGGGCGGTTGATCGTCGAGAGTGGTGTCAGCGACGAGGTCGTTGCTGAGTTGAAAAAACGCGGCCACAACGTCAGCCGTGGTGGCGCGGGCGGCGGTTATCAGGCCATCCGCATCGACCACGAGACCGGCCTGCTCCACGGCGGCTCCGAGGCGCGCAAGGACGGCGCGGCGATTGGCTACTGAGCCGCCCGCGTGTACGCTTGGCCAACGATGAGTGCGCGCGAAAAAATCCTGTCGCTCGAGCAACTGCCCGCCTGGCGTGATCAACTCCGCGAGGACGGCAGAAAACTTGTGGTAACCAACGGCTGTTTCGACCTGCTCCACGCCGGGCACGTGACCTACCTCGAGCAGGCGGCCTCGCATGGCGACGTGTTGTTGGTCGGCTGCAACGGCGACCAATCGGTGCGCGAACTCAAGGGGCCAAGCCGGCCGCTCAACGCCGAGGCCGACCGCGCGCTCGTGCTGGCCGCGCTCGCCTCGGTCGGGGCCGTGGCCATTTTTCCCGAGAAACGAGCAGTGAATTTTCTGCGCTTGGCCAAGCCGGACGTCTACGTGAAGGGCGGCGACTACACGCCGGAGACACTGGTGGCCGACGAACGCGAGGCGGTGGAATCAGCCGGCGGAGAGATCGCAATTATCTCGTTCGTGCCGGGCAAATCGACCACCTCGATCATCGAGCGGATGAACGACTGAGCATCGAATGCATTCCTTTTTGAAACGCGGATGGACTTGGCTGGCCTGTGGCCTTGCCTGGTTTGCGCTTGGCCAAGCGCCCGGCCAAGCGGCGGAGTTTGACCAGCCGCCGGAGTGGGCGCGGGAGGCGATCTGGTACCAGATTTTTGTCGAGCGATTCCGCAACGGCGATCCCGCCAACGATCCCCGCCCGGACTACATGCAGGGCTCGTACCCGGGCTTCGTGCCGGACGGCTGGAAAATCACGCCTTGGCATCAGGATTGGTACGAGCAGGAGGAATGGGCGAAGGTTGAGGGCGAACAATTTCACAAACTGGCCGCCGCGCGGCGCTTCGGTGGCGACCTACAGGGGGTGCTCGACAAACTCGACTACCTGCAGGACCTCGGAATCAACGCCATCTATTTCAACCCGCTCAACGACTCGCCGTCGCTGCACAAATACGACGCCCGACACTACCGGCACATCGACCGGACGTTTGGCCCGGATCCAGCCGGCGACACCGCGATCATCGACGCCGAGAACCCGGTCGACCCCGCCACGTGGAAGTGGACGGCGGCGGACAAGTTGTTCCTGAAATTGATCCGCGAGGTACACCGCCGCGACATGCGGGTGATCATCGACTATTCGTGGAACCACACCGGCAACACGTTTTGGGCATGGAAGGATCTCGTGAAAAATCAGGCCAAGAGCCGATTCCGAGACTGGTACGACATCATCTCGTTTGACGATCCGGAGACTCCGGAAAACGAATTTAGGTTCAAGGGGTGGCTCGGCGTAAAGACGCTGCCGGAACTCAAAAAGATCAACGTCACCGGCAAACGCGAGGGCCACGGTCACGTCTTCGAAGGCGATCTGCAACCGGAGGTCAAGGCGCACGTCTTCAACATCACCCGGCGCTGGCTGGACCCGAACGGCGACGGCGACCCGTCGGATGGCGTGGACGGCTTCCGGCTCGATGTCGCCACGCACGTGCCGCTTGGCTTCTGGCGCGACTACCGAAAATTCGTTCGCAAAATCAACCCCGACGCCCTGCTGCTCGGCGAGGCGTGGTGGACCAAGTGGCCCGACGAACTGATGGACCCGAGGCCGTTTTTGCAGGGCGACATTTTCGACTCGGTCATGCATTACCAATGGTACAAGCCGGCGCGGCGATTGTTCGCGCAGGCGGAGGGAGGCATAAAGCCAACCGACTTCATCGCCGAGATGAACCGCGTGTACGCCGGCTATAGACCGGCGCAGACCCAAAACATGATGAACCTCGTCGCGAGTCACGACAGCCCGCGCTTCGGCACCTCGTTTCAAAACAAGCACAAGTACAAGTACCGCATGGGCGCACGCGGCAACAAGGAACTCAAGCTCGGCCCGCCCGGCGCAGACGTCGTGCGCGAAATGCGGATGATGTTGCTGCACCAGTTCACCTTTACCAGTGCGCCGCACATCTGGAGCGGGGACGAACTCGGCATGTGGGGCGCAGACGACCCCGACTGCCGCAAGCCGCTGCTTTGGGACGACGTGGAGCACCGTCCACAGGTCTTCACGCCGGACGGCCAGCGCCACGCGCCGATCCCGGTGAAGCCGGACAGGGAGATGTTTAACTTTCACCGGGAACTGATCGCCCTCCGGAAAAAACGACCGGACTGGTCACGCGGAAAACTGCAATACGTCCTCGCGAACGATGCGAAAATGACGCTGTCCTATCGTCGTGACCACGAAAACAACCGGTCGATCGTGTCGTTTAATTTCTCGGATACACCGCAGTCGATCCGGCTGAAAGTCGGGCTCATCAACGGGGCGGGCGTGTTGATTTCGTCGCGCGCGGACGTGGTGAAAAATCTCAGGGCAGAAGACAGCGAACTGGAATTCGAGCTGGCCCCGGTCTCGGGTGCCGCCGTGCGGCTCGACTGAGTGTCACTTGCCTTTCGGCTCGAAGACGAACAGCTGGTTCGGCTCGCCGACGATGTACAGCGTCCCCCGCTTGTCCAGCGCGACGCCCTCGGCCTTGAGCACGGTTTGCTTCAGGCCGGACCGCCCGCCCTTCAACGACAGGCGGCTTTTCTCGATGCCGTACTTGTTGGCCTCCACCACGCAGGCGGACTCGTGGCTGAGGATCAGCAACCGCCCGCTGCTCGCGTCGTAATGCAGGCCGGAAATATCCTTCAGCCCGCGTCCCGCCAAAGTCATCAGGATGGACGTCGGTTTGTCCTCGCTGTTCGGCGGTGGGGGCAACACCTTGAAAATGGCGGCGGAGGCTTTTTCGCGCGCGGCGAAAAACCGCTTGGCCACGGGATCGTAGGCGAGACCCTCGATGCCGTTGAGTGAGTTGACCTTGATGTCGAGATTGAGCTTTTCGGCCTTCTTCCAACTGACCCCGCCATCGCCCGGCTCGAGTTCAGCGATCACAATGTTGCACTTGGCCTCCTCAACGATGGCAAAATGGTCGTCGCCCAGCCAGACAATGCCCTCGGTGTCCTTAAACTTGTTCAGGTCGATCTTCCGCTTTAGCGATCCGTCGAAGCCGATCTCGACCACCCGCTGTGGCTGATCCAGCACGACGAAAAGACTGTCGCGACCGGCGTGGTAAGCCAAACCAGAGGCGTTCGCCTTCACCCCCTCGATGACGATCGGCCCCTTGGCCAGCGTATACTGGTCGAGGGCCAACGACTCCTCCGCTTGACCAAGCGCTTGGCCAAGCAGCAGCAGCGTTCCCATAAAAAACGATCTCATCCTTAAGACGGCGGCAATCTACACCGCTAACCTCCCGCTGTCACCCAAGTCATGAACGAATCGCCCCGGCTGGGTATTCGAATTGTGTTGTGCTAATTTTCACAGGTAATAACGACCTCCCGAGTAATCTGTCATGCTCATCGTATTCATCGTTGCACTCATTTACTTCCGTCAAGAGTTGTTGCTCTGCTTTGGCCTGAAGGGGTTGGCGTGTTGGCTTGGCAGTTTCATCGGAGGCTATGTGCTCATCAGCCTCGTTTGGCCTCCGGGTATGATTGGCTGGATGACTATCGTACCCATACTCTTCACCCTGATTGCCAGGGTTCGGTACAACCGGTTGTATTCGCCCTCAATCATTTGCTCTGAGAAAATGTGGGAACTGGAAAAAGCGGCCCGCGAGCACGCCGCCGAACAGGCGTTCGAAGAGTCCAGGGCTATCGTTCCCCGGCACGTCGAACACGATGAACCTAGGGCGGACAACAAAAACGAGACGCCCTGACCGCTGGACTTTGGCCGAGGTTCGGGGCAGCTTTTCTGCGTGAGCGAGGCCAAGCTCGAGCAATTGAAAAACATCCTTCGCGGGTACGGCTCCTGTCTGGTTGCGTACTCCGGCGGGGTGGACTCTGTACTGCTCGCCTGCGTGGCGCACCGGGTGCTAGGCGAACGCGCCCTCTCGGTAATCGCCGATTCCCCGAGCCTGCCGCGCCGAGAACTGGCCGAGGCGCGGGAGATCGCACAGATGCATGGCTTCCCGTTGCGCATTGTGCAGACACAGGAATTTGCCAACCCGGACTACACCGAGAATCCGATCAATCGCTGTTACTACTGCAAACACGAATTGTTCACTCACCTAGAGCCGATCGCGGTCGAGGGCGGATTCGCCGTGCTGGTCTACGGCGAAAATGCGAGTGACATTGGCGACCACCGACCCGGCGCCCAGGCGGCAAAAAAATTTGAGGTACGCGCTCCACTCAAGGAGGCCGGGATGAGCAAGGACGATATCCGCGCCTGCTCCGCCGCGCTTGGTTTGCCGACTGCGGACAAGCCGCAGATGCCGTGCCTCAGCTCGCGCATCCCTTACGGACAGGAAGTCACGCGCGAAAAACTGGCGATGATCGAGGAGGCCGAGGGGATGCTGCGCGACGCCGGCTTTCGTGAAGTGCGCGTGCGACACCACGAGCAACCGGAAGGTGCATTGGCCCGGGTGGAGCTTGGCCCCGAGGAGATGGAACGATTTCAGGCCGAGGAACTGTTGCCAACGGTGACCGAGCGATTCCGGGCGGCCGGTTTTTCCGGGGTCACACTCGACACACGCGGCTACCGGCGGGGCAGTCTTAACGAAAGCATCCCGAAGGAAAAACTGGCCACGGGTTGATGCGAAAAAAAATCGCCAAGCTCGAGGACCTGCCGGAAGGGACGACCAAGCGCTTTTCCTTCAAGCGCGACGGCATGCGGGTGGATGCGTTTGTGGCGAACTTCAAGGGCGAAATCGTGGCGTACGAAAACCTCTGCCGCCATCTACCGATCACGCTCGACTACGGTGACGGGGAGTTTTTCAGCAACGACGGCAGTCTGTTCGTCTGCCAGACGCACGGCGCATTTTACGAACCCAAAAACGGACTATGCATTGCTGGGCCCTGCACTGGCGCAAGCCTGATTCCGCTGAAAACCGAACAATCCGACGGCCACATTTTTCTCGTCCGCTGACTTGGCCAAGCGGATCAAAGTGCCTTGGCGGCGATGTCGCTGCGGGTGAAGGCGCCTTCGAATTGAATTTTTGCCGCCGCCTCATAGGCGAGGTCGCGGGCGGCCTGTAGCCCTTGGCCAAGCGCGGTGACCCCCAGCACGCGTCCGCCGGCATTGACGACGTTCCCATCATCGAGCTTGGTTCCGGCGTGGAACACTTTGACCCCCGGAAGCGCATCGGCATCGGCGATGCCGGTGATGACCTTGCCCTTCTCGTAGCTGCCGGGATAACCGCCCGAGGCGATCACGACGCACACCGCCGACTGGTCGCTCCAACGCAGCTCATGTTGGTCGAGCGTGCCGTCGATGCTGGCCTCAAACAGGTCGACGAGGTCGTTCTCGAGGCGCGGAAGGTACACCTGCGTCTCCGGGTCGCCGAAGCGCGCGTTGAACTCGAGCACCTTCGGCCCGTCGTCGGTGAGCATGATGCCGGGGTAAAGCATTCCGCGAAAGTCGATGCCCTCGGCGGCGCAACCGGCCAGCCACGGCTCGAGCACGGCGTTGGCGATCTCGTTGAGTTTTTCTTCGCTCAGGAACGGCACCGGCGAGTAGGTACCCATGCCGCCGGTGTTCAGCCCTTCGTCACCGTCGAGCGCGCGTTTGTGGTCCTGCGAACTGGGAAACAGTCTGGCGGTTTTGCCGTCGCACAACGCGTGCAGCGACACCTCCATGCCGGTGATTAATTCCTGGATCAGCACACTTGAGCCGGCGTCGCCGAATGCGCGGTCGGTCATGATCTGGTCGATCGCCGCGTTGGCCTCGTCCGGCGTGTTGCAAATCAGCACGCCTTTGCCCAGCGCAAGACCGTCGGCCTTGACGGCGCATTTGCCATGGAGCGACGCGGCAAACGCCCTCGCCTCGGTGGCGTCTGTGAACGACGCAGATCTCATCGTCGGCACGCCGTTGCGATCCATGAATTCCTGCGAGAAAATCTTGGACGACTCAAACTGCGCAGCCTGCTGTGTCGGCCCCCAGGCACGGAGTCCGGCGGCCTGAAACTGGTCGACGATGCCCATCGCCAGCGGGTTGTCCGGGCCGACGACCGTGAGATCGACCTGCTGCTCTCGCGCAAACTCGAGCAGCGCCGGCAGGTCCTCCGCACCAATGCCGACGCACTCCACCGCCGAGCCGTTGGACAAAAGGGTTTCGCCGGCGATCCCCGCGTTGCCGGGGGCGCACCACATCTGCGTGGCGCGGGGAGACTGCGCCAGTTTCCAAACGAGGGCGTGTTCGCGGCCGCCTCCACCGATAACCAGAATCTTCATCGAAATTTCGGGTGGCGCATCGTAAATCAGCCGCCGCTTTGGGAAAGCATTTTTCCCAGCGACCGACTCGGCTACACTGCCGCCATGCCATGCGGGTTTCTCAAGATCGTGTCCGGCGGCCAGACCGGGGCCGACCGCGCCGCACTGGACTGGGCGTTGGCCAACGGCCTGCCGTGCGGCGGCTGGTGCCCGCTTGGCCGCTTGGCGGAGGACGGCGTAATCGACGCCCGGTATCCACTGCGGGAGACGCCCGAGCCAAGCCCGGCGCAGCGCACGGAATGGAACATCCGCGACAGCGACGGCACGTTAATCGTCAGCTTGGCCAAGCGCCTAATCGGCGGCACCCGACTCACGGATGACTTGGCCAAGAGCTTGGCCAAGCCGCACTTAGTCTTGGCAAAAGAGAGCGGAGTGCTTTCAGCGCAGGCGGAGGCGTTGCGGCAGTTTATTGCGTCGAATAAAATCACGGTGCTCAACATCGCCGGCCCGAGGGCCTCCGGCGAGCCAGGCATCGGCGCACACGTCACGTCACTACTCGACGCCGCACTTAGCCAAGTTCAGCGTTGGGCAAAATTAAATTGAGCCAGCGCGGCTTTGCCGTCACTCTCCCCGCGCCGAAATGCGGAAGGTGAACATAGGATTGGTGGGGTGCGGTACGGTCGGCAGCGGCGTGGTGCAGGGTCTGGCACGCAATGGCTCGCTGATGGGGTCGCGCCTTGGCGTGAAACTTTCGCTGGCCGGCGTGGCGGTGCGCAATGCAGGCAAGGCCAGAGCGGCTCGCGTAGCCAAGCGGCTGATCACCACTGACTGGGAGTCGCTCGTTCGCGATCCGAAGATCGACGTGGTGATGGAGTTGATGGGCGGCACGACAACTGCGCGCAAGGTGGTCGCCGAGGCATTAAAGCTGGGCAAGCCCGTGATCACCGCCAACAAGGCGCTCATCTCCGCGCACGGCGAATCAATTTTCAGGCAGGTCGAGAAAAACGGCGGCAACCTTTACTACGAGGCAGCGGTCGCCGGCGGCATCCCGATCATCAAGTCGCTGCGCGAGGGGCTGAGCGGCAACCGCATCCAGCGGCTGTACGGCATCCTCAACGGCACCTGCAATTACATTCTCACGCAGATGGAGGCGGAGGGGCGCGACTTCGAGGATATTCTGGTCGATGCACAGCGGATGGGCTACGCCGAGGCCGAGCCGTCGCTGGATGTGGACGGCTTTGACGCGCAGCACAAGGCCGGGATCCTCGCCTCGCTGGCGCACGGGTTTTGGATCAAGCCAAGCCAGATTTTTGTCGAGGGCATCCGGCAAATCACGACGCTCGACATCGAGTTTGCGCGGCGTATGGACTACTGCATCAAGCTGCTCGGCATCGTCAAAAAACTGGGCGCTAAAGTGCAGATTGCCGTGCACCCGACGCTGGTGCCGGAGAAACACGTGCTGGCGAACGTGAGCGGCGTTTACAATGCCATCCTCGTTCGCGGCGATATCGTGGGCGACACGCTGCACTACGGGCAGGGCGCCGGCGCGGACGCCACGGCCAGCGCGGTGTTGAGCGACCTCGCCGACGCGGCGTTGGACCTGAAAAACGGGAGCATGGGCCGCGTGCCGCCGTTTGTGCCGCATGAGGAAGAAGGCAGCGTGCTACCGATGGATAAGGCGGTCAGCCCATTTTACCTGCGCCTGAGCGTGATTGACCGGCCGGGCACGCTTGCCAAGATCGCGACCATCCTTGGCGAGGCCAAGATCGGCATCTGCTCTGTGATGCAGCCAGAGGGGCACGTCGGGGAGAGTGTGCCTCTGATCATGATGCTGCACGACGCACCGGACGCCGCAATGCAAAAGGCGTTAAAAGGTATTGCGCGTCTTTCGGCCGTCAAGGCCAAGCCTACGATGATTCGCGTTGAGAATTTCGACTAAAGTGGAAGAAAAAAACAATATACTGGCCGCATGGCCAGGTCTAATTCGACGTTATGCCGATCACTTGCCCGTGAGCAACGAGACACCAGTTGTGACTCTGCTCGAGGGCAACACTCCGCTCATTCATGCCGAAAGGCTCGCCAATGAAATCGGCGGAGAGATAGATTTGTACCTCAAATACGAAGGACTTAACCCCACTGCCTCCTTTAAAGATCGGGGCATGACGATGGCTGTATCCAAGGCCAAAGAAAACGGAGCTGAGGTGATAGTCTGTGCTAGCACAGGAAATACATCCGCCTCTGCGGCTGCCTATGCAGCTCAGGCTGGCCTAAAGTGTGTAGTGCTTTTACCCAACGGAAAGATCGCTTTAGGAAAACTGGCTCAAGCACTGATGTATGGAGCAACCACAATAGCGATCGAAGGCAATTTTGATGACGCCCTACGCATCGTTCGTGAGTTGGGCGATGTAAGTAAAGTAGAGGTAGTTAACAGCATCAATCCGGTGCGGATTGAAGGTCAAAAGACAGCTTCATTTGAAGTGGTAGACCAGCTTGGTCAAGCGCCAGACTTTCACTTTCTACCCGTCGGTAACGCCGGCAACATCACCGCCTATTGGCGAGGATATAAGGAATATAATGATGCGGGGAAAATAAATTCAACTCCTAGGATGTTTGGATTTCAAGCGGCCAATGCAGCCCCCCTTGTTGATGGTGCGCCGATCAAGAGTCCACAAACAGTAGCAACTGCCATCCGCATTGGGAATCCTGCCAGTTGGGATGGAGCCACTAATGCTGTTAAGGAATCTAATGGACACATTGGCAAAGTTACTGATGAAGAAATTCTTAGTTCATACAAATTAGTCGCCCGCTCAGAAGGAATTTTTGCAGAACCTGCCTGCGCTGCTCCATTGGCAGGATTGATTCATTGTATTCGGGATGGGAAAATTCCAATTGGAAGTAAGATTGTTGTCACTCTAACCGGCCACGGTCTGAAAGACCCTGACAATGCAATTAATGTAGCAGGTGCGGAGCCAAAAGTAATTCCCCCTGAATTGGACGCTGTGAAGCGAGTACTTGGGATTTAGCTAAGATTGAAAATATCTGCTTGGCTTGCCATTGAGGTGTCACGCTTTTACCGTCAGTCGTTTTTATGGAAAAAGTAGTCATTATTGGGTCTGGCTGTGCCGGACTGACTTCCGCAATTTACACCGCCCGCGCCAACCTCGAGCCGCTGGTGCTCACCGGCGCCATGCCGGGCGGGCTGCTCACCACGACGAGTATCGTTGAGAATTTCCCCGGATTCTCGAAGGGCATCGACGGTACAGAGTTGATGGTGGAGATGCAGCAGCAGGCCGAGCGTTTCGGGGCGAAGATCCAGTTTGGCAGCACGGTTGAGGCGATCGATTTCAGCGGCCAACCGCTCAAACTCACAGTCGACGGCAAGGAGGTCGAGACGCAGACGGTGATCATCGCCAGCGGCGCCGGCCACCGGCATCTCGGACTGGAAAGCGAGGCCAAGCTCGAGAAAAAAGGGGTCACCTACTGCGCCACCTGTGACGGCGCCCTGCCGATGTTTCGCGACCAGCCGCTCGTGGTGGTCGGCGGCGGCGACTCCGCCTGTGAGGAGGCCACGTATCTCACCCGGTTCGCCTCCAAAGTCTATCTCGTGCACCGGCGCGACGAACTGCGGGCGTCCAAGATCATGGCCGAGCGGACGTTGGCCAACGACAAAATCGAGCCGGTCTGGCATTCGGAGGTCATCGAGGTGATGGACGTCGAACAGGAAAAGGTGACCGGCGTGAAGGTGCGCAACAATCAGACCAACGAGGAAAGCACGATCGACTGCGCCGGGTTGTTCATCGCGATCGGGCACATACCCAACACGCAACTTTTCAAGGGCGTCATCGACATGGATGATGCCGGTTACATCCTGCCCAAGCGCGGGCAGGAAACCAACGTGACCGGTGTCTACGTAGCGGGCGACTGCTCCGACCACGTCTACCGGCAGGCGATCACGGCGGCCGGTCAGGGCTGCGCGGCGGCGATCGATGCTGAGCGGCATCTCGCCTCGCTGGACCAGTGAGGCTGCGCTTGGCCAAGCGGCGCAATTAGCGCACACTCCCGGGCGATGCAGCCACGCAAGGCACAGATCAAGCGCGACACCGGCGAGACGAAGATTCGGCTCAGCCTCAACATCGATGGCAAAGGCAAGTCGAAGATTGCCACCGGCATTCCGTTCTTCGACCACATGCTCACATTGTTTGCCAAGCACGCCACGGTCGATCTCAACCTCCGTTGCAATGGGGACATCGAGGTGGATTATCACCACACGGTCGAGGACTGCGGCATCGTGCTTGGCCAGGCGTTCGTCGAGGCGCTGGGCGACAAGAAGGGCGTGCGCCGATACGGCACCGGGTTTGACCCGCGCAACCCGTTCACCGGCGAAGCGTACGTGCCGATGGACGAGTGCCTGACACGCTGCGTGATCGATTTCAGCAACCGGCCGCACCTCGCATGGCGCGGTTTAGCCCGGCACCATCAGAAGGGCATCACCGAGGCCGACAAGTCACAGGACATGTCGTCGGTGTTCCGCTTCGGGCTGGCGAAGGAGTTTTTTCAGGCGTTCACCAACGACGCCCGCTGCAACCTACACTTGGAACTGCTTTACGGTGACGAGCCGCACCACATCGTGGAGGGATTGTTCAAGGCCTTCGCACGCGCGACCGACTTCGCCTGCCAACACGACCCCCGCATCGCCGGGAAGATTCCGAGTACAAAGGGAAAATTGTAAAACGCCTTGAATACCCTCAAGGGGTAAGGCGTCCGAGAACATGCCGGCTGTGCCAGATTATTCAACGGCAGAGGAACCGCAATTGGTCAACTGGGCCAAGGGGGGGGATTTGCAAGCGTTCGAGGAACTGGTTTCCCGGTACCGCGACCGGGCTTATGCACGTGCCTTCAGCATCATGCGTAACGAGGATATCGCGGTTGATCTTTCCCAGAATGCGTGGGTCAAGGCGTGGCAACGCCTGGCACAATTCCATGGCGAGGCCAGCTTCCCAACCTGGCTGAACCGGATCGTGACCAACCTGTGTCTAGACGAGCTGCGGCGACGCAAGCGGGCGCGGACGGATTCCATCGAGGAAATCGAGGAAGCCACCGGGGCGGTCGAAAACCGGATGGAGATACAGGAGGTCGACCCGATGGAGCGACTCAACCGGGAGGAACTCAGGGAGAGAATCGACGCCGCCATGGCCAAGCTGTCAGACAACCACCGCACCGTGCTCGTGCTCTACGAATACGAACAAATCGAGTACAAGCACATTGCCGAAAAAATGGGCACCTCCATCGGGACCGTGATGTCCCGGTTGTTTTATGCCCGAAAAAAAATGGCGGCACTCCTTGGCGAAACGCTGAAACGGGATGGATTAATCGAATGAACAGAAACGAAATAGAACTGAAAGTTCAGGCCCTCGTGGACGGTGAACTTACCGGAAGCGAAGCGGAGGCACTGCGACAACGCATCAACGACGATGCCGGGCTGCAGCAGCTACACGCGAGTCTCACGCAGATGCGCGGGCTCATCGCCGACAGCGAACTGCCCCGCCCCCTGCCGGAGTCCGGGGATTTTTACTGGAACAAAATCGCGGAGACGATCGAGCGCGAGGAAAGCGCTGGGGAACGAGCAGCCCCGCCCGCGCCGGCCAGTCGATGGCTGTTGCGCTGGCTTACGCCGTTGGTCGGTGTATCAGCCGTGGTATTGCTGCTCACACTCCAGCAACCCACCGCACCGGATCTTGGTATCATGCTAAGCGGTGACCACGAATTGGAACTATCCAGTGACGAGATCGATGTCATGACTTACAATACTGACGATGATTCCATGAGCATCGTTTGGCTCGATTACTCGATGGATATTCAGAAGGACTACATGGAACTATGGCTTGATTAAGTCATGGCGAACGAATTAGAAACCTCTTTTGCAATGACGTTATTGCGCAGACACAACATGAACCCGCTAGCTTTCCTTTTGGCGCTGCTGTTCTTCGCCGGTGGCGGGTGGGCATCGGCTCAGGCGGACTCAATCTCGCTCAATGCCCGGCTAGTCTTGGGCACCGGCAAGGAAAAACAGGGCAGCAAAAAAGTCAGTGAATCCATCCACAAACGCTTGGCCAAGGTGTTCAAGTGGGTGCACTACTACCAGCTCAGCAGCAAAAAACTGACGATCGATGACGCCAAGACCATGACCTCCAAGCTCAGCAAAAACGCCTCCATCAAGGTAAGCAACCAGAAGAACGGTAAGGTGTCCGTCAGCCTGTTTAGTGGGGGGAAAATGTTGCTGCAAAAAACCCAGACTCTCCGCTCCGGGCACTATATGGTGTTGGCCGGCAAATCCACCGGCGACTCCGCCTGGTTTATCGTCCTCTCCAAGTCCAACTAACCCCGCTTGGTCAAGCGCTTGGCCAAACGCTATTTTTCTTGCACCCGCTCGTATGTCTGGATGGCAG
>DKGH01000179.1 GCA_002453165.1 Verrucomicrobia bacterium UBA6775
ACGCCGTCGTAATCCTCGTCCGGGATGAAATAAAAGTTGGGAATCGACATCACCCACGCCCCGCCGAACCCCACCTCGATGCCGCTCACGTACTCGAGTTTGTCGTAGAACACGATCCGCTCATCGTGCCGCCCGTCCCCGTCGGTGTCCTCGAGGATGATAATACGATCGTTTTTGCCCGCTTTTTTGTCCGGGTAATTCTTCGCCTCCGCCACCCACAGTCGTCCACGGTCATCGATACAAAAACCAATCGGCTGGGTGATCGTCGGTTCACCGGCAAAGAGCGTGACGTTGAACCCCTCCGGCACCTGCATCGTGCGCGCCGCCTCCTCCGGGGCCAACGGCTTTTCCACCACCGGCTGTGCGCGCTTCTTCGCCGCATGCGCCGTGGCGCAAAACAAAAGAACGATGAAGCATCTGATCAACACGCCGGGATTGTAGGCGGAATACTACGGTAGTTTCAACCAGACTGAATTCGCGAGAGCCAACTCGAGCAGCAGCAGTGCCAGTCCCGCGATCACGAAGAAATGAAACAGTTCGTCGTAGTGAAAATAGCGTTCGACCTCGACCTCGGTCTTTTCCATCGAGTCGATCTGCTCGTAAATCTTGCGTAGTCTGCTGGTTGTGTCAGCCCGAAAATATTCGCCGCCGGTTTGCTTCGCGATTTTCTGCAACGTCTCCTCGTCAATGTTCACCTCCACGTTGCGGTAACGCTTTCGGTTGAACACATCCGTGTACGGCATGGGCGCCACGCCACGCGTGCCGACGCCGATGGCGTACACCTTCACACCGAGCAGTTCCGCCGCCTCGGCCGCCGTCAACGGATTGACGCTGCCGGAGTTGTTTTGGCCATCCGTCATCAGGATGACGATCCGGCTTTCCGAATCCAGATCCCGCAACCGGTTCAACCCGGCGCTGATCGCGGAGCCAATTGCGGTCCCATCCTCAATCGCCTCACTGCCGGCCTCCAGTCGATCGAGATTTGCCAACAGAAAATCGTGATCAAGCGTGAGCGGCGCCGCTATGTACGCCCGTCCCGCAAACGCCACCAGCCCGATCCGGTCCGCCGGTCTGTCCTCGACGAATCCCTTCAGCACCTCCTTGGCCACCGTCGCCCGGTTTACCCGTTGCCCATTTTGCTCAAAATCCTCCGCCAACATACTGCCGGACAGGTCAAACGCGACCACGATATCGATGCCGCTCGCCTTGATTTTCTCCGTGCCCTCACCCCATTGCGGACGCGCCATGCCAATGACGAAAAGCAGCAGCGCAGTCCAGCGCAACAGGCCAAGCAGCAGCCCTGATCGCGGCTTGGCCAGGCCGGTGATGCCCCGCACCAGTTGCACCGACGAAAACATCAGCGACGCCCGCCCGCCTAGCCAACGGCGCCGCACCCAGCCGATCAACGGAAACAGGATCAGCAGCAGCAACCACCATGGACTCTCCAGCCTCATCGTTCGCCGCCCTCCCCCTCGCCCAGTCGCGGCTGGGTTTCGCCAACCAGGCGGCTGGCGGCCTCGTGCAATCGACGCAACTCGGTCTCCGGTGGCTCCGCCTTGGCGAACTTCACCATGTCGCACTCACCAAGAAACTCACGAAGCAGCTCCTTGTGATCGTTCACCAGTCGATTGCTCGACTGCAGTTCAAACAAAAACTCCTCCGTCGTGCGATCCGGTGCGTGCAGGTTGAATCGGCCCTCGAGATAGACCCGGACGATCAACGACACCTCGGTGCAAAACTGTTCCGCGTCGTGGATCAGGCCAAGCGCATCCTGCAGCCGTCTCCACGCGATGACATGCGACGGAGGCGCGGGTGGCGGAGCCTGCTCTCCCGCGCGCTTGGCCAAGTGCCGCCTCACAAGCCAGGCGGTCACCCCGATGATTGTGAGCAGAGCCAGTGCCCCAAGCAGCCAGTACACCCACTCGTTACCGCTGGGGATATCGACGGCACCCTTGATGTCCCGGATGTCAACAGCCTCACCGGTCGCCGCCGCGTTGGTGGCGTCCGCCGGGTCCGGCAAAACCAATGCCGCGGAGTTGGTGTTGGTCGTGGGCATCAGGCGGCGAGGTGCCGGCGCTTCATTCGCATTTCAAAAAAATGTTCCAGCGCCGTCGCGTACGGCTGGTCGGTGCGCAGTTGGATCGAGTCGATGCCGGAGACGCGAAACAGTTTCACCAGTTCCTCCTGCGCGTTGGCCTGCCGCTGGGCGTACGCCTCGCGCCGCCGCGTGTCCCCGGTGTTAATCTCCACAATCTGCCCGGTCTCGGCATCCTGCAGCACCACCCAGCCGACGTTTGGCAGCTCCAGTTCCCGCGGGTCGGTCACCTGCACCGCCACCACGTCGTGTCGCCGGTTCGCCTGCCGCAGTGCCGTGGCTGAGGTCTGCGCGAGTGTCTCCGACATGACGACGTGCCGCCGCAGATGGGCGTCCATCAGTTGGCGGGTGGGATTGGTTTGCCCGAGAAAATCCGACACGCAAACCGTGATTGCCTTTCGCGGCACAACGCGCCCGAGAAACTCCAGCGCGCCGTTCAGGTCGGTTCCCCGGTTTTCCGGCTCGAAAAACAAAATCTCACGAATGACGCGCAGCACGTGAAAACGCCCTTTGCGGGGCGGCATGTATTTCTCGACCTTGTCGGTAAACAGAATCAGCCCCACCTTGTCGTTGTTGCGGATGGCGGAAAACGCCAGCACCGAGGCCAGCTCAGCCGCCACCTCGCGCTTGGTCTGCTCGACCGAGCCGAAAAAGCCGGACCCGCTCAGGTCGACCAGCAGCATCAGCGTCAGCTCGCGTTCCTCGGAGTACACCTTTACGAACGGCTGATTCATCCGGGCGGTCACGTTCCAGTCGATCGATCGAATCTCGTCGCCGGGCGTGTACTCGCGCACCTCCTCGAAGTGCAGCCCCTGCCCCTTGAACGCGCTGTGGTACTGCCCGGCCAGCGTCTCGGTCACGAGACGCTTAGTGCGCAGCTCAATCTGCCTGATTTTCTTGAGAATCTCCTTCGGGATCATGGCGACACAATCGCGGCGGAGATTTTAACCGATTTTCCGACGGGTGTGTAGTCTGCGCTTGGCCAAGCGGGCAATAATGCCGGCCAACCCAAGCACAAGGCAGCTCCAGCCGAACACATCCCCATGCCGGTTGTAGAACGAGCGGCCAAGCGCTTGGCCAAGCGGAATCTCGAACACAGCGAATCCGGCTCCGTAAATGTCCCCGTTTTCCTCCCCAAAAAAACGGCGCACATGGCCAAACCGATCCACCCAGCACGACAGGCCATTGTTGCAACTCCGCACCATCGGAACCCGGTTCTCGATGCAGCGAAATACCGCGTTGGCCGCGTGCTGCCACTGGGCCGGTCCCTCTCCAAACCAACCGTCGTTGGTCAGGTTGACGAGCAGCGTCGTCCCGGGCAACACATGCTCCCGCACCCCGTGCGGAAATGCGTCCTCATAACAGATTACCGGCGCCATCGTCGTTTTCCCTTCCCCAACAGGAAACTGAACAGCCTCCGTGCCCGCGGAAAAACTGGCACCAATCGGGGAAAGATATTTCATGAACGGCAGGGTCTTTTCGAAGGGGATGTATTCGCCAAACATCACAAGCCGGCGTTTCCGGTAAACCACCGGCTCGCTGTCATCAACCGGCACGAACGCCGCGCTGTTGTAAAACCGATCCTCCCCGGTGTCGGCATCCCGCTCGAAGTCATCAATGCCAAGGATCAACGGCGTGTTGGCCTCCTGCAGCAGACGCTTCACGCGCGGCCAGTTTTCCTGTGTCACCGGAGCGCTGGACTCCGGCCAGATCAGCACGTCCGATTTGGAAACCAGCGCCAACTCGGAAAGCTCGAGTACCTTGGCCATC
Organism: Verrucomicrobia bacterium UBA6775; assembly: GCA_002453165.1. Taxonomy (GTDB): domain Bacteria; phylum Verrucomicrobiota; class Verrucomicrobiia; order Limisphaerales; family UBA1096; genus UBA1096. Next base: position 3,866 of record DKGH01000179.1, read on the forward strand.
CGCTCCTCCTTGTTGCCGGATTCCCAGATCAACCGCTGCGGTATGCTCGGCTGCACCACCGCCACCCGAAACGGCTCGCTTATCTTTACGATCACATCCAACCGCAAAAACCCGAACGTACACACACACACGAGGACAACGCAGGGTGCAGCCAGATCGGTCATCCACGACCAGGGATTCGCCGTGGCCCGGCGGATTTTCAGGATCGCAAACAACACGCTGACCGAAAACCAGACGATCAAAAACGAGACCCCGTAAACGCCGGTGAACGCGGCAATCTGAATCAGCGGGTTGTTTTCAAACTGGGTGACGCCCAGAAAATTCCACGGGTAACCACCGAGCACCCGGGCTTGAAACATCTCAATCCCCACCCAGACCGCAGCGGCAAATAGACCAAAGTAAAACCGCTTGATCCACGGCCAGTTTTGATCCGCCAGACCGCACCGAAACCAGACGCCACAAATCCAGGCCCATGCCGCCGAGAACAACGCCGCGTACACGCTCAATGCCAGCAAGCCGCCGATCGCACCGCCCGTGTGCGGGATGTTCAATAGAAACCGCAGCGAGACCAATCGAAAGACCAGTGCCGCCAAAAAGGCCAAGCCGAACAGTCGCCACCCCTCCCTACCGGACACCACGGCCAGCAAACAGCCCGGCACCAGCCAGGCGAACACCGACCAACGCGGCTCGGGATACGCCAGCGCCCAGGCCAGTCCCACCAGCATCGCCAACAGCCACCGCGCCTGGCCAAGTTTTTTGATCGCACTCAGATGCGCAAGATTGCCCGACCCCCCGCGGCGAGTCGAGCGCACGGCTTTTGGCTTGCGAAGTCGCCACCCTCCCGTCACCGTTTCGCGCATGAAACCTCTTGCTGGTTTGCTGAAAAAAATCCTCGTTATGGCCGTGGCGACAACTGCCATGACGGCACCCGCCTTCGCCAAGAAAATCAGCGTCCTCTACGTTGATGGACAGAACAACCACAACTGGGCCGCGATGACGCCGTTCATGAAGGCCCAGATGGAAAAGACCGGATTGTTCAAGGTGGACGTCGTCACCTCGCCGCCGCGCGCACCGCGCCCGCCGCGCAACCTTAGCCCCGAGCAAAAGGACAAGGCCGCACAGGCAGCCGAGGAGATTCGCAAAAAATTTCAGGCCAAATGGGATGCCTTCCGCCCGGCCTTCAAGAAATACGACGTGGTCGTGAGCAATTACAACGGCGAGGACTGGCCCAAGCCAGTGCAGACTGCCTTCGAGAAATACATGAAAAAAGGCGGTCGATTCATCGTCGTCCACGCTGCCAACAACTCCTTCCCGAACTGGCTGGAGTACAACAAGATGATCGGCCTTGGAGGCTGGGGCGGGCGCACCGAGAAACACGGCCCCTACGTCTATTACGATGACGCAGGCAAGGTCGTTCGCAACACCCAACCGGGACGCGGCGGCAGCCACGGCCCGCAGCACGCCTTCAAGATCATCACGCGCGACACCGAGCACCCCGTCACCAAGGGCATGCCCAAGGAATGGCTGCACGCACAGGACGAACTGTACGACTCCCTCCGCGGCCCGGCCGAAAGCATGGACATCCTCGCCACCGCCTACAGCAACAAGAGCAAGCGCCACGAGCCGATGATGATGATCATCAAGTACGGCAAGGGCCTCATCTTTCACACGCCGATGGGGCACGAAAACGGCAAGTCGCTCCAGTGCGTCGGCTTTATTGCCACGATGAACCGTGCCGCCGAGTGGCTCGCCACCGGCAAGGTCACCCAGGCGCTGCCGAAAAACTTCCCGACAGCAGCCCAAGTTTCATTGGCCAAGTAATTTAACATGAGCGACAACGCAAACCCAACCGCCACCCTCGTCACATCCAAGGGCGAGATGAAAATCGAACTCTGGCCCGACGTTGCCCCCGGCACGGTGGAAAACTTCACCAAACTGGCCAACGACGGCTTTTACGACGGCACCTGTTTTCATCGAATCATGGCAGGGTTCATGATCCAGGGCGGTGACCCACAAACCAAGGACGAGACGCTCGAGGATCTCTGGGGAACCGGCGGCCCCGGCCACACGATCAAAGCCGAATTCAACGACCGCCCCCACGTGCGTGGCGTCATCTCCATGGCGCGCTCCGCCAGCCCGGACTCCGCCGGCAGCCAGTTTTTCGTCTGCCTAGATAACGCCAGTTTTCTCGACGGGCAATACACGGCATTCGGCGCCCTGAGCGACGGCGACGACACGCTCGGCGCAATCGGCGCCACCCCCGTCGGCCCCAGCAACAGCGGCGAAAACAGCAAGCCCAAGGAGCGCGTCGAGGTCACCAGCATCCGCGTGGCCTGACGCTTGGCCAAGCGCAGCATACCCGTGGCGTGAGTGAACCGGTCGATACCGAGGCCTTGGCCAAGCTTCTCATCACCATGGGATGTCCCGAGGCCAAGTCCGGCGAAATGGCACAGCAATTGGCCAAGCGCTCCGGACAGTTGGCCAAAGAACGAAATCAAAGCCACCCGGAAGCCATGGCTTATCTGCTCGGCCTCATGAAACAAGGCTGGGCCGCCCAGCAAAACACCGATGCCGATTGACAACCCAAATATTCAGCCGTGGCCGCTGAAGGCCAGCGAGGTCGCGGCGGACTTCAGGATTTTCAAGGTTCGCTCCGACCAACGCACCTCCCCTCGCACCGGCGATGACCACAGCTTTTACGTCATCGAGTCCGTCGATTGGTGCAACGTCATCGCCCTAACTGCAAATAACGAACTGGTGATGGTTGAGCAGTATCGGCAGGGAACCAACCTAATTGAACTCGAACTACCGGGAGGCATGATCGATCCCGGAGAAACCCCGGCGGAAACTGCCCCCCGCGAACTGCGGGAAGAAACCGGCTACGCCGGCGATGCGCCCGAGCCGATCGGCTTCGTCTACGCCAACCCGGCGATCATGAACAACAAGGTGCATACCGTCATGATTCGGAACACCAAACTGGAACATGAAACCGACCTCGATGACGGCGAGGATGTTGCCGCCCGACTCGTTCCGCTGACGGACATTCCGGGCCTGATCGCCGACGGTACGATCAGCCACTCGCTGATGGTCGCCGCCCTGTACCGGTTTCAGCTTCGGAAAGCTTCGCGCTAACTACCGCGCACCTCGTTTTTCTTCTGCTCAAGCTCCTCCTCGAGCACCTTTCGTTCGCTGACCAGTTGCTTGGTTAGCTGCTCAATCTGGTCGAACTCACCCGCCGCCTCGGCCTTGGCAATCTCGCCGTTCAGGAACAATTCCTTGTCCGCGATCTTCGCCTCGTAAACCTTACTGAGCTCTGACAACTTGGCCTTCTGCTCTTCCGTCAACTCCTGCGTCGGAGATTCCTTCTCCAGCCGCTCCATCGCCAATTCAAATGCTGATTTCATCGTAAATTATTTTTGGGTCCTGACAAACACCACACCGTCCTCAACCTTGGTTTGAAAACACTCCACCTTGGCCCGCTTGTTCGTCGTACACTTGCCTGTCTTCAGGTCAAAAGGCCAGCCGTGCAGCGGGCAGTACACCTTTCCGTCCTCGACGAACCCCTCCCCCAGTGGTCCACCCACGTGGGGACAGGCTCCGTCGATGGCCAGCACCCCGTCGCCGTCGCGGAACAGGCCCACCTCGCGGTCGCCCACCGTGCGCTGAATCCCGGCATCATCCCGGAGTTCATCGAATTCGGCCACCTTCACATATTGGTCACTCATCGGTGTCGCCTTCCGCTCCGCCCTTGATGCGGTTTTTACGCCACGGCATGTCGGGGAACTTGCCGGGCAGCTTGAACGACTCCGCCTTCGGCTTGGCCATTTGCAGTTCCCCCTCAGCCTCCGGTGCGGTCGCAGCGCCCGGCTGTTTCCACGAGGCGATTTTCGACTGCAGTCCGTGATGCTCTGCCGCCTCCTTGTTGCCGATTTTCACATAAAACAAAGACAGATTTGTGTGAACCATTTGGTCGTTCGGCCTCAGTTTTTCCGCCTTGTGCCCCTCCTCAATCGCTCGATCAAACTGCTCCAGTCGGCAGAGCGCCATGCCGAGCGACATCCGGGCATCAAAGTGATTTTCATCCACCGCAAGAATGGCCTCAAACCCACTCGCCGCCGCCTCGTAGTCCCCCTGACTAAACGCGAAGGTCGCCTCGTCAAACTTTTCCTGTAACTCGTCCATCAAGCCAAGCGCTTGACCAAGCTAGCCAGCCGATGGGATTTCAGCAAGCGCGCTTGGCCAAGCGACAAAAAAAGCCCCGGCGAGATGCCGGGGCTTGGGAAATCTGAATGGTCTATTTCTTGACCTTGGCGATGTGCTTGGCCGGGTCCTTGGTGAACCCACCGAGGCAGTTGCCGCAGCAGAATCCGATCACGAATTTCTTGCCGGCATCAACATCCTTGTCCTGAAAGATGCACTTCTTGTTGTCGGAACCCTTGAGCTTGGCCACGTGCTTGGCCGGATCCTTGGCGAAGTTGCCCAGGCAGTTGTTGCAGCAGAAGTTAATCGTGTACAGTTTGGTTGGGTCAATGTCCTTGCCGCTCACGGGACATTTCTTGTTGAAAGACACCTGCTTGACCTCTTCCTTCTTTTCCTCCTTCGGCTCGACCTTGGCGAGTTTGAAGCCAAGGTTCACGTCAACATTCGGTATTGCATTTTTCAACTCGGCCGCTCCCTTTTCGGTAATGCCGCTCTGCCAGCCGTAGACTTTGCGCAGGAACTTCATGTTCTTGAGACTGGCCAAGCCGGCGTCGGTGACCTTCGTGTTGTAGAGGTTAATCGACATGAGGTTGGTCAACCCCTCGATGTTCTTCAACGCGGCATCGTCCACCGCCGTGCCAGCGAGGCTGAGCTTGGTCAACCGCTTGCTGTTTTTGATCGTGGCCAAGCCGGCGCCAGTGACCTTCGTGTTGGACAGGTCCAGTTCGCTCAGGTTGGCGATGTCCGCCAGCGGGGCGATGTGCTTGTCCTCCACGTTTTTGCCGATCAACCGGAAGTTCGCATAAATCAACTGCGTATCCTGCGCCAGAGCCATCACCAGCGGGGCGGCAGCCTGATCGCCGATGCCTTCGCCCGAGCTGAGCTTGGCAATGGCGGCCTTCTCGGCGTCGGACACCTCAGCGGCCTTGATGTCGGGAACCGGCAGGCGACTCGCGGCGGCCTTGGCCTCGGCGCGTTCCTTCTCGCTGAGAAGCACGAGGCCTTCCGGCCACTTGGCTCCCTCGTCGATCCACGCCTTGATCCCGTCGATCTGCTCCTTGCTCAACGGATCGCCCTTGGGCGGCATGATGTCCTCATGGTCAGCAGGGAGGATGATCCGTTTGAACAATTCGCTCTCGCCAGATTCGCCGGGTTCGATCACTGAGGCAGCAGCCTTTAGTGAATCTAGGCGCAGGTCGCCCTTTTGTTTCTTCGAGCCGTGACAATCGATACAGCGCGCCTCGAAGACCGACTGAACCGATTTGGCAAAATCCACCTCGGCACGCAACCCGTTAAGGCAAAACGCACCCAATGTCATGATAAGTGCAATTGATTTTCTCATCGTCAAAGTGAGTCCGGGGGAACTATTCCCGCGAGGGTCACGCTTGGCAACCGGAAAATCGCGTCTAGCCAGGCGTCAGTAGGTGCGTCGCAGGTGAGATGGCAGGATGTTCAACTCCGCCCGGTACTTGGCCACGGTGCGTCGGGCGATCTTGACCCCCTTTTCCTTGAAGGTCTTCACCAATTCCTCGTCGGATAGAGGCTTGGTCGGGTCCTCCTTCTTGACGAGGTCGTTGAGCATCTCCTTGACGCTCGTGTTTGCCAAGCTCGAGCCGTCCTTGGAGGCCAGCCCGGCGGTGAAGAAGTATTTCATCTCCAGCACCCCATGCGGGGTCTCGATGTACTTGCCGGAGACCGCGCGACTGACCGTGGTCTCGTGGACACCCACAGCCTCGGCCACCTGCGACATGGTCATCGGTCGGAGCTGGGACGCCCCGTGATCCATGAACTCCGCCTGCCGGGTGAGAATCTCGTTGGCGATGTTGACGATGGTCGACTGCCGTTGATGGATGCTTTTGATCAAAAATTTACCGGAGCGAATCTTGTCCCGGATGTAGTCACGCACCTCACTGGACGTCGCCGCCTGTGCCATCAGGTCCTTGTAGGCGTTGCTGATGCGGAGCCTCGGAACGTGCTCGTGGTTGGAGGTCACTTTCCATTCGCCATCGTCGCCGCGCCGGATGAACACTTCCGGCACCACGTACTGCTCCGTGTCCGGCAGGTACTCACGGCCCGGCTTCGGTTCGAGGTGCCCGATGCGCTCGATCGACTCCTGCACCGCGTCCACGGTCTGCGTCAGTTTCTTGGCAATCTCCTTGATGCGCCGGCGGCCCAACTCGTCCATGCACTCTCGCACGATCTGGTACTCAAGCGACTCCACACGGTCGGCCCGCTCGAGTTGCAGCATCAGGCACTCGCGCAAATCCCGCGCACCCACCCCCGGCGGATGAAACGCCTGAATCACGTCCAGTACTGTCTGGATATGGCTCGCCTGTTGCCCACTGGAAAACACCAGTTCATCCACGCTCGTCTGCAGAAAACCGGCGTCATCGATGTTGCCGATGATCAATTCGGCCACCTTCATCAGTCCATCGTCCAAATCCGACAACCGCGCCTGCTCCAGCAAAAACTCCTGCAACGACTGGCCGCTGGTGACCGAGTCCAGCATGAACTGCCGTTTCTCATCTTCGTCGCGCGAATCACGCATCGGGATGTTCGTGCTGGCAAAATGATCGCGCCACTCCTGATCCAGCTCGATCAACTGATTCATCTCCTTTTGGAAATCGTCGATCGGTTCATCCTTGCCGCTCTCGTCGGTGGGATCGAACTGCGTGTCGCTGGGAGGCTCGGCGAGGTCGGCGGACGGGGTGCCGTCATCAGGGGTTTCGCCGCGTTCCTTGGCCTCCATGTCCAGCGCAGCCTGCTCCTCCAACACCGGGTTGATCTGAAGCTCCTGATCCACCATCGCCTTGAGTTCAAGGGTCGGTGCCTGAAGAAGATTAAGGGACTGCTGAAGCTGTGGCGCCAACACTTGGTTGAGCGACATCTTCTGCGACATCTGGAATCCCTGCTGCGCCACGGGCAAACATTAAATCCACCCGCCAATGACCACAAGTTGAAAAAGGCATAAAAATTGCTATGACAATTTCGTGCCACCTTCTCTTCTCCTGTTCGATTGTGAACAACTTTTTTGCGCCTCGCATTGCTGCGCTTGGCCAAGCCCATTACGCTGCCCCGGTGCCAACGAGGTTCACGGTTTTGGGGAGTGGTTCCGGTGGAAACGCCTCCTTTATTGAGACAGACCAGACACGACTGCTGGTCGATGCCGGGCTGAGTGGCCGGCAAATCCGCCTCCGGCTTGGCCAGCTTGGCCGCTCACCCGAGACCCTCGATGGCATCCTCCTCACCCACGAACACACCGACCACACGCAGGGCCTCAAGGCGCTCTGCAAGAAACTGGATGTGCCGGTTTACTGCAACCGCCTGACCGCGGACGAGCTGCGGTTTCGGGTGGAAACTCCGCTCGACATACGGCAGTTCGTCACCGGTGAACCGTTCGAGATCGGCGACATGCAGATTGAGAATTTCTCCGTGCCACACGACGCACA
>DKGH01000123.1 GCA_002453165.1 Verrucomicrobia bacterium UBA6775
TACAGGATGGCTCCAGAGAAGTATAAATCCAAGCAGGGGAAGGGTGAATTTGCGACTCGTCATCTTCGCAGAGACGATCTTGCGCCAATCATTATTCAGCGCAAGAAAATTGAATCATTTCGCGTATTCGACGAAACGATTTTCACGCACCATCGTCACGCGAATGTGACCGGGGTACTGCAGTTCATCCTCGATCTTTCGGGCGATCTGCCGGGCCAGGTCGTACGAGGCCTCGTCGCTGACTTTTTTGGGATTAACCAGCACTCGCACCTCGCGGCCAGCCTGTACGGCGTAGCATTTTTCCACGCCATCGAATGAAGAACCAATTTTCTCAAGATTGCTGAGCCGTTTGAGATAAGTGGTCATCGTCTCGGAACGGGCACCCGGCCGGGAGGCGCTGATGGCATCCGCGGCACTGACAAGGATTCCCCAGATGAAATTGTATGGCACCTCGCCGTGATGGGATGCCACGCCGTTTACAACGTCCTCCGGTTCACCGTGCAGTTTAATGAAATCCGCGCCGACAATCGCATGCGGACCCTCGACATCCTGCGTCATCGATTTGCCAATGTCGTGCAGCAAACCGATGCGCTTGGCCTTTGCGATATCGAGACCCATTTCACCGGCCAACAATCCCATGAGATGAGCCACCTCGACCGAATGAGCCAATACGTTTTGGGAGTAACTGCTCCTGTAGCGGAGCTTGCCAAGCATGGCCAACACCTCCTTGTTGAGAGAGTTAACTCCGGCCTTGTGGGCCGCTTCCTCGCCGAGGTTTGCCATGTTGTAGTCGTTATCTTCGGTGACTTTATTGACGACTTCCTCGATCCGGGTGGGGTGGATGCGGCCGTCCTTGACCAGTCGCGTCATCGATTCCCGGGCGATCTCCCGCTTGATCGGATCGAAACCGGAAAGCACCACGGAGTTGGGCGTGTCATCGATGAGCACTGTTACTCCCGTGGCCGCCTCAAATGCCCGGACATTGCGCCCTTCGCGCCCGATAATGCGCCCCTTGATATCCTCGTCTCCGTTCAGTGAAACCGTGGCGGTGGTCGACTCGTATGTGTGCTCTCCAGCGTATCTTTGAATCGCGAGCCCGATTAATCGGCGAGCTTCTTCCTCGGCACGTTCCTTGACCTCCTCGATAATCCCCTTCCCAAGCTGACTGGCTTCCATCGAAAACTCATTCCTGATAATCTCGAAGAATCGCTCTTTGGCTTCATCCTCACTCAGTCCGGTGACGCCGGAAAGGGCGGTCTTGTGTTCATTGATTAACCTGTTCGCGGTCGACTCCCTTTCAGTCAACTCAACCTTTAGGGCATCGAGTGTTTCACGTTCCGCTTTCAGTCTCGATTCATTCTCGAGGACAGTTTGCAACTGCCGATCAAGCAGCGCCTCTCGTTCCTCGAGTCTTTTTTCTCGCTGGCGAATCTCTTCGCTCTCGGCACCGATGGTGTTCTCAAGATCATCCCGGAGACGTTTCGTCTCTTCGCGGGTCAACATGCGGGCGCTGCGTGTAAGTACTTCAGCCTCCCTGCGAGAATGCTCCTTCAGTGAGGACTCAGTACTGTGGAGCGCGCGACGAATCTGGCGTTTTTGATCCTTCCGAATCCAGACCATCCCCACCAGCACCACGACCGTCACGATCGACCAGGCAATCCACAGTTCCGCTGTTGCTGAGATGATGTTCATGGGGTTAGTCCGGACCGCCGGTCAACCACTCGTCCGGGGTGATGATGCAATCCATTTTGATATCGTGAGCCTCCTCCGGGACTCGAGGCAGCACCTGCTGGCGAAAGCAAACACCACAAATCGTCGCCGTCAAGCCCTGCAATAGTCGATCGTAATGTCCGCCGCCACGGCCTAAACGGGCGCCAATCGCGTCAAATCCTACTCCGGGGACGATCACCAAGTCCAGTTGGTTCAACTCCAGTTCAACGCAGCTTGCGGAAGGTTCCCTCACCCCAAATGCCCCATCGACCACATCTCCAAGCTGCCGAATGACGCAAGGTGCATACCGGTCAGTTTCCGATATGAACCGAGGTAGTGAAACGACTTTTCCAACACTTAACCCACTTACAATTAAAGGGTTAACATCTGCCTCAAAACTGAGTGGGGAGTAAAGCAAGATCGCTTGGCTTGATCGCCAAAGGGGGGATTCGACTAAACGCCTGCAAATCTGAGCCGATTGCACAGTGCGCTCGTTCGGCGTCAATTCGTGCTTGGCCAAGCGCAACTGCTCGCGAAGTGCCCGCTTGGCCAAGCGGGCATCCGATGGAGCAGGGGAGTCGTCCGCTTGGCTCATTCCGAGGATTTCGACTGCTGCGCTTGGCCGCGATCGATTTTGGCAAAATGCTCACGCCAGTAATCAACTCGCGCCTTAATTTTCTTTTCCACACCCTGCTCAGTCGGTTCGTAAAAACGCTTGTCGGCCCCAAGATAATCCTGGGGCACAAAATGGCCGGGAAAATCATGCGAGTACTTGTATCCCGCTCCATGTCCAAGCTGCTTTGCCCCAGAGTAATGGGAGTCTTTCAAGTGATCCGGGACGGGGAGCGTTTTGCCCGAACGCACTTCCCCAAGTGCAGAATCGATGGCTTTGACCACGCTGTTGCTTTTGTTGGCGCACGCGATGTAAATCGCAGCTTCAGCGATCGGGATACGTGCCTCCGGCCATCCGATGAATTCCGCTGCATGAAATGCCGCGTTCGCAAGCACCAACGCCATCGGGTCTGCCAATCCCACATCCTCTGCCGCATGGATGATGATTCGCCTTGTGATGAATCGGGGATCTTCGCCGACGTGGATCATCTTCGCGAGCCAATAAAGCGTGGCATCCGGGTCGCTGCCTCGCATCGACTTGATGAACGCGGAAATCGTGTCGTAGTGGGCATCCTCGTCCCCATCGTAAACCACCGCTTTTTTTTGGATGCACTCCTCAGCGACCACCATCGTTATGTGAATGACACCGTCCTTGCCCGGTTGCGTTGTCAGCGCAGCAATTTCCAAGGAATTCAGCGCCTTGCGAGCATCGCCGTCGGCAACCTTCGCGAGATGCCCAAGCGCATCTTCATATGCCTGACATTTCAGGTGGCCAAGCCCGCGTTCTTCGTCCTTTAGCGCCTGGTCAAGCAACTCGCGAATTTCCCGTTCGTTGAGTGGCTGTAGTTCAAATATCTGGGATCGCGAAACAAGCGGGGAGTTGACGAAGAAAAACGGGTTGTGAGTCGTAGCGCCAATCAGGCGGACTGTCCCGTTTTCCACGTCGGGCAAAAGCACATCCTGCTGAGCCTTGTTGAATCGGTGTATCTCGTCGATGAAAAGCAGCGTGGTGGCTCCGGAGTTGGCCAATCGATTCGCAGCGGAAGCCAACACCCGCCTCATGTCGGCGACGTTGGACTCAACACCGCTAAGCCGCTCGAACCGGCTCTTGGTTTGGTTGGCGATGATTTGCGCCAGGCTGGTTTTCCCTGTCCCGGGTGGCCCGTAAAAAATCAGCGACTGAATTCGATCAGCCTCAATCGCCCGGCGCAGGAGCTTGCCGGGAGCGAGAATGTGACTTTGGCCGTGATACTCCTCAAGGTTGCGTGGCCGCATTCGAGCTGCGAGAGGCTGGTACGAGTAACCCGACGTCGCATCACCCCCGACCGTCGAATCTTGTGTGGTCGGAGTCGACTCTTGCGAAAACAGGTCACCATTCACGGCGGTTCAGAGTATCAACCGAAAGTTCGGCTCCCAACGAAAAAACCCGCAGCCTTACAGCCGCGGGTTTCATCAAAATCCCACCAACTGTCGTGTTGAACTAATCCGATGAACGGAAGGTATAAGTGGATCCGGCTCGTCGAAGATCGCGACTTCCAGTAAAGGCCTGACGGTCACAACCCGAGTGCAGGTTCCTTACCCATTTAAATTAAGGTCCAGGGACTGTTGCAAATCACGCGCAGCAGCAGGAAAATCCTTACCAGCGCAGAGACAAGCCTACTTCTGGCCAAGCGCTTGGCCAAGCGCAAAACTTGATTCGAAATTGGCCAAGCGATCAGTTTTCATTGACGCACGCTCACAACCGCAGGAGATTCGCGTGCCGCATGTTCGACACAATCGACGTACTGTCATCCACTCAGCAACTCCAACAGACTGCGGAGACGCGGATGGCCAGTGCAGCACACGACTTGGCCAAGGCCGAATTGTCGATCGAATCTCCGGTGGAAATGATGACGGCTGTCAACGAGTCGGTGGTGGCGACCACTCTGGCCCGAACCGCGGACGAAATGCACGGCTACACCCTAGATATGTTGGCATGATCAAATCGAGGCCACATCGGCAGAAACGGCAACATTTACGCTTCCCTTAACCCTCGCTCTCGGTATCTTTTTCGCCCATCATCCTGCCCGGCAGGATGGGGCAGGGGATAACGGGACGCGCTCACCCGGACAAAGGGCGACTGATCATCAATGGATATTGAACGAATACGCAATTTCAGCATCATTGCGCATATTGACCACGGAAAAACGACTCTTTCCGACCGGTTACTTCACAAGACAGGTACCATTTCCGATCGCGAAATGGAGAACCAGCTTCTCGACTCGATGGATTTGGAGAAGGAGAGAGGCATCACCATCAAGGCCCATCCGGTCACGATGTATTATAATGCCAAGGACGGTCAGCGTTATGAATTGAACCTGATCGACACTCCAGGCCATGTCGACTTCGCGTATGAAGTCTCACGTAGCCTCAGCGCCTGTGAAGGTGCGCTTCTCGTTATTGATGCTGCGCAGGGCGTCGAAGCCCAAACAGTGGCCAACGTCAACCTCGCGATGAATCACAACCTGACGATTATACCAGTCGTTAACAAAATTGACCTGCCGCACGCGGATATCCCCAACGTAAAACGTCAACTCGAGGACATTCTCGCCATCCCGGCAGAGGAGGTGGTTCTGACGAGCGCCAAGGAAGGGATCGGTACGGATAACGTGCTTGAGGAAATCGTCCAGCGCATCCCTCACCCAACACGAACTGACAAAGAGTCTCCACAGGCGCTGGTTTTCGATTCATATTTTGATTCCTACCGTGGCGTTGTAGCTCACTTGCGTGTATTCAACGGGGAGTTCAAGCCCGGCATGCATGTGAAAATGCTGCACTCCAACAAAACCGTGGAGGTGAAGGAGGTAGGCAGTTTCAACCCAAAACCTTACAGTCGCCCAGTTTTGACTGCCGGCGAGACCGGATATTTCACAGCGAACATTAAATCGCCCTCTGATGTGAAAATAGGGGACACATTGACTGACCCTAAAAAGCCAACTGAACCGTTACCCGGGTTTCAGGAAATCAAACCAATGGTGTTCAGCGGCATTTACCCAATCAACTCGGCAGACTACGAACATCTCAAGAGCAACTTGGCCAAGTTGCAACTCAACGATGCCGCCTTTTTTTATCAGGCGGAAAGCTCGGCGGCACTTGGCTTTGGTTTTCGCTGTGGGTTCCTGGGATTGCTACACTTGGAAATTATTCAGGAACGTCTCCGGCGTGAGTTCAACATGGACATCATCGCTACCTACCCAAGTGTGATCTACAAAGTTGTCACCACTGATGGGAACGAAACCGACATCGACAATCCTGCTTATCTTCCTGAAGCGAATCATATTTCAACAATTTCCGAACCAATGGTGGATGCCTACCTCATGTGCCCAAATGAATACATCGGCGACATGATGAACCTGACGGCTGAAAAGAGAGGAATTATACACGAAACAGAAACTCTGGATTCCGGTCGAGTGATTTTGAAGGGCCGTATTCCGTTGAACGAGATTCTCATCGATTTTCATGACCGCATAAAAAGCATCACGCGCGGCTATGGATCGCTTGATTACGAACACAGCGGATACGAGGCAGCCAAAATGGTCAAACTGGACATGCTTGTTAATAGCGAACCCGTGGATGCCTTCTCCCTGATCGTACATCGGGACAAGGCTGAACAACGGGGCAGGGCACTGGCCGAAAAACTCAAGGACGTGATCCCTCCTCAACAATTCAAAGTAGCCATACAAGCTGCCATCGGAGGGAAAGTCGTCGCTCGTTCCACAGTGAATGCGCTTCGGAAAGACGTGACAGCAAAATGTTACGGCGGTGACATCACGCGAAAACGGAAACTTTTGGAAAAGCAGAAGGAAGGCAAAAAACGGATGAAATCGATTGGCTCGGTGAATATTCCTCAAAGCGCCTTCATTGAGGTGCTCAAAGCATAACCAAAATGATGTACTATATTAGATGGCTGATCTATCGGCGTTTTCGCCTAGCTGCGGAATTGCGCCACAATGCCAAGAAACTGCTTCGACACCAAAGAGACCTTCTGACTAGCGTAGGGTTGGATGATCTTCAAAATCAGATTGACCACCTCATGAAGGTGATGCGTTCACCGTACAACCGAGAGGAACTGGACGCTGCTACCGAAAAACTTCAGCAAACAGGGAGCCACCGGCTGATCCCGTATAAAAACGCCGGCATACGCGAGAACGTGGAAGTGTGTCTGTTTGCGGTAGGTATCGCGATGGGTATTCGTACATTTTTCTTCCAGCCTATGGGTATTCCCACCGGCTCCATGCAGCCCACTCTGTACGGAATCACTCACTCGATAATGGAGCAGGGCGAAGATACTCCCGGTGCCGTCTCTGGTTTTCTTAAAAAATGGCTGAACGGAATCTCTTATTATCAACTAAAAGCCGAAGGGAATTGGAAACTTCATCATGTTGAAAACCAACGGTCATATCTGCTTTTTTTTACACGTCAAAAATTGGTTTTTCAGGATCTCGATAACGGCCAGTTAATTACCAAGGACGTATCGCCACCACTTGGATCTGACGGCCAAAGTCTCCTTAATAACAATATCAGTGTAACAAGACCCACTAGACTAAATAATGCGTTTAACAACTTTACTTATCCTAAGGGAACCGACGTATTTAAGGTTCGTCGAGAAGCCGGTGACCACTTGCTTGTGAATCGTTTTACATACAACTTTAGAAAACCGAAAAGAGGTGAAATTATCGTGTTCGAGACGAAGAACATCCCCGATATGGATAATGACAAACTGTTTTACATTAAACGATTAGTTGGTCTTCCATATGAAAAATTGGACATAAAAAATCGGCATGTTTACATCAACGATAAGATAATCGATTCTACGGTCCATCCATTTGAGTTTATTTACTCCATGGATTTACACGATGAACTCCCTCCAGCACAGAACAGTCTTTTCTCTGGTCACTCAGGCACCATTCGAGATTTTCAAATACCACCCAACCATTATTATGCCTTAGGTGATAACACTGTGAGTTCACTAGATTCTCGATCATGGGGATCATTGCCAGGAAAAAATATTTTCGGGACTCCTTCGTTTATTTATTGGCCTTTTTTCAGCCAACCTGACCGTAAAGTTCGCCCACACCGATTTGGCTGGGCTTTTCAATAATTTTCGCACAATAAAACTTATATTTAATTATCCGATCTGATTTGTGGTGGATTTAAGTAGTTATCAACATAATTGCCAGGTCGAAGCTCTCTCTAACGGGTTGGAAGTCGTTATATGCCCTGACAACACTTCATCTGTCGCAGCCATACAAATTTGGTGTCGAACAGGAAGTATCCACGAAGATAAATGGCTGGGAGCCGGCTTATCTCATGTTTTAGAGCATATGTTGTTCAAGGGAACAACGACACGCTCCGGTGTCGAGTTGGATCACTTGATTCAAGATGCTGGTGGATATTTCAATGCATACACGTCCTTTGACAGGACTGTTTATCACATAACTACACCCTCCTCCGGTACGAAAATCGCCTTGGATGTACTCGCAGATATAGCTCTGAACGCGACATTACCGGATGATGAACTGGAGACAGAGTTGAATGTGATTCGGCGAGAGATGGAAATGGGCAACGACGATCCCGCGCGTCGATCGAGCCGGCGATTATTCGAGACGGCCTATACCCATAGCCCTTACCGCCACACTGTCATTGGTTATCGGGATATTTTCGATCAACTCGACCGCGAGGCAATTGAATCCTACTACCGTGCGAGGTACGCACCCAACAATTGCTTTTTTGTCGTTACAGGTGATGTGAATGCGGGTGAAGTCATCTCAATACTGAGTGAAAAATACGCATCACAGCCGATGCTTCCCCTGCCCCCCGTTTTGATACCGCCCGAACCGAAACAAGTGGCCTTTCGTGAACGGTTGGAGGAAGGGCCTTTTGAGCAGGCTCATTTTCATTTCGCTTGGCATGTCCCGGATGTTCGACATAATGATATTCCCGCGTTGGATATCATCTCCGTGATTCTCGGTGGTGGTAAAAGCTCAAGACTATACCGTGAGATCCGCGACCAAAAGGCACTTGTTCACGGTGTGGACGCATGGACGTTTGCCTCCGCCCACTCCGGCCTCTTTGGGATGAGTGCTCGCGCAGACGGCGACCAGCTTGGCCAAGCGCGAGAGGCCATGCTTTCACAAGTCGATTTGTGCCGGGAGCGCTTGGCCAAGCCGGACGAATTGACCAAGGCAATCAAGCAATTCACGGCCGGCAACCTTGCCACGTTGCGAACGATGCAGGGATTGGCTGGCGATCTGGGTAGTAACTGGCTCTATACGAACGATCTTTACTTCTCCTGGAAGCATCTTGAGGCCGTGCAAAATACCACCCCAGAGCAGTTGCAGGAGGTTGCCTGCCGTTATTTTACCGACGCAAATCGTTCGCTCTACGCCCTTGCTCCAGAATGTTCACTAAAGAAAAGGACCCTCTCAACCGCCACTAAAACCGTCGGCGAAACCAAAAAAACGGTACTACCCAACGGCTTATGTTTGCTATTCCGAAGGGATGCTTCCCTGCCCTTTGTGCACTTTCGCGCAGGCATCAAAAGCGGACTACTGGTTGAAACAAAGGAGAATAACGGCATGACCCGGCTGATGAGCAATTCCATGCTCAAGGGCACACGGCAACGTAGCGCTGAGAAAATTGCGAGTGCCATCGAGTCTGCCGGCGGTCATGTGGACACTTTCAGCGGCAATAACAGCCACGGTGTTAGCCTTGATATAATAAGCGAAGACTTTGCGCTTGGCCAAGCGACACTACTCGACTTGCTCCTTTCCCCGGCCTTCGATGAACGTGAAGTAGACCGGGAGCGTAAATCCCAACTGGCCGCCATCGCGCAACAGCGAGACCACCTGCTCTCCCATACGCTCAAACAAGGGCGCACAGAATTGTACGGGGAAAGCGGATACGGCCTTGACCCGCTCGGCTCGGAAGATTTGGTCGAGTCATTCTCGCCTGCCCAACTTACTGCCCAACATCAATTGCTGACAGCCCCGGGAAACACTGTCATTGCCATACACGGCGACATCGATCCCAACGAGGTTGAGGAAAAACTGCTTCACGCCACCGGCGACTGGGAAGCCCCCACTCCGGAGATTTTATTGCCCGATTTCATACGATTGAACGAGCCAAGCCGCAAAGTGGCAAAGACACAAAAGGAACAATCAGTGGTCACTTTATCTTACCAAGGGGCGACGCTTGGCCAAGCGGATCAGACCGTGCTCGATGTTATCTCGGAAGCATTGAACGACATGGGCTCACGACTATTTCTGCGAATCCGGGAGGAACTTGGTCTGGCCTACTACGTTGGAACGCAGAACTTCTCAGGTCTCATGCCAGGCTGTTTTTCATTTTACGCTGGCACAGGTGCCGACTCTGCCTCACAGGTAGAGAAAGAACTCATCGCGCAGGCCAAGCGCTTGGCCAAGGAGGGATTAACTGCCGAGGAGCTAAATCGTGCCAAGGCCAAACTATCCGGCCACAAAAAGATCGCCCGGCAGGAACTTGGCCAAGTGGCATTCAGTGCGTGCATGGATGAACTGCTAGGGCTTGGCTTCAAGCACTCCGACGAGGAAGAGGCCCGGGTAGAACGAGTTACACTTGATGAGGTGAAGGAAGTCGCTAATAGATACTTCACCACGGACAATCATGTAGTAGCTATTTCCACCCCCTCAAGCTGAACACGCACTTGCCGATTCCCCTGCCCTGCGCTACGCTGAACGGCGCTTTGGGGGCGTACTGGTTATCGACCGGTTGAATACGTTTCTGATTGCATGCCGAGGATGGCTCGTTTCCCTCGTAAAACCATCGGACCAAAAACATAACTGCCAACGAAGAATTGGCCCTCGCGGCATAACCCGCGACGTCTGCTCCCGAATACCTGCTACGGGATGCAGGCGCCGACAGCAGGTTAGGTTGAAGCCGGAGACGGCGCGGTTCTCAACCGAAACTTTACTGCCGACTAGGTAGGCGAATTCGTGTCAGGCCGTTATTCGCCCACCGAAATATCAGCCCTGAACAAGCATGTAGACGTTGGAAATTGGTTTAGTCGGGACGGCGGTTCGACTCCGCCCGCCTCCACCATTTTTTAATAAGCGACTTATTTGATGATCGCTTGTGAGACGAGTTTTTCGATTTCACGCAGAGTGTATCCGTGAGGTTGCTGAAGCATGATCACAACCACCAACTCGTTTTCGGGGTCAGACCATGACATCGTTCCAAACGCTCCGCCCCATCCGAAGGATCCTTTGCCACGATGATTTCCAGCTTCTTCCGGTTCCAGTGTGACGGCTACGGTGTATCCAAACCCAGTTCCTTTCTTGCCTTTTTTGCCCACAGAATAAAGTTCTCTCACCTGATTTTTACGCATCATAGCCACTGAATCTGGACTGAGAATTCGATGGCCAAACAGCACTCCTCCGTTTAACAGCATTTGCTGGAAATGCAGGAAGTCTTCTGCAGTACTCGAAAGGCCACCCGAAGCGGAGTAATAGTTGGTTCTCCTCCCCCAGCCTTTCGCCTTCGCCCAATCCGCATTCAGAACGACTCTTTTAGTTTCAAGTGTTTCTGGCAGGTTGAAAAAAGTGCTGTTCATTTTTAACGGATCAAAAATTCTTTCCCGAAGGAATCTGTCATACGAGGTTCCGGAAATAATCTCGATGATCCGAGCAACCACATCCAATCCCGTGCGGGGGCTGTAACTCCAGCGTGTGCCAGGTTGGAAGTCCAAAGGAACTCTTGCAATTTTTGTCACATAAGTAGCAAGGGTATCCTCCGCTGTTCGTTTAACTGGATTCACGGCATGACCGTATCCCCCGCTCATAAGCCCGGAGGTATGAGTGAGTAAATGGTGGATTGTCACCGGTATCTCCGTCGGCACAAGCCTGTATTTCGGAACGTCAGTTTTGAATTTTTTCTTCGGTTTCGCAGAAGCCGACTTGGCCTCCTTGTAATTCGCATCAATAAGTTCGACTACTTTCACATTGGCGAAGGCCGGGATGTATTTGGAAACCGGATCGTTTGGTTGCATTTTGCCTTCTTCAATCAAGATCATTGCCGCTACACCCAGCACCGCTTTAGACGAGGATGCCATGCGGTAAATTGCATCATGCTCCATCGCCCTCTTTTTCCTCACATCCATCTGCCCGTGCGATGAGAAATGGACCACAATTCCCCGCCGAGCCACTACAGTCACCGCTCCCTGAATATGTCCGGCTGTGACATGTTCTTGAATGGCTGAGTCGATTCGACGCAGCCCTTCTGTAGTCATATCGACAGATTCCGGCTTGGCAGAGGGCATTTCTGACGGTTTGTGCTCGGGTGTCCCGAACGCACTCGATGCCACAAATAAGACACAAATTATCAACGCAGCCGTGTATCCGATTGCATAGGAATTCAGAATGTGGGTTCTTTGTAAATGGGTCATATTTTGTTTTTAATCCCGGGACTTGTCCCACGTGTTCTGCGGACAGTGGCGTAAACATGCATCTTTTGCAAACGACATTGCCCAAGGGCTTGAACTGCAACCGCGGCTTCGACATCCTTTTCGGCATGCCCAGCGCGCCCATTTTGGTAGCAACACTATTTTCACTCCCTGCCCTTCTTTATTGCCAAGGTCAGGACAAGGAGTCCAAGGCTGAGTTGACCACCCCTAAAACAGCATCCGTAGAAGACTATAGGAAGCATGCGATGTCGAGGGATGGCAATCCTGTAGTCGGCGAAAAACTTTTCTCGGCCAAGAGAACTCAATGCACCCTTTGCCACACGACTGACGGTAATGGCCGAATGGTCGGACCGGATCTTGCCGCAGCAGGCGATAAATTCTCCCGAGCAGATCTCATCCAATCAATTTTAGAGCCTTCAGCGAACATAATGACAGGCTATTCACTCTCCGTGATTAAGACGAAGGACAATGAAGTCTTCAGCGGAATCATCAAGCATTCGTCTGCCGAACAACTCGTCATCGCCGGCCCCGGGGATATTCGCCATCGCTTGGCCAAGTCAGATATTAAGGATCACTCGACCAGTCCGGTATCAATGATGCCACCCAACCTTTACGCCACTCTCTCCAAGGACGAGTTTTCCAACCTAATTGCCTATCTGGAAAATCTGAAAGACAAGTCATCAACCGAACGTAACACACAAGGAACACCCGCAGAAATTGAGCGATTGGCAGCACCAATCAAGTTAACCCCACTCTTCGGCCAATCGCTTGGTCTACAGAAACCAGTCTGGTTTGGAGAACATCCCAGTATCAAGAATTTGTTTGTGGTACTCGAAAAAAGCCGTGCCCGGATATCCATTCTCGAGAAGGATGACGACGGGCGTGAAATACGATCCACGTTTTTGGAGATTCCGGAGGAAGTGTATGTGACCAACGACGAAGGATTACTGGGTTTGGCGTTTCACCCGAAATTCGCAAAAAATCGCCGGTACTATTTCATGCACGAGGTAAAAGACGGTCCTCGACGTGGCATGAAGATTGGGGAACGAATCGCCAACGAGAATCTTCGTAAAGATTCCGGAAAACCCACCCGCCAAGTCTTGGAGTTTGAAGTCGCGACACAGTTCCACCACGGTGGCGGACTGGAGTTTGGCCCGGACGGGTTTCTCTACATCGGCGTAGGAGATGGCGGGCCACAGGAGGATCCCCACGGTCATGCCCAGGATTTAACCGATTATTCTGGCAAACTGCTCCGCATAGACGTAGATGATCAAAAAGGAGGTAAGTCATATGGAATTCCAAGAGACAATCCTTTCATTAACCACGAGAATCATGAAGTCCTTCCGGAGATCTTCGCATACGGATTACGTCAACCGTGGCGATTTAGTTTCGACCCTGCAAATGGTGAATTATGGGTCGGGGATGTCGGGCAAAATCGGTTTGAAGAGATCGCGATCGTTAGCGC
The DNA here is from genome assembly GCA_002453165.1 of Verrucomicrobia bacterium UBA6775. Taxonomy (GTDB): domain Bacteria; phylum Verrucomicrobiota; class Verrucomicrobiia; order Limisphaerales; family UBA1096; genus UBA1096. The sequence continues at coordinate 13,266 of DKGH01000123.1, forward strand.
AGGAGAAAACCACGGATGGAATGTCTACGAGGGATTCGAACTGTTTTCCACACGCTACCGAAAGGAAAAAAACGAATACACACCACCCGTTGTATCGTTTCGACGCAAACATGGAGTCTCCATCACTGGAGGGTACGTTATCCGGACAGAAACTGAAAAACCCTCATCTTTCGACGGTGTCTACATTTGCGCGGATTACCAGTCCAGACGCATCTGGGGAATTCGGCATGAAAATCGAAAATTAAAAAAAATTCGAGAAATAGGAACATGTCCCGATCAACTCGTCTCATTTGGACAAGATCGCAGCGGTAACATCTATGCGGTGGGGTACAATCAAGGAATTATATATCGGCTCGATTTTGAAGGGGCAGTTTTCAAGTAGGGCCCCCAATTCTGAAGCTAGCATTTAACACATTCGGGGAAATGCAATCCACCACCGCATTAATATTAATAACGGTGATATGCTATACTACAGTTGTAGCTAATGAATCACAAGTCGAGCGACATCAGGAGACCT
>DKGH01000228.1 GCA_002453165.1 Verrucomicrobia bacterium UBA6775
AGCAGATTGTGCAGCTCGAGTGGATCGTTCTTGAGGTCGTACAACGCAGTGATCTCAGGCTTGTTTCCAAGCCAGACTTTGTAGCGCTTGTCGCGGAAAACGCGGTCGGCAAAGTCGCGGGTGCCGCGCACGCCGTCCTTGTCGAGCCGTCCCGCGCCGTGGCCAAGCGCCATGATCCAATCGCGCGGCGAGTCGTTCGCCTGGCCAAGCAGCAGGGGAGCGAACGACTTGCCGTCGAGCGTCACGCCCTTGGGCAGTTGCGCTTGGCCAAGCTCTGCAAAGGTCGGCAGCAGGTCGGAAAAATCGGTGAGTGCATCAGTCTCGCGTCCGCCCGGGACGAGGCCGGGGGCGTTCACGATGAACGGCTGGCAAACGCCGCCCTCGTACTTGGAGGCCTTGCCGCCGCTTGGCCGCTTGCCGCCGACCGTGCCGCGCAGGCCGCCGCTGGTGCCGTTGTCGGTGGTGAAAATTACAATCGTGCGCTCGCGGATTTTCAATTCGTCCAGCGCGGCGACCAGCCGCCCGACGAGGGTGTCGGTGTAGCGCACCATCCCCTTCAGCTTGTCCCTGCTGGAGGTGGCGTTGCGCTCGTCCGGCGTCGGCACGAGTGGGCCGTGCGTGAGGGCCATCGGGAAGTAGAGCATCATCGGCTCGTCGCGGTGTTGTTTCATGAAGTCGATGAGGAAGTTGCAGTAGATGTCCGGCCCGAACTCGCCCTTGTACGTTTTGCTGCCGGAACGGGTGTGTATGTAGGCATCCCAGTAACGCTCGTTGCTTGGCGGATTGCCGGTCTCGTAGCCGGTCCATACGGCCCAGTCGTCGAAGCCGTGTTTTTTCAGTGCGTTGGGCTCTATGCGAAAGTCGTTGATCTGCCACTTGCCGGCGATGGCGGTGGCGTAGCCGGCGGTTTTCATCACCTTCGCAAACGAGGTGTACTTCGCCCAGTCGAAGTATCCGACACCCCAGCGCGGGACGTCCCAGTGGTTCACCCAGCCGGTGCGCCACGGGTACTGGCCTGTGAGCAGCGTGGCGCGTGTCGGCGTGCACTGCGGCATCGACCACGCGTTGTGAAACTTGAGGCCGCCCTTGGCCAGGCGGTCGATGTGCGGCGTCTCGATGTCATCTGCGCCGTAGCAGGAGATCCAGTCCTTGCCGAGGTCGTCAACCATGATGAACAGGATGTTCGCCTTGGCTGCGGAGACGGATTGCAGGCCAAGCGCACAAAGAATTGTCAGGAAAAAAAACAGGCGTTTCACGCAGGCAGCGTAGCTACACCACTGCCTCAAGCCAAGCGCTAGGCCAGCGGGTGCTTTAGAGTTTGTCCTTTGGGCCGAGGAAAAAGGTGCGGATGTCCTCGAGAATGAGGTACATCGATGGCACGAGGATTAAGGTGATGACGGTGGCAAAAATGACACCAAAGCCAAGCGAAACGCCCATCGGTACAAGGAACTTGGCCTGCAGGCTTTTCTCGAGAAGCAATGGCGTAAGCCCGGCAAACGTCGTCAGGGAAGTCAGGATGATAGGCCGGAAGCGCGACATGCCGGCCTGTCGAGCGGACTCCATTTCGTTCAAACCAATACTGCGTTTTCGGTTGACGTAATCGACCATCACGAGGCTGTCATTCACCACTACACCTGTAAGGGCGACAACACCAAAACCAGAGAGGATGGTGACGTCCATTCCCATAACGATGTGCCCCCAGATCGCCCCGATGAGCCCGAAAGGAATTGCTGCCATCACTATGATTGGCTGGATGTAGGAACTGAATGGGATCGCTAGTAGGCCGTATATGATAATCAATGCAATTCCGTAGAGGTATATCATGCTGCCTAAAGTTTCGGCTTGTTCGCTTTGCTCGCCTTCAAAGCCCCAATAAACGCCTGGGAACTCCGTACGGAGTTGGGGAAGAATTTCATTCTGGAGCGCGCTATTAATGACGTGTGTGTTACCCTTAGATTTGTCAACGTCTGCAGTGACATTGACGGCTCGACGTCGGTCGATGCGCCTGATCGATTCGTAGCCTCGGCCGAAGGTCACCTGTGCGACTTCTTCGAATGGAATCTCTATGCCGCCTGAAGTGCGTATGCGCATGTTTTCGAGGTTGGCTAGGCTACGACGTTCGTCTTGCGGATAACGCAGCATGACGCGGACATCGTCGCGGCCGCGCTGGATGCGCTGCACCTCCTCGCCGTAAAACGCAGAGCGCACCTGCCGGGCGAGGTCGACCTGCGTCAGGCCAAGCGCCTCGGCTTCCGGCTTAATCGCAAGCTGAATTTCCTCCTTGCCCATGCGGAACGAGTCGGCAATGTCAATTATTCCATCAAAGTCTGCTAACTTGGTCTTGAGCCATTTAGCGGCTGCTTCAAGTTCCTTAAAATCTGCCCCGTTGAGGACGATGTTCACGGCGTCGCCGGCCTGAAAAATGTCGGCAGTGAACTGCAGATTTTCAGCCTCTGGCATATCGCCGACTTTTTCGCGCCAACGCCTGGCTAACTCATAGGCAGTAAATTGTCGATCCTCGGAGGGGGAGGCCTCTATGTGGACCTCGCCTGTGTTTCCACCGGTAATGGAGGAAGTCACGGAACCTCCGGAACGGCTTTGATCTGTCATGAACGGTTGTCCTCCGACTGATTTGAGCATATGCCTGACGATGCTCGGATAGCCAAAGCTTTTATCTGTCTCGGCATCGAGTTCGTCGCGAACTTCTTCGGCGAACCGTTCAAGTTTATCTACCGCGAGCTTGGTTTCCTTTATGGTGGTGCCAAGTGGCATGGTGACAGCGGCCGCAATATTATCTCCCTCGACTGGTGGGAAAAATGTGAACCGCACATGCCCGCCGCCGACGAGTCCCATCGTGATCATGAA
>DKGH01000200.1 GCA_002453165.1 Verrucomicrobia bacterium UBA6775
GTGTTCACCGAGTGCTTCGGCGCAATCGCGTATGCGGCCATGGCCCGCGCGACCGGCGAGGAGGCCGACGCGGAGACGTCCCGGGATTTGTTCCGCTTGGCCAAGCGCCACTTCGCGGAGCCGCGCTTGGCCAAGCCGAAGTTCACCGACACCCGACCGGCCAAGGCCATCGGCGAGCCGATGATCCAGATGGTTACCGCGCAGGAGCTGCGGCTGAATCTTGGCGACGACTCGTTCACCGGGGACATCGACGACGCCATCGAGGAGATCCGCCGGGACTTCATGAAGCCGGAGATCGAGTGCGTGATGGAGATGGTCGCGCCGGACGGCTCGATCATCGATCACTTTGACGGTCGCACACTCAACCCCGGCCATGCGATCGAGTGCGCCTGGTTTATCCTTTGGGAGGCTAAGCTCCGCGGCAACGATCCGGACCTGATCCGTACCGGTTGCCAGATTCTGGACTGGATGATGGCAAGGGGCTGGGACGGCGAGCACGGTGGGCTGTTTTATTTTCGAGACGTGTACAACAAGCCGTTGCAGGAGTATTGGCACGACATGAAATTCTGGTGGCCGCACAACGAGGCCATTATCGCTTCGCTGCTCGCCTTGTCCCTGACCGGCGAGGAAAAATACGCCACCATGCACCAATTGGTGCACGATTGGGCACATGCCCGTTTTGCTGACAAAGAGCATGGGGAGTGGTACGGTTACCTTCACCGGGACGGGCGGGTTTCCGTGCCGTTGAAGGGCAATCTATGGAAGGGCCCTTTCCATATGCCGCGCATGCAGCTGGTTTGCTGGAAGCTGATGGAGGAATACTTTCCTGTTGGCGAATCAATTTCTGATGAAAACAAATAGAGAAAACAAGGGGTTCACCCTGATTGAGTTACTGGTGGTCATCGCGATCATCGCGATCCTAGCCGGCCTGCTGCTACCTGCACTGGCCAAGGCGAAGTCCAAGGCGGTTGAGATGAGGTGCATGAGCAACGTGAAGCAAATTGGTCTGGCCATGGTGCTTTATGAGCACGACACAAACGAAGTGCCGAGGTGCTGGCCGCCGTTTCAGTTAAAGGACAAGAACGGCGTCATGAAAAACCGACTCTGGTACCGCGTGATTCAGCCCTACCTTGGTAAGGAGGCGGACGTCCTTGGCAAGGGCGTGTTCATTTGCCCCGGCAGCGTGAAACGGAAGAAGTACAACGACTGGCGTGACGACTACACCTACGCCATGAACCACAATTTTCAGGGTGCAAACAAGACGTTCAAGATGTCCCAGATAAAGTCTCCTTCGGGTACCATTCTCGCGGCGGACATCGACGGTTTCAACGCTGCGCTTTATCCCGACGAAAGTGACAACGGCACACCGATGGCCGGAGGCAACGTGCTGTACCGGCACGGTGGCGGCAATGAGAAGAGTTCATTCTACATGTCTGGCAGCACTTCACGGAAGGATTTCGGGACGGCCAACTCAAATTTCTTTGATGGCCACGCCGAGTTACTTAAGCAACGCGCACCGGTCGAGCTGTTTCGCCTGACGAAAAAAAGGAAGTAACGGCAGTAGCCCCAACCGGTTAACGGCGGGTCCGCGTCGGCCTTGTGGAGTTGCCCAATACCGAGGGGCTTTGGCGGGGGGCGCCTGTGCCGTAGATTTGCCGCTCCAACTGCGCCCGGCGGTTGCCATAACGCGAATTGAGGAGAGCGACTTTACTGTCGTGCTCGGCCTTGGTCAATTCACCGGCCTGAAGTTGCTGGGCGTATTCCTGGAGTTGCTCCTGATAAGAGTTCTCAAGACGACGCAGTTCCTTCTTGCCGGCACACCCGGCAACACACAGCGCTAGGGCAACCAGGACAATCCACTTTGATACCAATTTCATGCACGCAGAGGGTTCGCTTTGCCAAATGCATTGTCAAGCGATCAAGCTTGGCCAAGCGCGCACGGAGCCAAGATGGCCTCGCTCATTCCGTGGATGATCTTCTTGTCCGCCGGGCAGATCGTGGCCAGCACTCCCCCAAGCGTCGCCTGAGCCTGATCCCATCCGCCGTGGATAAAGTAATACGGGCATAGCCGGACGCGGCCCTGCATCGGCTGGGCTTGGTCAAGCTCGAAGTCATACCATTCCGCATCCACCCGGCTTGGCCGGTGGTAACGCTGCAGGATGCGGGGTGACTGCCCGAACCCGGCCAGCGCCTCATCGACCGCCGCCGCCCATTCGTCTCGCGGCAGATCGCTCCCCAGCCAGACGCCGCGCGCGCCCCAGGCCTTTTCACTGAACCCGGAAATCTTGAGGATCAGGTTGCGATCCTTCTGCGAAAGCTCCCCGAGTTGCTCCCAGTTCGTAAGGTCAAGCCCGGGGTATGCTGCGTCTGGTGGCAACGGTGCGGGGTTGATCACCCACGTCTGCGGCAGCAACGTCTCGAGCGTGCGCTTAAAGCTCTCGCCCAGTTGCTGACGCCATGCCTCTGAGAGGTTACGATTGTGGAACAGCGCGAAGGTCATCTTCTCCTCGAGGTACGACTTTGGCGGAGCGGTGAGCGTGAGCGCCTGGCCGATGGCGCGTTGGAGTAGTTCGTCGGCCGCAGGGATGTTCGGCAGGTCGAACAATTCGAAAAATCGGTACACCGCATCGCCCTCCGTGAAGCCGGTGAACCCCTGTCCGTGGACGCTCATGCGCCCGGGCGTGATTTGCCCGGCCAGCCACTCCATCTCCGGCCGGTACGTGGCCGATTCCTCCGATACGATCAGCCGAATTTGTTTTGCATCACCGAAGATGCCGGCGAACCCGTCGAGCATGCCGGTCATGCCGCCAAGCACTTCGGCCCCGGCCTCGGCGTAGGTACGGTTGAGCCAGGCGGTCAGCCCGATGCCGCCCGGAACGCTGTCGAGTTCCGTGATTTTCAGGCCGTCCTCGGTCAGCAGGATGTCCGGCCGGATCACCCGTGGCAGGTCGGGGCGAAACGCCTTGTGCCGCTGGAGGTCAATGATCGATTGCGGCTTGCCCCGGTCCAGCCACTCGGCAGGCCATGCCGGCAGTCGCCCCTCGGCGCTCCACCGGTAAATCATGTTCGTTGCCTGATAAAACTTGAGCAGCATACGCCCGAGTTTCTCGAGTTGCTTGACGGTCTTTTTGTCGAGCGGGAACGGACGCGTGGCCACGCGCCATTGGTGACCGGCAAACAGGCCATCGGCAGGCAGGCTCTGCTGCACATGCCGGGCGATCTGCGCTGGATCGGTCTGGTTATCGTTCCCCATCAGGACGCAGCAACGTGAAGCCTCGGCCGGTGGTGGGTCAAGCCCCGGTTGGCGTAGCGAGTACTTCACCGGCGAGCACCGTCACGGCGTGGCCGCCGAGCAGCACTCGATCGCCGGCGAGTTCACAATCGACCACACCGCCACGGCGTGAGATCTGATGACCGGTGAGCGAGGTTCTCCCAAGTCGCTCCGCCCAAAACGGCGCGAGGCAGCAGTGCGCCGAGCCGGTCACCGGATCCTCGTCGATGCCCAGCCCCGGGCAGAAAAAGCGGGACACAAAATCGGCTTCGTCGACGTCGGATCCTGCAGTAACGATAACGCCCCGCGTCTCCAGCTTTGCCAAGCGCAGGAGATCCGGCGTGCAGCTGCGAACCGATGCGGCGTCCGGGAGTTGAACGAGAAAGTCCATCCGGTTTTGGCCACACCAGACGATCTCCGAGCCAAGCGCATTGGCCAAGTCGCCCTGGTCGCAGGCCTCGGCCGGTTCCGCTGGGAAATCCATCCTGATGGCATCGCTCGCCTGACTCGCGGTCAGCCGGCCGCTGCGGGTGTCGAACCGAGCCGGCTCGCCCTTGGCCAAGCGCTTGGTTTCCCACAGCGCATGGGCCGTTGCGAGCGTGGCGTGTCCGCACAAGTCGACCTCGGCCACCGGGGTGAACCACCTCAGCCCAAACCCGTCGCCGCTTGGCCAGGCGAAGGCCGTCTCGGACAGGTTCATCTCGGCGGCGACGTGCTGCATCCAGTCGGGCGGCGGCTCTGACTCGAGCAGGCAAACAGCGGCCGGGTTGCCCCCGAACGGCTCGCGGGTAAACGAATCGACCTGTAAAAACGGGATGGTCGCCATGTCAGGCATGGGGCGATCATCCGGTTGAACCGGTCCCTGGCAAGTTTTTTGCAAACTTGTTTCCGCGCGTTGCCGACGGCAAAGTCTGCGGCGTTTAACTGAACATGAGTGAATCCCCCCATCAATATGGCAGACGCAGTGGCAATGGACTCTGGATGCTGGTGGCGACCGCTGCCGTTGTCGTGTTGCTGGTTTTCCTGATGCGCGATGATGGCCCGCAGACGGGGCAGGGCGGGGACCGGGAGATGCTGGTCTACTGCGCTGCGGGCGTGAAAAAGGCGGTCGAGGAAATCGCCGGGAAGTTCGAGCAGGAGGTCGGCGTCAGTGTGGCGCTGGAATACGCGAGCAGCGGCGTGTTGGCGAACAAGCTGAAGACTGACCGCGAATCCGGGATCGACCGGGCGGACGTCTACATTCCGGCCGACTACCTTTACACTGAGCGCGCCGCAGCGGACGGCCTCACGGCGGAGTCGATGAAAGTAGCCTCGTGGAAGGTCGTGCTCGCGATGAAGCCGGACAGCACCGCTTCGCCGGCCGACGCCGACGAGGTGTTGCAGCAAAAACTCTCAATCGTCCTGTGCGACCCGTTGGCCGGGGTGGGGCGCAAAACGAAAAAGATGCTCGAGCAGTCCGGCCACTGGGCAGCGATCGACGAGGCCAAGGCGGCCACCTTTCCGACCGTCACCGAGGCCGCGCTTGCGGTGAAGGAGAACGCTGGCACGGACGGGGCGTTCATCTGGGATTCGGTTGCGCGACAGTTTGGTTTGAAGGTGGTGGAATTGCCGGAGCTGGAGGCGAGCAAGGCCGACATCTCGGTGGCCGTCACCTCGTCAACCCGTCGCCCGACGTTGGCGCTGCAGTTTTCCCGATACCTGGCCGCGCCGACAAAAGGCGGAGGGGTGTTTGCCACGCACAAATATCAGCCGATCGCCGGCGACGCGTGGGCGTTGAAACCGAGTCTGCGACTGGACTGTGGCGGAGTGAACCGTGAGGCGGTCGAGAAAACCATCAATGAATTCAGGGAGCGTGAAGGCTGCGAGATCGACATCGT
>DKGH01000199.1 GCA_002453165.1 Verrucomicrobia bacterium UBA6775
TTGATCGGCTTGCGCCAACCGCAGAAATAATCCCCAAGAATCGAATTCCGAACGAACAGCATGTACATGAGCATGATCAGGACAGTGGAGGCCACGATCGCAATGTACACCTTGAAAAGTGAATTCAACTCAACCGACTGCAGCTTCATGGAAAAATAAAACGTGACCGGCAGATGCACCCAGTAGACCCAGTACGAGGCATCGGCGAAATAGCGAATGAAATCATTTTTGCGGCTGAAAAACTTTTGACCCAGTGCCAGCAACGCAAAACAAAAAGCCCAGCACAACAGGCAACGAACGTAGTTGGTAAAATATCGATCCGTACCGCCGTAAAACAAACCCTCCCAAAACACCTGAAAGCTTTGCGGCTTCCAGCTATTAATATCGACCACGGGGTGCCGATGAATATCGATGGTATCAGTAGCCGCATGAACCCAGAATACGAACACGAGTATCAGCATCAGATACCATTTCAAGTTCTGGGACAGCTTGTCGAAAAAATCCCTGCAGTGATACATCCCGACACCGAAAAAATAAAAAACCATGTAGTAGGTTAAATCGCTCAATGCGGCGTCAATATGGGCTTCCGAAGGAAGAAAAATGCTGCTCCGCAACGTGAGATGAAACACCAATGTGATACATGCCAAAATCAACACTCCAAGTTTCTTTTGAATGCAAAAATCGACAAAACGAACAAACCCGCTGGTTAATTTTGCCTTTTGAAGCCAGCCTAACAACACCGCCCGACCGAACACGTGGATGACATAATAGATCATTAAAAACCACATGAACCAAAAATGAACGAATGTAACTGCGGGTTCATAATTTGTACCCGGGAAAAATTCCCACATGAAAAAATGCATCGACCGTTCAATGTACGATTTGTCCGCCAACTCTGCGTTGTGCGCAGCGAATACTCCCAGCGTAAGCGGGTAGATTATTAATAGCCCAAACAGGAATGGGATGAGAATTCGCTTCAACCTGTTTTTTGAAAAATACGCTCCTCCACGTTTCAGGTATACCATCTCCGCAAAGAAGCCCGCGATGAGATAGAAAAACTGCATCCGAAAAAGATGAATGCCCCACGTCACCTGATAACTAACCGGATCCTGATAATACTCGCCATAAAACGACCACAAAATCCGATCCGGTGAACCGAAGAGGATCGTCACGTGCAGGATGACGCCGAGGTACATGGCCACGGCCCGTAGGAAATCGAGGCTGTGATACCGGTCGGTTGGGTTGCTTGTGCTCATCGGTGGCCAATGACGGATTTATTGCGGACGGCGAAAAACGTAGTGAATGGCGGATGGCAATGCAAATTCATTGTAAACCCGGGCGAGTCTTGTTTTTCGAGTGGGGGTCTTGAATGGTGCGGGCCGTGTTTGAGGCCTTGGCCATCTTTTTTTGCAGTCCGCATCCCGGGGGATCTGGGGTGCCTTGCTGGGCCTTGGCCTACTTCTTCTTGGCCTGCTTTTCTGGCGGCTCCGTGTACAGCGCTGGGCGCGGCTAGGTCAGGAGTTCTTTTCCTGTTAGCTCATTGCTGTGCAGGAAGAGGAGCACGCCCGGATCCCCCGCGAGCTGCTTGATGGGCTGGTGCATTACCTGCAAGTGATCAAAAATAGCATTTTCCCTCTGCAATCTAGGGCTGTATTGTAGAATACCTTTGGGATTCTTTCCCCTCTGCGGCCCTTCACGCCTCCGTGCCCTCTGCGTTTAAAAACAAACAACCAAGCTCTTGGCCAAGCGCGGCTTGTTTGCATGGAGCGATCGCACTAGACTGCGGTCATGTCTTTGCCAGTCATCACTGTGGAACAAATGCGCCGCTGGGAGGCGGCCACATGGGAGTCCGGCAAAACCGAAGCCGAGGTCATTACCCAGGTCGGCGAGATCGTGGCCAGGCGCGTGCTTGAGCTGACCCAACCAGGCGACACCATTCTCTTACTCGCCGGCAAGGGCCACAACGGCGACGACGTCCGGGCCATGGCTAACCACCTGCAGGAGCGCGACGTCAGCCTGCTCAGTATAGCCGATCCGGCCAAAACACTTCCCAATCTCGCCACCGCCCTCGAACCCAGGCCGGCGCTCGTCGTCGATGGCCTTTTCGGCATCGGCCTCAATCGGGTGCTCGACGCCGACTGGATGCAGATCATCTCGCAGCTCAACGCAAACCGGCTGCGGGTGCTTTCGGTGGACGTGCCTTCCGGGGTTGATGCCGCCACCGGCGAAATTCAGGGGGCGACCATCCGGGCCGAGGAAACACTGACACTCGGCGCCCCAAAAACCGGTCTATTGCACAGCGCGGTTGCGGATTACGTCGGACGGCTGACGGTCGCGCCAGAGATCGGGCTGGTGCCCCGTACCGCGACCAGCGAGTTGCAGCTTGGCCAAGCGGATGATTTTTTTGGATTCCCGCCGCCCCGACCTGCCGGTGGCCACAAGGGTACTTTTGGCCATGTGGGCATCATGGCCGGCAGCCTTGGCTACCACGGCGCGGCCGTGCTCGCTGCACGCGGAGCCTTGCGCGCACAGCCGGGGCTCCTCACCCTACTGACGCCGGAAGATGTGTTCGTGCCGGTCGCCTCGCAGTTGCAAAGCGTGATGGTGCAACCGCTCGTGCCGGGAGAAATCACCATCAAGTCCATCACCACGTTGCTCGTCGGCCCCGGCATGGCCTCCGACCGGCTGCCGGACGATTTAAAAACCACCGCCGACAGTATGTGGCACGAGTCGTCCGTGCCGATGGTGGTCGATGCCAGCGCGCTCGACTGGCTCACGGCCGGGGCCGTCCCGGAAAAATCGATTAGAGTAATCACCCCCCACCCCGGCGAGGCAGCCCGGCTACTCGGCACCTCCGCCGCCAAAGTGCAGGCCGACCGGGTGGAGGCGCTGAAGGCTCTGTCCGCCAAGTTTGGCAACTGCCATGTAGTGCTCAAGGGGAGACACACGCTCATTGGCCAAACGGATGGCACGGTATACGTTAACGCCACCGGCAACCCGGCGCTTGGTCAGGGGGGCAGCGGCGACCTGCTCGCCGGATACCTCGCCGGGCTGCTCGCGCAACCGCTGTTGCAGGAGGACACCACACTGGCGATTCGCTTCGCCGTCTGGCAACACGGGGCCGCTGCGGATGAGCTGAGTGCCTCCTCCGCGAACTGGACCATCGAGGACTTGGCCAACTGGATTGGCGGTAAACAGCCGTAAAAACTCCCGTCCCTGCCTTTACTGGCCAGCGGTTTTGACCTACGTTTCGGCGTTTGGCGTCCTTTCCGGGCGTCCCGCTTGGCCAAGCGCGCCGGGCGATCGACCGCGAATTTGCAAATATGAAATTGACTCAACTCAACCGCTTCACCGGCCTGTTGGCCGCGGCAGCCATCGGGTTCATCGTCGCCCCACCCAGCAGTACCGCCCAGGACGCCCCGGAGAGCGTTGTCTCCACCCCGATCAAGGCGCTCGAGGAGAAGAACCCCAAGCTGCTTTGGGACATGCTGCCGGCGAGCTACCAAAGCGACATCAACGAACTGGTGCAGGAGTTCGCCAAAAACATGGATGCGAAGCTTTGGACTGCCGGAGTCGAGTTTTTGGGTGAGGCAGGCAAGTTGCTCGAAGCCCAAAAGGGCCTGCTCGCCAAGATGGGCGCTGAAAGCGACCCGACCATGAATGCCAAGGAAGCCGAGCAGGGCATGGAAATGTTCGCCAAGGCGATCAAGAAACTTGTCGACAGCGATCTGGGCAGCCTCAACAAAATGAAGTCGATCGATCTCGGCAAAGTCGCCGACACTCTCGGCAAGGATATTCTGAACCTCGCCGAGGAGACAGCCAAGTTATCCGGTGATGCCGATCCGTTTAAGCTGGAGGCCATGAAACAGGTCAAACTGGAGATTGTCAGTCAAGACGGCGACAACGCAACGGTGAAAATCAGCGGCCTGCCGGAGGTGGACCTTTCCGGGCTTCAGGGCGGTGGCCTGCCCCCGGGCATTCCCGGCCTGCCGGCCGGTGCGGATGGTTTGGCAATCCCGGATTTTTCCTCACTCGAGAACGGCGAACAAAAGCTCGTCAAGGTCGAGGGCAAATGGATCCCGGCCGACCTGGCTGAAGGCTGGAAAGCCGGCATCGACGAGGCGAAACAAGGCCTCGGCGAAATCGGGAACATTCCCGCGGAAGACAAGCAGATGGCGCTCGCAATGATCGGCTCGCTCACCAAGGCACTGGACGGCATGAAGAAAGCCAAAACTGAGCCGGAATTTCAAATGGCTGCATTTGGCGCTCTCGGTGCGGTGATGGCCGGTGCCGCCGGTGCGGGTGGACTCGAGGGCCTCGGTGGACCGGGTGGTTTCCCCGGATTTGGTGGGCAAGGTGAAGAGATAAACCCGATCCAAAAAGCACAGGCTCGCGAACTCGCCGAGGGCGAAATCAGCCTCTTAAACGGAGACATCCTGAAGGGCGAAGTGTCGGATGTGGATCAGGACGGTATCGTCGTGCGAGTTGATGTTGGTGGCTTTTCCAAGCGCGTGAACTGGATGCAGCTCAGTCAGGAAAGCCTAAAGAAAATCAAGTCACTGGGCGAATTGGATAAGAAACGTTACGGCATCAGGGTCAATAATCGATGGTTCGGGGCGGATCATTTCGTGAATCCATTCATCGAGCCGGAGGATTGGCAGATGGAACAGAGCACCTACCCGACGGGCGTGAGCAGCATGCCTGAGTTGAACACACCCTCAACAGCCGAGGTCAACTCAAAGCTGGCCGCATACGGTTCGCCGGGAGGCACCGGGTTTCTGGTCGCGGTGGCCATCGGCAGC
>DKGH01000052.1 GCA_002453165.1 Verrucomicrobia bacterium UBA6775
AATGGCGATTTTCAGCGTGTGCCGTGGGCGACTCAATTGTTTCGCAGTCCGGGTGGTGATCCGATAGCGGAGCCAATCGACTTTGGGTTGAGCGTGCAGATTCGCGATATCAATGCCGATGGTCATCCGGACATTTACGTTTGCAACGATTTCCAGACGCCGGATCGATTTTGGTTGAACGACGGGGAAGGGCGGTTCCGAGAACTAGGGCCGACTGCGATTCGTTCCGTTTCGTACGCATCGATGGGGGTGGATTTCGCGGACTTGGACCGAGATGGTCACACTGATTTTTTTGTCGCTGAAATGCTCAGCCGCACACCAATGAATCGGCTGCTCAAGATCAGTCCCAATACGCCTGCCGCCCCTCAGCCCGGTGCTTCGTTGGGTCGATTGCAGGTACCGCGTAACACGTTGTTTTGGAGCCGCGGTGACGGCACGTTCGCAGAGGTGGGACGCTATGCGGGGGTGGAGGCGACAGATTGGTCGTGGCAGCCGGTGTTCATGGATGTGGACCTCGATGGTTACGAAGATTTGCTGGTGACCAATGGACGTCTCCACGATGTCAACCATCGTGATGCGGTGGCACGATTCTCCCGTCTTTCCAAGGCCAAGCGCGAGCAGGTTGGCTCGTTGTACTTCCCGCCGTTTGCGACTGCCAATGTGGCCTATCGCAACCTGGGCAAATTTCGTTTTACCGAAATGGGACAGGCTTGGGGTTTCAACTCGCCCCAGATGTCGCACGGCATCGCAACTGGGGATCTCGATAATGACGGTGACTTGGACCTGGTCATCAACTGCCTCAATCAACCGGCCCTGGTTTATCGAAACGACGCGGTGGCTCCCCGCTTGGCTGTTCGGTTGCGCGGGCTGGCGCCGAACACCCGGGGGATCGGCGCGCGAGTAACGGTCGCTGTCGGTAACTTGAGGCAGACGCAGGAGATGATCGCGGGAGGTCGCTATCTTTCCGGCGATCAACCAGTGCGGATGTTTGCGATCAGTGCGGATGCTGTTAATCGATCGATCGAGGTCGCTTGGCCAAGCGGTCGTCGGTCGTTCATCAGTAACCCGGAGCCGAACCACATTTATGAGGTGATCGAGCTAAGAGGAGATGTCCCGGAAGAGCGCTTAGCCAAGCAGCCAGAGGAGCCGTTTTTTGAGGACGCGAGTCGGTTGCTGAATCATGCGCATTCGGAAAACGCCTACGATGATACCGCGCTACAACCGTTGCTGCCCCGGCGGCTTGATCGCTCCGGCCCGGCGCTTGGGTGGTTCGATTACGATGCGGATGGGGATGAGGATCTTTTGATTGGTGCGGGCTTAGGATCTGCGGTTTCGGTGTATCAAAATCTTGGTGATGGCCGTTTTGGGCAGGTGCTCAGTGCCTCCGGGCTCAAGGTGCCCGGAGATGTCGTCGGCGTTTCCGGGTGGGTAAGCGGCACGGGAATGCGCCAATGGCTTGCAGCGATTTCCAACTACGAAACTCCACAGCGCAACGCCCAGATGCGTTCTTACCGAAAGAGTGTCGGACTGGGCGTGACCAGCAAGTCGCTGGGCGACACGATGCCGGGGCCGATCGCTGTCGCCGATGTGGACCAAGATGGCGACCTTGATGTATTCGTCGGCGGCAGGGCGGTTACGGGTCATTATCCACAAGCGAGTGTATCCTCGCTTTTTTTGGCATCGGGCCGCGGGTTGGATCGAACGGAGAGTGCTTTGAGTAACCCGCTTGGCATTGTGAATGGAGCAGTGTTTAGCGACTTGGACACGGATGGCTACCCTGAGTTGATCGTTGCAACCGAATGGGGGGCGGTTCGGCTGTTCAAGAATCTCGAAGGGCGCTTTGATGAGATGACTGAGGCGGTTGGTTTATCCGGCCTGACGGGGCTTTGGCAGGGGGTGGCGACCGGGGATTTCAACGGGGACGGATTGACGGACATCGTGGCAACCAACTGGGGGCTAAACTCGGCACTTCGCCCCGATGTGCTCAATCCGCCTCGCTTGTATTTTAATTATTCCGAGTCCAGCGTGCCGACTTCACTGATGCTGGGGGTTTGGGATGATGCCTCGTCGGCCTATCTCCCGACTCGGGATCTCTTTTCGATTTTCAAGGGTTACCCGCAACTGCGGGGCGTTTTCCAAACTCATCGCGCATTTGCTTCTTCGGGCGTGTTGAAACTGGTCGATTACCATCCGGCTCCGCCGCAGTCGGTCACCGCTGTTCTGCTGCAGTCTGTGGTTTTCCTGAACCGGAAAGATGGCTTCGAGGCCAAGCCGCTCCATCCGGAGGCGCAACTGGCTCCGGCATTTGGCGTGACCGTGGGTGATCTCGATGGAGACGGCATTGATGATCTTTTTTTGGCGCAAAACTATGCCGCGTTTCCGACCGACAATGATCGGCTCGATGCCGGCCGCGGGTTGTGGTTGCGTGGGCTTGGTCAGGCGAATTTTTCCCCGATGAAGGGGAAGGAATCTGGGATTACGATTTACGGAGATCAGCGCGCGTGCGCCCTCGCGGATTACGATGCAGACGGGCGTCTGGACCTGGTGGTGACGCAAAGCGGCGGGCAGACCCGTTTGTTTCGAAATAACAAAGCCAAGCCGGGATTGCGGATGCGTCTACGGGGTGGCAAGGCCAATCCGGATGCTGTCGGCTCGGCTGCGCGTTTGCTTTTCGGAAGCCCACCATCCGTTGTTTATGGCACGTGGCGAGAGTGGCAGATGGGTAGTGGCTACGGATCGCAGGACGGCTTGGTCAAGGTCTTGGCCATGCCACAGCCCCCGACTGCAATTGAAGTGCGTTGGCCAAGCGGTAAGACCACGAGGACATCTCTACCGGCAGGATTGAAGGAAATCACCATGACCGCTGACGGGAAGATCGTTCGCCAAGTGACGCGTTAACGCTTGGCCAAGTTTTAGCTGGTGACACATCGCAGGGCCGTTAGAATCCCTCCACCTGTTTTTACGCCAAATGAAATCAATCAAATGGATCACCCGTACCGCAGCCCTGGCTGCGGTGTTGTTCGTCACCCAAACGTCTGCCGAAGCCGGCAAGCCGCCCAAGGGGTTCACTGCGTTATTCAATGAAAAGGATTTGTCCGGTTGGTGGGGGCTCAAGACCGAAGATCCGGCCAAGTGGATGGCCCTATCGCCCGAGAAATTCGCGGAAAAGAAGGCTGTGAGCCTCAAGGATATTGCGAAACACTGGTCCGTGGATGGTGAGGAATTAGTCAACGACGGCCACGGCATGTACCTCACCACCGAGAAAAACTACGGTGATTTTGAGTTGCTCGTCGATTACAAGACGGTGGCCAAGGCCGACAGCGGAATTTACCTGAGGGGAATTCCACAGGTTCAAATTTGGGATTACACCAAAGAGGGAGGCAAGTGGAACATCGGCGCCGACAAGGGGTCCGGCGGTTTGTGGAACAATAGCAAGGGTGCTCCGGGTAAGGATCCTGTCGTGTTGGCCGACAAACCGTTCGGTGAGTGGAACGCATTCCGAATCCTCATGGTTGGTGAGCGTGTTTCAATTTGGCTGAACGGCAAACTGGTTGTGGACTACGCGAGACTTGAGAATTATTTCAATCGCAAGGGACCATTGCCGCGGACCGGGCCAATCCAATTGCAGACACATGGCGGGGAGATTCGTTGGCGCAATGTGTTCATCCGTGAGATCGGAACGGAGGAGGGGAACAAACTTTTGGCCTCAAAAGGGAACGACGGTTTTAAAACAGTTTTCAACGGGAAGAATTTTAATGGATGGGGTGGTCCAGTGGACAACTACGTCGTGAATGATGGCACCATCCAATGCAAAAAGGGCAGCGGTGGCACGATCTACTACGACAAGGAGTTATCCGACTTTTCTGTCCGGTTCGAGTACAAGGTACCTCCGGGCGGTAACAATGGTTTGGCCATCCGCTATCCCGGTAGCGGCGACACAGCGTACGTGGGCATGTGTGAATTGCAGGTGCTGGATGACACCGCCAAGAAATATGCTAAACTTCACCCAGCGCAGTACCATGCCTCCGCCTACGGCATGGTGGCAGCCAAGCGCGGTTATCAACGTCCGGTTGGTGACTGGAATTTCCAGCAAGTCACGGTTGTGGGTTCCACGATCACCGTCGAGATGAACGGCACGCGGATACTTACGGCTGACTTGGCAAATGTGGAAAAACCGATGTACGACATCAACAAATTCAAGGGACGCCTTCGCAAGTCTGGATTCTTTGGATTTGCGGGGCACGGGGATGCGGTTTCCTTCCGCAACGTCCAGATTAAGTTGCTGAAATAACGGGACATGCCTGATTTACAGGGCATGAAGAGCCCTCCCTTGCCCCGGTTCACAAAGGTGATTTTCACCATCGGGCCGGCAACGCTCGATGTGGATGTATTGCGGCGCATGATCCGAAAGGGGGTTGATGTTTGCCGCATCAACATGGCGCACGCGTCACATGACTGGACGCTCAAAGCCGTTGCCGCAGTCCGTGAAGCCTCCGAGGCGGAAGGTGTTGGGGTGTCGCTCCTGATGGACATTAAGGGGCCGGAAGTGCGGACTGGCCATGTCGACACCCCGGTCGGGTTGGCCAAGGGCCAGTTGATCGATCTCACCCAGTCTGCGGAAGCCGCACCGGATGGGAACATCCCCGCGGTGGACATCAATTACCCGGCATTGATAGATGAGGTGGATGTCGGAGA
Organism: Verrucomicrobia bacterium UBA6775; assembly: GCA_002453165.1. Taxonomy (GTDB): domain Bacteria; phylum Verrucomicrobiota; class Verrucomicrobiia; order Limisphaerales; family UBA1096; genus UBA1096. The sequence goes on from DKGH01000052.1 coordinate 4,696, forward strand.
TGTGCTTTTGATTGACAGCGGTTTGATGCGGTTTGAAGTCGAGGAATTGTTAATCGATCGGCTCCGTTGCAGGGTGGTGATTCCCGGCAGCATGGGCAGTAGACGCCACATCAACATCCCCGGAAAGAAGATCAATCTACCGGCGCTGACTGAAAAGGACGTGGCCGACGCAAAAGTGGGCATCGAGGCCGGGGTTGATTTTTTCGCGCTTTCATTTGTGAGAGAGGCGAGCGATGTGGTGGAGTTGAAGCAGTTTCTTAACGACCACGGTTCACAGGCCAAGGTGGTGTCCAAGATTGAGGACCAAAGTGG
>DKGH01000096.1 GCA_002453165.1 Verrucomicrobia bacterium UBA6775
ATGGTCTGGTACCACGGCGCGCCGGCTGACATCCGCGACATCCCGCCGGGGACGCACATGCACGGGCGGTTTTTGCTGCCGCTTGAGGGGGAGGAGGAAACGATCCCGATTTCGGAGGAGCGGCTCAAGCAGACGCCGATGCTCCGGTACAATCACGCGATTTTACTGGAGGACGATGCCAGTTTTTATTCGCGACGCGGTCGGTCGTGGAAGGTGCTTGGCTTTGAGCAGGGCGCCGGCCCGGCCCCGCGCCTAAAGCTCTCCGTGGAGCCGGTCGGCCCGGAGATCGAGGGCGGCATCAACAAGCTGGCGTTGTTCGACATCGACGACGGTACCCGGGTTTGGAAGAACCGGCAGTTGGTCGACAAGGATCAGATCAAGCCGGGGCAGGAAGTTCAGGTGAACCTGACCTGGGGGCCGTTCGACAGCCTGGCCACAACTGACGTTTGGCTGGATGAGGGTAGTCTTGAGGCCTGCCGGAAGATACAGCGACAGCGGCATTTGCGGCTCATCCGCTCGCGATTCCTGCCCGGCTGGGTGGATGCGGTGAAAAACAACGACACCGGCGGTGGCGAGGTCACGATTACGCTGTTCGGGGGGATGGCCTCGGTGTTGTACAGGGAACTTAAGCAGGGCAAGACGCCCAAGGTTTGCGACGCCGCGAACACGCTTCGCACATGGAGTTATCATCAGGAATACTCCGTTCGCGGCGAGACCGTGGAATGGAATGAGTCCGAAAATCCGCCACTGGGTAGCAGTGGAGTTCAAATGAGGGTAAAGCTCCCGCAGATGCTGGAAGGCTTTCGGCCGGGGCGGATCGTCCGCCTGAAGGGGCCGTGGACGTACGTGCTGCTGCCGGCTGATGAGTGGCTGGCGACCCCCGAGGAGTTCGAAGTGTCATCCAAGCTGCGCTTGCCGTGAGCCCTTTCAAAAACAGCCAGCGATTCTTGGCAACCGTTGTTTTGTTAGGGGCAATGGTTCCCGATACAAATGGTGTCGAGGGGCTTGAAGTTTCCACCCGCGCATTTTTCAAGGCGCACTGTCTCCGGTGTCATGACAGCGAGAAACAGAAGGGCAAGTTCCGGCTCGATAATCTCTCGACCGACTTCACGAATTCTTTGGTCGCGGAGAAATGGAGCGAGGTGCGATTTCGCATCAACGCCGGCGAGATGCCGCCGGAGGAGGAAAAGCAGCCGACTGCGGACGAGATAGGCGGGGTCGTCGATGAACTGACGCGGCGAATCCGTGAGGGATCTGCCGAGCGCTTGGCCAAGCGCGGTTCGCTGGAGCACTATCGGTTGAGCCGGCAGGAGTACGCCCACACCGTCCATGATTTGCTCGGGGTCGTCTACGACGTCGAGGCACCCGGCGCATTCAACGAGGATCCACGGTTGCATGGGTTTGACCGCATCGGCGCGATGTTGTCGGTGGCGCCCTCGCACATTGAGCGATATCTCGAGGCGGCTGAGGCTGTGGTGGGGCAGGCGCTGGCCGATTCGGATACCCCGCCCAAGACCAACCGCAGCTCGGCCGGTGAGGGCAAACGGCGGCTCCTGCAACTGGGCGAGGGCTGGGGCTTCGACCTGAAACATTCCGGCCGATACCGACTGCGGATTCGTGCCAGTGGGTTGCCGGCGTTCACCGGACGCATCCCGCGCCTGTCGATCTGGCATCGGCACCACAAGCGATCGTTCGATGGTGTGGATTTGGTTGCGACAGAGGGCGACCCTGAGGTGATCGAGTTTGAGGGGCTGTTCCCTGCCGGGGGATACGAAATCCGAAACCATGCCCGCACCCAGAATCATGCCAACGGCGCCTACAAGCTGTTTCGCAACCAAACAATCGAGGCGACCAACTCGGTTGCCAACCTGAAAACAAGGCATCCCTCCCCGTGGACCAAGGTGGTGGACGAGCAGGGCAGGCCGGTGATGCCTTTGCTAATCATCGACTGGGTCGAAACCGAAGGGCCGCTGAAAACCGAGGTCGACTTGGCCAAGCGCGAAGGCCTGCTGCCGGCAGACAAAACGGATGCCGATGAGGTCCGGGCGTGCCTTAAGCGATTCGCCGAGCGGGCTTGGCGTCGGCCGGTGCAGAACGCCGAGGTTGAGCGTTACGTGAAATTGATCGCGGCCGAGCAAGAGGCCGGCGAATCCTTTAAGTCGGCGTACCGCTCGGCGCTCGCGAGCGTGCTGGTGTCCCGCAGTTTTTTTAACATCGAGGAAGGGTCGCCGAATGAAAAACGGGCCAAGGTCAACGACTTCGAGTTGGCCAGCCGACTCTCCTATTTTCTCTGGAGTTCCATGCCGGACGAACCGCTTTTTGCCGCCGCGCGCTCGGGTGAGTTGCACCGGTCCGACACTCTTGCGCAGCAGGTGGATCGCATGATGACCGACGCGAAGATCACCCGTTTTTTGGAGTCCTTTCCGGCGCAGTGGTTGCAACTGCACCGGGTGGGCATGTTTCAGCCCGACCCCAAGCTCTACCCCGAGTACGACCCGTGGCTGGAGGAAAGCATGGTGGCGGAAACCACCGCCTACTTTGCCGAGTTATTCCACGAAAACCTGCCGTTGCGTGAGGCGATCGATTCCGGCTGGACGATGCTCAACTCGCGCCTGGCCATCCACTACGGCTTGCCCGGGCCGCATCCACACGGATTGACGCGCGTAGCGCTTGGCCCGGAAACCGGGCGTGGCGGGATGCTGACCCACGCTTCGATCCTCTCGCTGACATCCGATGGTACACGGCATCGGCCGGTGCACCGGGGCGCGTGGGTGTCCGAGGCGATCCTCGCTCACACGCCACCACCGCCACCGCCGAACGTCGACCCGCTGGAGCCGGTTGTGGGTGACAAGCCGAAGACCACCATCCGAGCCAAACTTGAGGCGCATGCCACCGACCCCAACTGCGTCTCGTGCCACTCCAAGATCGACCCGCTTGGCCTTGCGTTTGAAAACTTCAATGCCATCGGCCGCTGGCGTATCACCGAGCGGGTGCAGGGCGGCGTGGGCGACGACCCGCCGGTGGACGCCTCTGGCAAGCTGCCGGACGGCCGCACCTTTGCGAACCCGGCTGAGTTCAAGAAACTCCTCGCCGGGGACGAGCGCTTGGCTGGGGCGTTCCTTGAGCAACTGGCCACCTATGCCCTGCGCCGGGTCATGACCGTGGACGACATGGAGGCGATCCACTCCATCGTCAAGGCCACCCGCAACGAAGGCCACGGCGTGAAGACGCTGGTAAGGCAACTGATGCTATCCGACCTGTTCCAAAAACGGTAAGCCAAGCGCTTGGCCAAGTTTGGACTGCGGTGGCAAGCGAAGCGCGACACCGCTTTCGGCGGTTCAGGGTTTTGCGGTTCTCAGTTCCCGGTTTCTACCAAACCGACTGCGGCGTACCGTGCACTGAATTTCGAAAGCTCCGTCGCCCCTCCGCTCTGCCGGAGTACTCCAAAGAGGGATTATTCCATCGCGATTAGGTCGATCTCCACCAGGGCTCCCTTGGGAAGCAATCGAACTTCAACCGTTGAACGGGAGGGTGGATGTGGTGAGTTAAAGTACCCGCTGTAAACGCTGTTCATGGATTGGAAATTGTTCATGTCTGAGAGATACACTGTTGCGCGAACGACGTTGTCGTAATCCATTCCGGCTTCCTTGAGCACAGCGCCGAGGTTGTTCAGGGCTTGCTTCGTTTGTTCTTTGATCCCGTCCTCCACAAGTTTGCCTGTTTTGGGATTTAACCCGATCTGTCCCGAGAGAAACAGGAATTCCCCGACCTGAACACCCGGACTGTACGGCCCAAGGGCAGCCGGTGCGTCGTCCGACGTAATCGCCTTGCGAGGCGCCGCCTTATGGGCACACCCCACCAAGAGCACGGCTGTAATTGTGATTAGTACGTGTTTCATGTTGTCGAAAATGATCAGTTTGTTGCTAATGGCGGATCAGGGATCTTATGCCGATCATCATCGATCGTTGGTTGAGTTTTGCATTTTCGTCCGGATTCTTTTTTTCCAGCAGCCGGTTAAGGGAGGTGGTGAGGTCTTTTTTGGTGACTATCCCGTCCTTGTCTGAATCTGCCAGCGTGAACAGTCCCTCGGCAACGTAGGGTTCCGGGATTCGCCCGGTTGGTTTTCTGCTGTTTTGGAAAAAGGCGTCAGGCAGTGACTTGATGAAGGAAGCCTTGTTTATTTTTCCAGCTTTTTCACGATCCATCGAATCGAACCATTCGCCAAGCATGGTATGGAGTTCTTCTTTTGTGACCCACTGATCCTCGTTTATGTCAGCTTGGATCATAATGTGCATCGCGAGCCTACCCCTACCAAAATTGCCATTGGCCAGGTGGCCCAGCCGCCCTCCGGGTCTTCCGTGTTTGAAGATATATCCCGTTTCCGTTCCGTTGAGTTGGCGCTCAATCGAATTCGATCTTTTGTCGATGAATTCCCTGATGCCGGGTGGTTGGAAACCAAACGGGGCGGGATACCCTCGCTCGTTTCGGGCCTTAACGGCTGTTGTATCCCTCTTGCGTGCATCCCGAACAGTTTTTTCCAGTTCATCAAATTTCTTCATCAGTTGCTCCCTTGAAAAGAGGCCATCAACCAGCTCGCGGATGATCTTGTCATACTTCATTTTGATAGGCTCGATGGCGAACAGCCTGTCTATGAGATTGTGTTCATCCGAGGAATGGGGGTGGATCAGGCTTAAGTTCATTTGATCCGCAGGTTTTCCGCCGAGCGGCCAACCTGCAAATGAGATATCGAGATCCCAGGGAAAAAAGACGAACTTGTTGGTGTCCCTGCCTAGGTGGAGATAGTAGTTCTGTGGCATCGCCAACAGAGTGTCGAGGTTCACAATCAGGGTGTTAACGGCAATGAAGCGAAGGAATCCGTCTACATCAAAATAGGAGGCAATCGAATCACGAAACTCTTGTTCGTTGCCATGGTTGACGAGATGGGCGAAGTCCATCACGCGCCTGGTCTGCACGGCCGTAGGTGTGTCGTCTGGCCGGTAAAGTGGCGCATAAAACCTCCAGTCATCACCGTGGAACTCCACGCTGGCTATACCTTCCGGTTTCATTAGCAGGCCCTTTTTGGATCCGAAACGATCGTTCAGGAAAGACTTGTTTACCTGCTCGACTATCGTGAAGAGACCAAGCGTTTCCTTTTCAAATCGTCCGGGAATAGTCAGCGTCAACTCAGCGAAAGTGGTCCGAGGTGCCGGCACACCTGCCTGCTGAAAGAGCCAGTAACTGAACGCGTCCCGCAGCTTCGAAGGGTCAAGCCCTCCTGCATTCAGGTTGAGTGTTTCCACCGATTTGTAGCTCTGGTCGTCATTGGTCCAATCCAATTTAATCTTCATGTTGCGCTTCAGGCTGCCGCGCATGAGATTGAAACTTGCGTTGCCCTTGTAGCGGACCCCGATGCCATTTAACCGCTGCCCATTGATGGTCATGGCGCCCGTGGCCCATGGGAAACGACTCCGGTGTACTTCACGTTTTGTTCCGTCAGGTGTCTTTGAAGAGTCTACCGGTGGTTGCCCCTTGTTTGGGTCTAAAGCTTTCATGGCTTCCCATTCCGTGTTGGAGATTTCCAAGTGAAACCTGTGCACATTTGAGTGATCCCAAAAACCATCCGAGGAATACACCTCAATTGCGCCTACCAAAAGTACCGTTACGAGTGTGAATAATGTGTGTTTCAAGCCGCCCAAATCTCTGTTTAATCGATTAATTTGGCAATAACTTAAAATAAACGGAGTGAACTGGATGCACTTGGCCAAGCGCTTGGCCAAGCGGAGCAAGGCTTTCGCTCAGAGTGTTTTAATGTTTGATGTTCATTGTAGTAGGCGTAGTCTCCGCTGCGTACCAACCTGTGCAATGAACGATCAACAACAGCCCTCCACCAAACTGGCCATATGCAGTCTTGTTTGCGGTGTCTTCGCCCTAATTATCCCGTGCCTGACGGTGATCCCTGCGGTCATTTGTGGACACAAAGCCTTGTCGAAGGCGAAAAATGATCCTGAAAACTACGGTGGCAGCGGCATGGCGCTCGCGGGGTTGATCACCGGTTATCTCGGTATGGTCACCGGTCTATTAATCGCGATATTGGCTGGCATGCTTTTACCCGCCCTTGCAAAGGCAAAAGCAAAGGCGCAACGGATACAATGCGTCAATAACCTGAAACAGATTGGTGTTGGCATGCGAATTTATGCCACGGATAATCGGGACCAATTCCCGTGGCAGGTGGCCGGAGAGAATGGTGGTTCAGCGGAACACGCCCAACCCCGTTCCGATAAAAATGCGTTGTTGGATGTGAACGGCGAACCCATTTTCGACCAAAATGCCTGGCGTCATTTTCAGGCGTTAGAGGGGGTGCTTGGCAATCCCAAGATTGTGCGTTGTCCGGCGGATTCCGGAGCTCAGCAGGCGACATCGTTTTCAAATCTATCCGCAGATGCTGTCTCTTACTGGCTGAGGACGGACAAGGACGTGACCGAATCGCGACCGAACGAAATCGTCGCGGTATGCCCACATCACGATAACCAATTTAATGTGCTCTTTGTGGACAGCTCGGTTCGTCAGACAAGCCAATGGAAACTAAAAGACTTCTTCGAAAAATTATCCACGCCGATCGAAGTCGATCCCTGACCAAGCGCTTGGCCAAGCGAACAGAATTGTCAGATTACGACCTTGAAATGGGCCGAACAAGGGCAAAATCCGCCCATTAAAAGTGTGAGATTATTCGGCGAAGAAGAAGAAACCCCCGAAAACCGGGAAAAATGGTCGGAGCGAGGCGATTTGAACACCCGACATCCAGTTCCCAAAACTGGCGCTCTACCAAGCTGAGCTACGCTCCGACCAAGCCCCGAAGGGAAAAGCAAGTTAACAAAATCAATTTTCAAAGCAAGATATGAATTTTTAAGAAACACCATTATGATAATTAATAATTAAATTAAATAAAATGTATTTTGCTGTTTTCTTTACATCAAACAGGCATGAATATAATTTAAAATTGAATTTTGTAAAAATTTGCCATAACACAAGAAACTGACATCTGTTGACTATGCGATATATTTGTGCATTGCTTATAGTTTCATTTTCAACAACTCTTTTCGGAGATATTAAACTCTCCAAACAAAACGGAAAACTCTCCAAACTGAACTGGAAGGTTGTAAACGACACGGTTATGGGAGGTAGATCATCCAGCCGTTGGACAAGTAATTCTTCAGCACTTATCTTCGAAGGTAATCTTTCTCTCGAGAATAATGGAGGTTTTGCATCGATTAGGTGCGAACTTAAAAACAATGATCTATCCAATGAAGATGGTATTTACTTAAAGGTTAAAGG
>DKGH01000087.1 GCA_002453165.1 Verrucomicrobia bacterium UBA6775
GTTCGCGAGGCGATCTGGATGGTCTGGCGTCTTTGGCTGCAAAACGGCCTGCGCCGACGCCCGCGAAAAAAGAAGTAGCCCACTTGGCCAAGCGCTTGGCCAAACGCGTCCCATTAAACCCGGACGACGCTGTTGATCAGGCAGCCGATTCCCGAAATGTGAATGGAGATTTTGTCAACCTCCTCAAGCGTGAAGTTGTCACCCGGCACGATGCCGGTGCCGGTGAGTAGCGCGCTGCCAAACGGGAAGACTTGAGAACGGTTCATGTATTCGGCCAGTTCGCTAAAGGAGCGTTTGATCTGGTTGACGCTGACGCTCCCCTCAAACATCATCCCGCCGCTACGCTCAATCTTCAGGCTGATCTCCCACTGGCGTGCCTCCTCCTCGCTTGCCCCCACCGTCACCCACGGGCCGACTGCGCAGGAGCGGTGGTACACCTTGGCCTGAGGCAGGTAGAGCAGGTTTTCACCCTCGATATCTCGCGAACTCATGTCGTTACCCACGGCGTAGCCGGCGATGTCGCCGCGCGAATTCATCATCAAAACCAGTTCCGGTTCCGGCACATTCCACTTGGCATCAGCACGGATACCAACCGGTTCGCCGCAGGCGACGACTTTTTCGGGGAGTGACTTAAAAAAAATCTCCGGGCGCGGCGCATCGTAAACCCGATCGTAGGCGGTGGCACTAAAGTCGGACTCCTCCATCCGTGCATCCTTGCTGCGCAGATAAGTCACCCCGGCGGCCCAGACCTCCTGCACCTCGATCGGTGAAAGCAGGGAGACGTTGTCCCTCGCGAGGTCCGGCAAGTCCTGTTTGCTCAAGTCGGTCAGGTGTTGTTTCGGATCGGTACTTTCGAGGATGGAAGTGATCGACTCCACCCCGGCGGCAGTCAGATCGAGCAGGGCATCGTCGCCTTTGGCCAAGCCGATGCGAACCTGATTGTCCGGAGTCATGTAACGGCAAATTCTCACGGCCGCGATGGTGTGCGCTTGGCCAAGCGCGGTCAATCCTTGTCGCCGGGCCAGGCGTTCCATTGCCAGCGGCGTTTTTCCGGGCTGTAGAAAAACACCATGAGGGTGATGCCCAGCATGGAGATGAAAAAGATCAGTGCATTCGGATGGCGGCCGCCCCAATCCTTCCACGGCCAGGGGAAATCAAAGAAGGCAAAGTTCAGGTCGTGGAAAATCCAAACGCAAAAGAGCAGGGCGCAGCGAACGAACAGCGGATGCTCGCCTTCGGGCTTTGCCTGCCGCGCAAACCAGACTGCGATCGTCGTGGCGAGCAGCATCGGCAAAATCAGGTAGGCCAGCCAAGTGACGCTGTACAGGGCCGGGTCAACCAACGCACGAAGCGTCTTTCCGGCGATCGGCAGGAGGGTGATCGGCAGCAGCATCAGGTACGGTCCCCAGCGGCCCTGTACGCAGAGCACCAGCGGGATCAATCCCATCATCACACCGAGGTCGTACACGCCGTCAATCCAGTGGATTTTGCTGAACTCAACCAACCCGATCAGCATCACGTGGACTGCCAAAAGCAGCCCGACCAGCCAGCCGGGCAATGGGCTGACATCCGGCTCGGACGAGACGCCGATGCGCCTACGGTTCAGCCACAGGCCAAGGCCAAGCACCGCACCCATCACCGCGCCGAAGGTGGTCTCCATCATGTTCCACCAGTTGAAATATTTTGTGAAAAAGCCGATGAAACTTTCGTTGTACATCCCGGGGTTCCACGCGTTGCTGGCCTGCAGTGCTTGGCCAAGGGGGAAGCCAAGCGCGCCGCCGAGCATGCCCCAAAGCGCAAGGTTTCGGGCGAGCCGATCACGCTTGGCCAAGGCGACGTAAACGATGCCGGAGACAAGTGCAGTAAGCAGCCCACCCCAGATCTCGGGGCGATGTTTCAGTTCAACCCCCGGTTCCCATTGCCAGTGGTCGGAAAAGTAGAAGAAGGGCAGTCGTTGGTTATCCGGGTCATGTGGCGTATTGAACAGCCACCACCCGAACACGACGGCCATGAGCATTCCGAGCATCAGCAGGAACATCTCGAACGGACGGTATCGTTTGCCTCCCAGTCCGATGCCGAGGAATAGACCGCAGAAGCCGATCCACACCCCACCCTTGATCGCAAGACCGAGCATGCCCCAGCGCAGCGCCGCCCAGTCGCCGACGAGCGGGCCGTCGTGGGTTAGGCCGACGGTTTGGCCGTACGTCATCGAGCCGCCGAACCCCATTGCGATTGTGCCCAGCGCGGCGGCGCGGACGACGTGGATCGACGGGTTGCTCGGGCAGAATAGAAACACCAATACGAGGCTCACCAGCACGCCGGCGATCATCGCACCGGTCTCGTGACCGTACTGCCCGCGAATGCCCCAGCCCATGCCGCCGGCCATCGCCGTGGCGAGCATCGCCAGCCAAAGGGGAGGATTCGGTGTAGTCTTTTCGTTGTTCATTGAGATCGTATTAATTGGCAAGTCAAACGAAGTTCGGATCGTTGTGGGCCGGGGAGCACACGCCGCTGGCGTGTGGCGGTCGGGGGCTCGCCGGGCGCTGGTTTTCTGTTTTTGGCGAGCCACCAAAAAACGCACGCGAGCCGCGCGCGCTCCCCGATAATAAACTGTGGCGAATCGACTGCTTCACAACTTGTTGATTGTTCCCGCCATGGAGCCCCGGACGAGTTCGCCGTTGGCATCGTCCATGTCGTATTTCAATTCAAACTGCATGGCCTTTGTGAGGCTTGGCACAGAGATGACAACCGTGCGGTTGTCTTTTTTCAAGTTGGCTGCCTTGACCTGCACGGTGTCGCGTCCGTTTTTCTTCGGATCACGAATCGACCAATCCTTCGAGCCGTACTGATTGCTCCAGAGATAGTTCCATTGCTCGAGCGAATAGCTCTCGGGGTCCTCCGCGAGTTCGCGGTTGAGTGCAGTGTCGAAGGTGATCTCGATTTGCCCGGGCGCGGTCGCGTAGTCGACAGGGAGCCGCAGTGGCCCGCCAACCAGTCGCAGTCGCTGGAAACAGCCATCATGTACGGCGGAGGTTTGCCAGCCGCGCAGGCCGGAAATGTACATATGTCCGTCGTGCGGATTGAACCGGCCGCGCATTGCACCGGAGAGGTAGCGACCGGGCAGGTTGATCATCGCGCCCTGGGTTTGGTTTGACCGATCCGGGATGCCGATCATCGCCGTGCAACGCCCGTAGGACAGGTGAACCATTTTGCCGGCGAGCGTTCCCCAGTGGTTGGCCGGCACCCAGAGTTGGCCGCCGGCGGAGTTGTCCATCACGCGCGGCACGAACGCGAACGGCAAATCGTATGTCTGCGGTTTGTCGGCGCGATGATGCATCGGCATGTAGCCGTAAAAGCCGCCCTGACGCGTGGCATCGACGCGCGTCTCCGGCACCCAGCCGCCCTGCTGATCACCCACGGTGACGATGTCGTGCGGGCTGACGCCCATGCCGTTCGGATTGCGAAAGCCGGTGGCGTACACGTCCAGTTTTGTACCGTCGGCCGCGACGCGCAGGACCGTGCCGCCGTGCGGGTTGCCCTCGGCGCACTTGGTGAAAAAGAAGTTCCCCTTCGAGTCCGTCTCGAGGTTGGTGTTAAACGAGTGGCCGCCGCCGGTGGCGAATACGTCGTTGTTAAAATTCTCGTAGTAATCCGCCTCGCCATCGCCATTGAGATCGTGCAGGCGGGTGATCTGGTCGCGCCCAATCACGTAGCCGCGGTTGTTGACGACCTTTAGGCCAAGCGGCTGGAACAAACCGGTGGCGAAACGGGTCCACGTGATCGACTCAAGCTTGTCGTCGATACCGGTCACGCGCCAGACGTCGCCGTGCACCGTGGCAACCAGCGCCGATTGATCCTCCAGAAAATCGTGGCCGGAAGTGAAGAGCAGCGCCTTCCACGGATTGTCGAACGGCAGCCTGATTGTGTCGACCGCGAACGCATCCCTTGGCTTGCCGACGATGCCCTTGGTTTTCAGTAGCTGCCAAATCCCCGGACCGCCTTTTGTGAACCGTGCCGGAGATTCGATGGCAGAGTGACGAGCGGTTACTTTGTTGAGCCCCTTCTCCGAGTTGCAGATCAACACCTTGGCCAAGCGCTTGGCCTTGCCTGGGGCGATGTTGAGGAGAATTCGTTTGCCGGACACGCTCAGGGTGGCCGCTTGGCCAAGCGCACGCACCCAAATTGCCCTGAAGTCGTCCGTGAGCTTTGCCGTGGTCGAATCAACCAAGGTGGCAGTCATGTCAGGGTTGGTTGTCACAAGGCTGGAAAGCGATTTAGCTGCGGCGCCAACTTCAAGCGTTCGCGAGAGGAACGGTTGCCCACCGATCTCGCCGGCCCAGGGCGACTCGAGAATTGTGGCGTCCCCCACCGTGTAATGGAGCGCCACCCGTTTGCCGTGCCGATACAGTCCGCGATACTTGGCCCAGTGCCGGGGCAGGGGGCCGCGCTTGTTTGCACGGGGATCGTTCCACCCGGACTCATGCGCCCAGCCGACCGCGTTGCCGTTGACAAAAGTCATGTCCCCCTTCGGGTCCGGCCAACTCGTCAGGCCGTAGCGATTGGCCTTCATATTCAAAAATCCCCCGGTCCAGGCGGCGTTGTACCCAAGCAGTTCGGTGTTGAAGCAGACCGTGGCCTGAGCCTTGTCGCCCACCTTGATCGCGATGCCCTTGTCCACCCGACCCCGTGGCGTGAGGATGGTCGAGGCGAGGAACGGCCCGACTTCGGTGTTGGCCCAGCGGCCGTCGACCCAGTCCGCCTCAACCTGATCCACCACGGCCTTCATTGCGGTGGTGGCCGGAGGTTGCTTTTCCGCTTGGCCAAGCGCACCCATCGCTTGGCCAAGCGCCAAGACAGCCACTAGGAAACACGGCACGGAAGTTTTTCGGTAAGGCACGGCGGTATGCTGCGGCAGTCACAATCCTTGTCAAGCAACAGCGCACGCCGGGCTTGTGAAGCCTAATCTGAACGGGTAGCTTCTCCCTCATGAATTTTACTGCCGTTTATCAACCAGTAGAGGAGGGAGGGTACGTCGCTTGGTTGGAGGAGATGCCCGGTGTGCAAACTCAGGGCGAAACGCTCGATGAAACCAAGGCGAACCTGCAGGATGCCCATCAACTTGCGATTCGGTATCTACGTGAAAAATCGAAGGAACAATTTAACAGTGAAGCTGTTCGCGAACCGTTTGAATCTATCACCATGTGAAATGAACCGAACTGGAAAAATATCTCCGTCGACATGGATGTTCGTTTAAACGTCAGGGTGGAAATCATGCAATATGGGAGAACGCAGAATCTGGGCAATGGTCTTCGCTGCCAAGGCACCGCGAAGTGAAGGATTTTTTGGTCCGTGGCATTTGCAAGCAACTTGAAATACCTAATCCCTAGTTTTTTTATCACACCGATTGCGCTAAGGGCCCAAGCGGTTGCGAATGAGGGGGAGCAGGTTGGTGGTGACGAGCTTGACTGGTCCGGATTGGCGATTGATTGGTCTCAGAAAATCGGGCTCGCCCTTCTGATCCTGCTTGGCTTTTGGATTCTGGCCATCGTGATCCGGAAGATAATCCGCAAGGCTGGCGGAGCGACCGGGATCGATTCCAGCGTGGTGAACCTGCTGGCCCGGGTGGCCAATGTAGTCATTTGGATCATGGGACTGGTCACAGCGCTTGGAACGGTCGGCATCGACGTGTCCGCCATCGTGGCGAGTCTTGGATTAACCGGCTTCGCGGTCGGCTTTGCGCTCAAGGACTCAATCAGCAACCTCCTCTCGGGGGTGTTGATACTAATATATCGGCCGTTTCGGGTGGGGCAGTGGATCAACGTGAAATCGTTCGAGGGCAACGTCACGGCGATTGACCTGCGCTACACGACTTTGGAGAAGGACGACGAGAAAATACTGGTTCCCAACTCGCTGCTTTTCACCAACCCCATCAATATTCGCTCGAAATCCGGGCCGGAAAATTGAACATTCACCGGCCCGCGATGTCTCATCGGCGTCGGTTTCGGCCGGGGGAACAACCACTATTTTGAATTTTCACCGGAATAACTTTGCCTGCTTGTCAGTAATTTTGCTGGCCGGTTTTGCGTTTGCCCCAGTGGTTTTTGCGGAGAAAGCCCGGTTTTTCTCGTCGAAAGGGAGCTCTGCGTTCAAGTCGCGTGCACGCGATGTGAAGATGGATACCGGGCGCAGCCTCCTAAGCACAGCCAAGTCCGCGAGCGGTGTCGGCGCATCGATTCATCCCACCACATCAAGCAAACTCGACAAGCAGTCGTCCCGCAGATTGCTCGAGATGTTCGACCGAAAAAAGAACTGGGTCTTCCACGGGCTGGGGGGGGACGACGAGGAAAAGGAGGACATCATTTCCGAGGACAACTGGACGAACGGGGAGAAACAATTGTTTCGCGACCCGTACCGGAGATCGAACGGGGTGGTCGAGAGTTTCATTCAGGGCGACGAGCAGAACTCCCCGGACAAAAACGGGCGCAACAGAAATAGCAGACAGAAGGATCCCACTCGTTTGAGACCGGAGGAGGACGAGGAGGATCGATTGAATCGGGACGAGACCAAACTCGACCTTGAGTTGACCCAGCGAGTCGAAAGAACAGGCCTCGCGTTCAGTGGCAACTCGCCGTTCGCGGCCCGTGCGGCGCTATCGGATTCATCCCCGTTCGCCCGTCGGAAAACCGGCTCCGGCAATCCGTTCCGGATCAAGCGCGGTACCGGCGAATCCCGCGCGGGCCGGTTCGTCGGCTCGAGTGGAACGCGGACGCCCGGCGGCCAGACGCTTGGCCAAGCGGGAGGCAGAGTGCAGGGCGGTTTTTTCACCTCGACAAAAACCGGACAACAACAGGGCGTCTTCGGCGGGATGTCACCATTCGCTGCCAACGGCGGAGGGCAGTCGCGCAAGCCGCTTGGTCTGGCGCCGTTGAATTTTGGAGCGAGCCTGAATCCGGGCGCGTCCACCCCGGTCACCGGCGTTGGCGTGGATGAAATGAAAAACGCCGTGAAGCCGCCGGCGTTGGGCATCAAGCCCGCGGGGCAGGGCAACGCGATTTCGTCGATCATTGCCGCGCCGCCGGCCATGTCGCCCAAGCGCAGCATGCCCTTGCTGTTTCAGGGCAACCGGTCGTCCAGTCCCACCGTGCGCGGCGGGTTGTTGAACAACAACATGAACTCGACGTTCGGCAAAAAGCCTGGCGGCCGCTGACTTCACTTGACGCGCGTGTCGGGCGTGTGGCCCACTCCTTGGCCTTGAGTCAGGCCGCCACCAAGTCGCCGTTTCCCGATGGGGTCCAGAGTCTGTTCTGGTTTTTCTTCCTCAATTTTCTGTCCTGCCAGATCATCATGGACAGCCCGATTTTTCTGTACGCGGAAAGTCTCGGGGCCAGTGCCACTATCATGGGTTTGATCGCGGGGATGACGCCGCTGATGGTCATCTTCCAGATTCCCGCCGCCGCTCACGTGGGTCGCTGGGGCTACCGGTTTTTCATCGCGACCGGCTGGACGGTTCGTTTGCTGTTCGTGCTCGGATTGATATTCGTGCCGATGATGGACGGAGTCCTGAATTCGCAGAGCCAACTGGCGCTGGTGATCGGCCTGCTGTTCGCGTTCAACATGATCCGGGGGATCGCCAGTTGCGCCTGGTTTCCGTGGATTCGCGGCCTGATCCCGGAGACGATTCGTGGACGATACCTGACACTCGAGAGCGCGTTCGCCAACGCCGGGAGTCTTGTGGCGTTTTTGCTGGTGGCAATTTACCTGGGCAAATCGCCGACGAGTGGGCAGTTCACCGTGCTGTTTGCGTTCAGTTTTATGATGGGGGCGGTGAGCATCGCGTTCATTCGGCGTGTGCCGGACGTGGCCCCGCCGGAGGAGGAGGCCGGCAAAAAACAGCAGGCTCCGTGGGCGGAGATTTTTGCGGCCAAACCGTTTCGAAAATTGCTCTGGACGGAGCTGTTCATGGCCATTGCGCTTGGCGGCTTGGCGGCGTTCACGGTGAAGTATCTCAAGGCCGAGGCCGGTATGCAGGCGAACCACATCATGCTCGCCTCGGCGGCCAAGTTTGTCGGGGCGCTGGGCACACTTTGGTTTCTCAAGACACGGCTGGATCGACTGGGGAGTCGGCCGGTGATTTTGTTCGGCCTCATCATGGGGCTGGTTTGCGTGGGTGTGTTTGGGTTGATAGCCGGTAAGGTGCTGCCGTTGAACTTTTACGCGGTGGCCGGGCTGTACCTGAGTTTCGGATTCGTGCTCTCCAGCGTGACGATGTCGATGACACGCCTTGCGATGGCCACCGTGCCGCGCCTGGGCAGCAGCCATTACTTCGCGGTGTACGCCGTGGTCGGCAACCTGGCGATGGGCCTTTCCCCGACGCTTTGGGGCGTGATGATCGACGTGATGTCAGCCAGCAAATCGATCTGGCTGGGGGTCGAGTGGAATGAGTACACTCTCTATTTCGCGGGGGTGGCCTTGGTGTTGCTGTTGACTGCCGTGGCCACGTTGCGCTTGGAGGAGGCCAAGGCTGCGCGGCTCAACGCACTGTTTCTCGATCTTGTTCGCCACTCGCCGCTCCGAAGTTGGCTGCGGAATTAAAGCGAGCGCGCTTGGCCGGGTGCTTGGCCAAGCGGCTGGATCAGTTGCGGGTGTTTCGCCGTTCGAAAAAAGGGACGAGAAACGTGTCCACCACCAGTTGAATCAGGTGATAGATGGCGAGCGGCAGCGCTCCGATCGGATTGTCCCCGAAGAAGCGTTCCCAAAGATAGATGCCATTGGGCAGCGTTTTTTGCGAACCGGAAAAGACCAGAGCCGTGCCGGTGCCGCTGTCCAACCGGAAGAGCAGGCTCATCCCAAAATTCCAGCCCAACAGGATCGCGTGCAGCAGGGTGGAGACAAGCGCGATGCGGAGGAAGATTTCCGTGTTGCCCTGAATCTGCCCGGTGGCCACCGAGAAGCCGGAGTAGACAAAAACAAGAATGATTATCTGCGGCACCAAACGGATGCCCTTGATGAACGGCTGGGTTTTTTTCCAAAGAAAACGACGCAGCATCTGACCAAGCACGACCGGTAAAATGACTACCTGCAGCATTTTTAAAATCATGCTGGCCACCGGGAGTTCCACCTCGGCACCGACGCTGAGCTGCAGAATGAACGGCGTCAGAACGACGGTGAGCGAACTGGACAGCAGGGTAAAAATGAGCGCGATTTCCTGATTGCCCCGGGCGAGCACGGTCAGCGCCAGGGCCGAGGCGAGGCTGCTCGCCTGCGCGGCCAAGAGCATCACAGCAGTCAAAAAATGGGCGTTCCCTTCCGGTTGCAATCCGATGGCCAAGCCGTACGCGACGAGCGGCGCAACGCAGTAGGTCGAGACGAGCACCAGTCCGATGGCGCCGAGATTGGTCGCCTGGCTCTGGAGCTTGCCGGTGTCCAGCGTGAAGCCGGAGATGCCCATCATTACGCCGACGAGCACTGGGGTGGCCCATCCGGTGTTTTTGATCGCAACCCCCCCCTCGGGCAACCATAGGCCGATCGGGATCATCAAAACCAGCAGTGTCAAAAACCAGTACCGGCTGATCAACGTTCGCCAGCGGTTGCTGCCGTCGGCGGATGGTTCGGAAACGCAAGCCATGTGGCAGTGCAGTATGCGGACGAGACCGGGGCAACTCAATGGGGATTTGACACGAGGGGTACGTGTACCCGATTTTCCCCCATGCACTTTCGTCGATGGGCTTTCCTTTTTGCCGCGCTGTGGTTGCCGCAGGGGAATGTGTGTTCGCAGGTGCCACCGGCGGAGGAGATTTACAGCCGATTTGGTGTGGTCAAACCGGGCGAGCCGATCGCGGGATTTGCCGGCGGCAGGTTTGCAATGGCGGACGATGAAGTGGTCGTGTTTATTGGTCAGGAAAACCTGGTTCGCGAACAAAAATCCGGCGTGATGGAGTCGATGCTTGCGTCCGGTTTTGCCGCGCACAAACCGAGGTTTCGGTTCATGGCATGGGAGGCGGACACGGTTTACCAGCAGTGGCGCGAGGTAAATTTTGGCGACTGGCCCGCACAGCTTCATGCCGCCGGGGCGACGATGTTGGTCGTCCAGTTTGGGCAGATGGAATCGCTTGACGGCCGGGGGCGACTCACCGAGTTCACTGCGGCCTATCATCGACTGCTGGACGAATTCGCACAGCGCACTCGGCGTGTGGTGTTGCTTTCGCCATTGCCATTTGAGTCGCCGCAGGCTTCCCACGCGCCGGACCTCCCCAGCCGCGACGCCGACGTGTATGCCTACACGAAGGCAATTCGGGAGATTGCAGTTCAACGAGGCGCGGTGTTTGTGGATCTATATTCGCCGTTCGTCGACAGCTCGGATTCGCGCGTGGCCGAGCGCCTAACGGAGAATGGAATCCACCTGATAGAGCAGGGGTTGGAGCGGGTGGGTGCCGAGATCGCCCGGCAGTTGGGTGTCGATTTGGCCAAGGCTCCGCCTCCGGGTATGCGCGAGGAGATCGTCCGCAAAAACCAGTTGTGGTTCGACTGCTGGCGGCCGGCGAACTGGTCATTCGTGTACGGCGATCGGATCAGCCAGCGATACGGCCGAGCCGGTGGTGGCCTGCCATCGTTGAAGGCGTCATTCGAGCGGCAATTGCCGTTGCTGCAGGAGGCGGAGCGGCGGGTTCACGCGTTGGCGCTTGGCCAAGCGGTGGCGCCGTACAGCCCGAAGCCGACCCCCTTGGCCAAGCCGGAGAAAAAAACGCTGCCACCGAAGGAGCAGTTGGCGGCTTTCACCGTGGACGACCAGTACGAGGTGAACCTGTACGCCTCCGAGGCTGATGGCGTGGTGAAGCCGATTCAGTTTGCCTGGGACGAAAAACGGCGGCTGTACGTGGCTTGTTCGCCGACCTACCCGCAGACTTTGGCCAGTTCGCCTCGCACCGATTTCGTACTCGTTTTGGAGGACGCGAATGGTGATGGCCGGGCGGACCGGTCGCACCGGTTTGCGGAGGGATTGACCATGGTGCAGGGGGTGGAGCCGGGCGCGGGCGGATTGTACGTCTGTGACTTTGACCGGCTGTTGCACCTGAAGGATACCGACGGGGACGGCCGTGCTGATATCCGACGTGTGCTCTTTTCGGGGTTTGGTATCGGGGACACGCATCAGCTCGTGAACAGCATCAGTCACGGGCCGGACGGCAGCCTTTGGTTTACGCAGGGGCTGCACGCGATGTCGCGCGTGGAGTCGCCGTGGGGCATCGCGCGGTTGGACCGATCCGCGGTGTGGCGGCTGCGTCCGCGGGAGCTTCGGCTTGAGGGATTTTTTGGAGGCGGCATGGCCGGCGCGAATTGCTGGGGCGTGACGTTTGACGACTACGGGCAGGTGTTTCACAAAAGCGGCGACCGGCCCCACGGCTACTGGACGGTGCCGGGGATGGTGCGCGGGGGCAATCCATCCGGCAGCAGCTCGGCGACGGAGGCGAGCGTGTCGTACCGCAATTCGCCGGAGCAGTATCACCCGACTGGCGCGCTGTTCGAAACATCCCCCAAGACAACGTCGATCGACATCATCGGGACACAGGCGTTGCCGTCGGAGATTCAGGGCAACGCATTGATCGGCGGTTACTTTGGCTCGGTGGTGGAACTGCACGAAATTCTCGACGACGGCGCCGGCTTCAAGAGCAGGCAGCGCCCGCGCGTGGTGACGTCCTCGACGCCGGCGTTTCGGCCGGTGGACGTGAGCGTCGGGCCGGACGGCGCGATGTATTTGGCCGACTGGACGAACCCGATCATCGGCCATTATCAGGCGAGCTACGCCAACCCCAACCGCGATAAGACGAGCGGGCGTATTTGGCGGATCACAGCCAATGGCTTTCCGCCGATTCAACAACCGGATCTCGCTGCGATGTCGGTCAGCGATCTGCTGGAGCAACTGTCCTCGCTGGAACGCTGGACGCGTTATCAGGCCAAGCGACTGCTTTTTTATCGGCCAAGCCCGCAGGTGATTCGCGAGGCGGACGCCTGGCTGGCCAAGCGCTGGGAGGTGGCGGACGATAAATGGCTGCTGGAGGTGATCGGCGTGTACGAGGCGCATGAGACGGTGCGGCCAAGGCTGCTCGATCGGCTGTTGGCCTCGGACGATCATCGCGTCCGCGCCTATGCCACGCGCGTGGCCGGCAAGTGGGGCACGCGCCTGGTCAAGCCAATGGCCCGGCTCAGGCAGCGGGCCGGCGATGAACATCCGCGCGTCCGGCTGGAGGCGGCAGTGGCCGCAACGTATGTGCCCCGGGCAGAGTCGGTCGAGGTCGTTATGCAGGTTTGGGCCGGAGAGCGGGATCGTTTTCTCGATTACGCCATTGGCACGAGCGCTCGGGCGTTGCAGCCGTATTGGGATCACGCCCTGCGCGACGGGAAACTGGATTTTGCCGGCCACACCGAGCGCGCGGATTTTTTGCGAAAGCTGCGCGGCACGCCGCCGAAAAGGGCGTCGGAGGGGGAGCAACTCTACAACATGGCCTGCATGGCCTGTCATCAACCGGAGGGGAAAGGCCTGCCCGGGGTGTACCCGCCGCTGGCCGGGAGCGAGTGGGTGAGCGGCGACCCGGAACGACTGGTCAAGGTGATCCTCCACGGGCTGACCGGGCCGATAACCGTGGCCGGCCAGAAGTACGGGACAGGGAACGCAGTGCCGATGCCAGCTATGGGGGGACTGAGCGACCACCAGATTGCCGCTGTGTTGTCGTACATCCGGAAGGAGTTTGGGCAGGAGGCCGCGGCAGTCTCCGCCGAGGCGGTGGAAAAGATCCGCGTCGGGACGGCTGACCGGGACAAACCCTGGACGGCGGATGAGTTGCGTTGACCGTCGGCTTGGCTTGCGCTTGGCCAAGCGGGCCACTAGCGTCCGGCTCTCGTGATCACATTGCGGCTCATCAGCCTGCTTGGCATTCTGACCTTCCTTGGCTTGGCCTGGGCGATGTCCACCCATCGCCGCAACATCCCATGGCGGGTGGTCGGCTGGGGGATGGGCCTGCAGTTGATCATCGCGCTGCTGGTTTTCCAGACACAGCTTGGCCAAGGGTTGTTCGAGGCGGCCAACGTGGCCGTCACCAAGCTGAACGAGTTCGCCAACGAGGGGTCAAAACTGGTGTTCGGACCGTTGGCTGAGCGGGAGAACATGGAGAACGTGTTCGGACCGGGCAAGGGGGTGCTGTTTGTCATTGCGATTCCGGCCACGATCATTTTTGTCTCGGCACTTTCATCACTGCTTTACCACTGGCGCGTGCTGCCGTGGATCGTCACCGGCATCGCCTGGGTGATGCGGCGCACGCTGCGCACGAGCGGCAGCGAAACGTTGGCCTCGGCCGCGAATGTGTTCATGGGCCAAACCGAGGCGCCGCTGATCGTGAAGCCTTACCTCGCCGGCATGACGCGCAGTGAGTTGATGGCGTTGATGGTGGGCGGCATGGCGACCATCGCCGGCGGAGTGGCGGCGGCCTACGCCTCGCTCGGGATCGATGCGGGTCACCTGTTGACGGCGTCGCTGCTGAGTGCTCCCGGGACGTTGGTGATTGCGAAACTGATGTTTCCCGAGACGGAAAAAAGTGCAACGGCGAACGAGGCCTGCGAACTGCCGAGGAGCCCGGCCACCAACAGCATCGATGCCCTGTGCCAGGGCGCGGCAGACGGAATGCGCCTGTCGATCAATGTGATCGCAATGCTGATCGCCTTTATCGCGATGGTGTACCTTGCCAACGCGCTGCTGGCCTGGGCGTTGTCGTGGACGGACTGGACCATTACTATTCAGGAGGCGGTCGGTTGGCTGAATGTGCCGTTCGCCTTCATGATGGGTGTGCCGGCCGACGAATGCCTGCGGGTGGGCACGGTGCTGGGCGAGCGGGTGGTACTCAATGAGTTCGTGGGCTTCCTCAGCCTGTCCAACATGACCACGGGGGAGGGCGCGCTTAGTGAGCGAACCGTGACGATTGCGACGTTTGCGTTGTGCGGGTTTGCCAACTTCGCCAGCGTGGCGATCCAGATCGGGGGAATCAGCACGCTGGTGCCGGAGCGGCGGGCGGACTTGGCCAAGCTGGGCCTGCGGGCGATGGTCGGAGGCCTCTTGGCCTGTTACCTCACCGCCAGCGTGGCCGGGTTGTTGATGCGCTAGCCGGTCTCGGTATCGACTGGCTTGTCGGGGATCGGAAAGGTGAGGTGAAAACTGGCACCTTCGCCCGGTGCACTCTCGACACGGGCCGAGCCGCCGTGAAGCTGGGTGACGTGCTTGACGATGGAGAGGCCAAGGCCGGTGCCGCCCATCTCGCGTGAGCGCGCTTTGTCGACCCGGTAGAAGCGTTCAAAAATACGCTCGCACGCCTCGGCGGGAATGCCGGGGCCATCGTCGGTGACGCACAGGTCGATTTCGCTGCCGTCGCTTTTTGCCGAGACACAGACGCATTCGCCTCCGTACTTGATGCCATTTTCGACCAGGTTATTCAGTGCCTGAAAAACGCGTTGGCTGTCGGCGAACAGTCTCAACTTTTCTCTGACATCGTTTTCCAGTCGAACCCCCTTTTTGCCGGCCATCTCGCGGAGACTATCGAGCACACTGTCCACCAGTTGTCCGAGATCGATGTCTCGCAGTTCCAGCCCGATCCCGCCTGACTCGAGCCGCGACAGGGTGAGAATGTCCTCGATCAAAAAAGTCAGCCGGTTCGAGTGGTTTTCGATCTTCGCGAGAAAACGGTGATTCATCGACTCGGGATCCTCTTCGGCGTCGAGCAGCGTCTCGACGTAGCCCTTGATGATCGAGAGTGGCGTGCGCAACTCGTGGCTGACGTTGGCGACAAACTCCTGCCGCAGATTCTCCAGCCGCTTCATTCGTGTCAGGTCGTGGAACATCAGGATTGTGCCGCGATGACCGCCGTCCTTCTCGCGGATCGCCACGCCGTTGGCCTGCAGGAATCGTTGCTCGAGATCTGGCAGCATGAACTCCTCCTGCTCGATGCTACTCTCCACCTTGAGCCGCTCGATCAGGTCGTTGGCCTGATGGATGCGGATGGCCTCCATCAAGGTCTTGCCGCTGGGGTTTTCCTGCAGGTCGAACAATCGGCAGAACGCCTGGTTTGCAAACTCGATTCGGCCGTCGGCATCAGTGACCAGGACGCCCTCCGGCATGTTTGCGAACATCCCGGCCATGCCGACCGCCTTGGCTAGGCCAGCCTCCCGCCCGGTGGCTTCCGCTTGGCCAAGCGCAATCGATCGGCAGCGGTTTTGCCAAAAAAGATGCAGGGCAACCAGACAGCCAAGCAGAATGATAGAGACGATCCAGCCGCTCATGATGCCGGTTCGACGTAGCGGTAGCCGACACCGCGAACGGTCTCGAGGTGCGCGGCCGCCTGGCCAAGCTTGGCGCGAAGCCGCTGCATCGTGGTGTCGACCGTGCGGGTGTCGAGGGTGGGGGCGTAACCCCAGACGTCACGCAGCAGAGTCTCGCGGGTTTGCACCTCGCCGGCACGGCCGGTCAACAGGCAGAGCAGCTTGAATTCCGTCGAGGTGATGGTTGCCGGTTCGCCGTTGACGACCGCCTGATGCCGGACGGTGTCCAGTTGGAACGGGCCGGTCTCAATGACTTCCACCCCGTCACGATTGACCTCGGTGAGACGCAGCAGGTTTTTCACGCGCAGCACAAGTTCGCGCGGGCTGAATGGTTTGGTGACGTAGTCGTGTGCGCCCAGTTCGAGCCCGCGGATGCGATCCTCCTCGGCCGCACGCGCGGTGAGCATGAGGATCGGTATATCGCGCGTTTTTGGATTCTGCTTTAGCAGTCGACAAATCTCGAGACCGTTGATTCCCGGCAGCATCAGGTCGAGCACGAGTAGGCTGGGGACTTGGGAACGCGCCATCTTCAGCGCCTTGTCGCCGGTGTCAGCCACGGCCACTTTGAAATTCTCCTTCTCCAGATGAAAAACGACCAACTCGAGCACATCAGGTTCGTCATCGACAACAAGGATTCGGGTTTCGTTTTTTTTGGGCATGATTACTCGGTACCGGGTTCGGAGTGCCGAATGTCGGTACCCTCGTGGAGCAGCACCGCATCCTCGGCGATGTTCTTGGCGTGATCGCCGATCCGCTCGAGGCACTTGGTGATGACGCCAAGGTGAAGGCAGCGGCGGATGTTATTCGACTCGGCCTCCATCAACTCGGTGAGCTGTCGTTGATACGTGTTATTCAGCTCGTCGACTTGCCTGTCGCGCGGAATGACGCCCCGTGCCAAGACGGTGTTACCGACAACGAATGCGTCGAGCGCGTCCTTGAGCATGGCGTTGACGAGGAAGGTCATCTCGGCGATGTCCAGCGGGGTGTCCAGCGTGGGCAGGGCCATTAACTCGATGGATCGACTGGCGATCGTTGTGGCTTCATCCCCGACCCGTTCCAAATCCTGCGCGATCTTCATGCCGCAGGTGATGTGCCTTAACTCAAGTTCGCCGGGGTTTTGCGAGAGCAAATCGAGGGCGATTCGGTCGATCTGGATTTCGAATTGGTCAATGATTTCGTCCGTCTCCAGCGCCTGCTGGGCGAGTGGCTCGTCTCGGTCAAGATAGGCACGCACGGCCCGGGTGACCACGCTCTCGGCGTGGCTGGCCATGATGAGTAGCTTTTCCTTGAACTGAGAGAGGGCCTGTTGATCGAACGCCATGTACCTGCGACCTGCGCTTGGCCAAGTTATCCCGTCCGCTTGGCCAAGCGCAAAGCCAAAAAAAGAACCCGGCCTGTGCCGGGTTCTCCTTGGTTTGGTTTGTTGTTGGGAAAGTCTTTAATTGTGCTCGGGATAACCGGCCATCCAGCGGGGCCAGTTGATCTTTTTGCTGGTGTCGAATTGTCTGTGCCATTTTAGGCGCCACAATTTCTTGATCGGGATGTGCTGCACGGAGTGGTCGAGAAACACGCCCTGGGTTCCCCCGGCGTGGCGGTCGAACGCGAAGTGCATCATCTCCTTGCCGGCGCCCTGCCAGTCACCATTGTAATTGCCGGCCATGATCTTGTTGTTGTTGCCGTGGTACGGGCCTCCGCCGCGCCACATCGTGTCGAGGAACATCGGGATGTTATTCAGGTCGTGTCCACCCGGATCCATCGTTCGCCAGTGCCAGTCCATGTTGCGGTTTTGAATCGTGCGCGGTGCGTTGTAGAGCCAGTTGTTGTTACCGTAGCTGGAGCGGGTGGGGATACCGCCGTCCTGCGAAATGTGGCCGTGCCGGTAGGAGGCGTTGTAGCTGCCAAACACCGCGTACTGGTCGTGCTTGTACTTGGGTACCTTGATCAGTCGATAGCTCTCGCCGTTTCGGTCGCGGGCCATGTTGGCGGATGGGCAGAGGAGGATGTCCTGCTTGCGCCAGAATTTTTCCAGTGAAGCCACCCACTCGCCGCGCGCCCAGCCGACCTTAAGGCCGTTGCTGAACTTGCCGTCGTTGTCGTCGCAATAAAACT
The DNA here is from genome assembly GCA_002453165.1 of Verrucomicrobia bacterium UBA6775. Classification (GTDB taxonomy): domain Bacteria; phylum Verrucomicrobiota; class Verrucomicrobiia; order Limisphaerales; family UBA1096; genus UBA1096. The sequence continues at coordinate 17,464 of DKGH01000087.1, forward strand.
GCCACACCAAGCCCCACTGTTTGAGGTTGTTGATGCACACGGTCTGGACGCCCTTCTGCTTGGCCTTGGCCAACGCCGGCAGCAACAGGCTGGCGAGGATCGCGATGATGGCGATCACCACGAGCAGTTCGATCAGGGTAAATCCGTGTCGTTTGGATGTTTTCATGGCAGCGTGCGATTGAAAAAAAATGCGTTAAGGCGTGTTTCTATCCATCGGGGCTGTTTGCGGCAAGTGTAAACTCGACTCGCTGTGGTGTTCCGGGTAAAAAATTCGGCAGTTAATACCATGAAGCACTTTGTTTATTTCTTATTGAGTCTGTCGCTGGGGTGGACGGCGTTGGCTGAGGAGAAAAAGCCGGTAAAGGTGTTCATACTCGCCGGCCAGTCCAACATGGAGGGTAAGGGCAAAATCGATCCTCTACTTAATCACCAGATCAAGGCACCTGAGACCCGAGATTTTTTCGCCCACTTCCACAAGGACGGTGAGTACATCGAGCGCGAGGACGTGTGGATCAACTACCTCAAGCGCCGGGGCAACCTGACGGTTGGTTACGGCTCCCCCGGTTGCATCGGGCTGGAGTTGCAGTTTGGCCACGTGATGGGCAACCACTACGACGAGCCGGTGCTGCTCATCAAGACGGCGTGGGGCGGCAAGAGCATCGGCATCGATTTCCGGCCGCCAAGCTCCGGGTTGCAGTCGGAGGAAGCCATCGCTGAGTCGGTCGAGAACATGATCAAGCGTGACTACAACAACATCATCCGCAACGAATGGAACAAGGCCAAGAAGGACAACCCGGATATAAAGCGCAAGGAAATCGAGGAGAAAAGCAGCGCTTCGATCGAAAAGATTCGTAAAGCCAAGGCGGACGAATACCGTAAGCAGGTCGTTGATCGTTACGGCCATTTTTACCGGTTAATGATGACCGAGATCAAAACAACGCTCAGCGAAATCAAGATCCGCTTTCCGCAGTACGACGGGCGCGGATACGAGATCGCCGGCTTCGTCTGGTTCCAGGGTTGGAATGACATGTACGGCCGCCTGCCGGGTGAGTACGCGAAGAACATGGAAAACTTCATCCGCGACGTCCGCAAGGAACTCGATGTCCCAAACCTGCCGGTGGCCATCGGCATCATGGGACAGAACGGATTCAAAGAGGCCAAGGGCAACATGGTCGTTGTCCAGAAGGCGCAGGCCTCGATGAACGACATCGCCGATTTCAGGGGCAACGTGAAAGCCATCCCGACTGACATCTACTGGGACAAACGCGCCGATGAGGCCTTCCCCAAGTGGCGGGAGAATCTGGAGGAATGGGTGCTGATCGGTTCCGATTTCCCGTACCACTACCTTGGCAGCACGATCACCTTCACGCGAGTCGGCCAGGCACTGGCCCAAACGATCCTAGAGCTTCGCAACGAAAAGTAGCACTTGGCCAAGCGGGGTTAATTAACCACGAAGTTCACGAAGACCACGAAGGAGGTAGAGACGGTTGCCCCGCCGTCCTCGGATCGAGACACGGATTCTACGGGTTTTCCACCAATCGTTATTTAACCTTACAGACACCAAGCACTTAGAGCAATTTGAATGAAAAGCGCAAGCGTCTTGGAGCGCCGCACTCTAAGTCGCTCTCGCGCAATTATATTCTGCTTGGCCAAGCGAGAAATCGGGCTTGGCCGGTTTATGCCTTGCTTTAATAAATGAGTAATGTGAGTCTCCCTTTGTTATGGATTCCAACAACAGTCCCCCAGTGATCGATTGTCCGAATTTGCTAAAGGCGTTGGTGTACTTCAATTTTGTCCTGCTATTTTTCGGAGGTATAATGTCTTTTGGAGATTTAAAGAATGGTGGTGACTTGGATGACGTCGGGTTCCTGGGTCTCTTGTTGTATGCCTTTTTATTTCTGTTCATCCTGGCGTTTGCAATTCGCTCAAAGGAACCCGGCGGGAGGCTTCGGGCGATTTCGCATCTGTTGCTGATTGTTGTCGGGCCGCTTGGTGCTGCCATCTCGGGTGCGTACATTGGCGATGTTATCACGGGTGAACCTGACTGGGGTTTATTGTTGGGGTTATGCGGCAGCTATTTGGGGCTAGCCGTTTACTTTGTCTCCCGGCCGAAAAACCGGGGTAACCGTCGTCAGTTGCTGACTCATACGTTGTTGATTTATGTTGGACCCTTCGTGGCAGGCCTGATCGGGGGAGGAATAGGTTGGTACGGTTTTGATACAAATGAGGCGATCGCTACGGGTGCGACCATCCTCGGTTTTGCCTACGCGATTCCGGTGAACCTGATTGCGGTGCTGACTCAGTTTGGTTGGAAGGAGAGTAAAGGGACTTTCCATCGTGTCGTCGTGCGCCTGTCGTGGTGCGGGGTCGGGCTGGTTGGCCTGGCCGTGGTTGGTGTGCTGGGCTACTACCTCATCGGGGGGTGGACGGGCGCCCGGGCTTGGGCCAAGCACAAGGCTACTGGTGAGTCGAACGGTTGGAAATATAGCATGGAGGATTACATCGGCGAGATCCCGGCCGATGACGACAACTTCTTCATGGCCAAGCCGTTCAACGCGCTTCTTTTCACACAGGAACTAGGCGGCAAACCGGTTTACAAAAATCCTAAGGCCGAGGAGGAACTGGACGCCCTGCTGGATCGAAGCCCCAGATCAGTGGTCAGTGGATTAAGGCGAGTCTCGAATCACATGGTTTTTCCAGACTGGCGTGGGTTTGCGCAGCGATTGCCAACCAAGTTTTCACGGGGTAACAGAAAGGTCGAATATGCGTTCTTTGCCGATGAACCGCCCTCCGATTTGAGTGATGAAGAATTGATCCAGCATTACTTTACCCAATTCGATGGGTTGTTGAGCGATCTACGGGAGGCAGCCAAGCGGCCTGGTCATTATTTTCCGATAGCCTACGAGAACGGCCCCGACACCAGTTTGCCGCATCTAGCCAAGTTTAAAGGAGTCGCCCAGCTCCTGCAATATACCGCCTTGGCCAAGCTGTATCGTGGCGATGTCGATGGGGCGATGGAGGATATCCGCCTGCAGTTTCGATTGTTCGAGGCCTCCGGTGCAGGGTTGTTCACGATCAGTCAACTGGTCAATATTTCCATCGGCCACATCACGGTCGATATGATCAACAAATGCCTGCACACCGGTAAGCTGAGCGACGAGCATCTTCAGGAACTTGAGCGATTGCTGGCGATTGACAAGGAGTACCTTGGCCAAATGGAACTCGCGATACAGGCCGAGCGCCTTGGTTATGGTCCCAATTATATTGAAAAGATCATCACTGGAGAGAGGGATAGCAGTGGCCCATTCAAAAGGCCAAACGGACTTATCCCGAAAAGTTGGCATTATCAGGATTTAATTTTCTACGATTCCACCCTGAAAGAGTATGTGTCGCTCATTCGCGAGGCGAAGACCTCCGGGAGAATTCAACAGTTATCCGTCAATATGTTGTTTATGGAAGCCAAGGTGGAGGCGACGAAGAATTGGCACGTTTTTACTCGTACTTTGCTTCGGGGGAACGAAAAGATCTTGGTCAAGTCAGGAGAGTTGATGAACCGGTTTGCCGCCGCCCGGCTTGGCGTGGCCATCGAGCGGCATCGCTTGGCCAAGGGC